>NZ_JBQCVO010000157.1:0-202 GCF_051958295.1 Neisseria sp. P0014.S002 | reverse complement strand
GTGGTCTCGAAGGTAACGGGTTCTTTGACGATTCAGGTACTGTTCGATCGGTTGCCAATCAATCACCTGATCCAACTGGGAAACGGTCGATGTGTTTGGCAATCATGGCTTGGGCGGTTTGCTGAAAGAAGGTGGTCATAAGAAATCCCCTAAATGTCTTAGTAGGAATTTAGGGGATTTTGGGGAATTTTGCAAAGGTCTC
>NZ_JBQCVO010000156.1:0-206 GCF_051958295.1 Neisseria sp. P0014.S002 | reverse complement strand
GACGTAGAGCGTGGTCAAGTATTGGCTAAACCAGGTACTATCACTCCTCACACCAAATTCAAAGCAGAAGTATACGTACTGAGCAAAGAAGAGGGTGGTCGTCACACTCCATTCTTCGCTAACTACCGCCCACAATTCTACTTCCGTACTACTGACGTAACTGGTGCAGTTACTTTGGAAGAAGGCGTAGAAATGGTAATGCCAGG
>NZ_JBQCVO010000155.1:0-209 GCF_051958295.1 Neisseria sp. P0014.S002 | reverse complement strand
TGTTTTTCGATCAGTTGGCCGAGGATGTTGCGTTTGAAATGATGGATGTGCCAAGTTTCGGGACGCTCTTTCAGACGACCTTCATTATTGCTTTGGCCGTATTCGGTCTGCTGGACCAGTTGTCCGGCGGCGTCGTAGCCGTAGGCGGTGATTTTGCCGTCCCAGCCGGTTTCTTGGATCAGGTTGTCGGTTTGGTCGTAATCGAGACG
>NZ_JBQCVO010000154.1:0-223 GCF_051958295.1 Neisseria sp. P0014.S002 | reverse complement strand
GACATCGAACGCGACAAACTGCACCGCGAAATCCAAAGGACGCAGGGCAGCATCAGCAGCCTGTACGACTACGACCCCATGGGCCGTCTGAAAAGCCAGCGTACCGTCTGGAGCGGCACACAAACACCCCGCGGCAAACAAAACCCGTTGGCCGGCGGCGCCGTCAACCGCCGCTACGCCTACGACAAAGCCGGCAACCTGATCCAAAGCGCCAACCAAAGAA
>NZ_JBQCVO010000153.1:0-229 GCF_051958295.1 Neisseria sp. P0014.S002 | reverse complement strand
GTCAGTCATATAGCCGGCGATTTGGTTTGGCAGTAAAATATGTGCTTTTTCGGGGTTTAAATGTTATATCTCGCCGCGGTTGTAAGTGGCTTCGGGTACATAAATATTGAGGCTTTGGTAACGGGTATCTACAGGATTGCGGACGTACACCACGCCTTCTTAAGCACGGAAATTTAATGCTTGACCGTTCACTACGATGCTATTTTCGGTGTATTTTTTTTTGGATAAG
>NZ_JBQCVO010000152.1:0-229 GCF_051958295.1 Neisseria sp. P0014.S002 | reverse complement strand
TTACACCACAATTGAATCATTTCGGACAATACGTTTTTCACGTCGCCGACAATCTGGATATCCACTTTGTAGCGTTTGTCAATGCTGGACGGGTCAACGTAGATATGAATAATTTTTTTAGCTTTTTCAAAAAATTTGGTCGGTACGGAAATCACGCGGTCATCGAAGCGCGCACCGATTGACAGTACAACGTATGCATTCTGCATGGCGAGGTTGGCTTCGTAAGTAC
>NZ_JBQCVO010000151.1:0-229 GCF_051958295.1 Neisseria sp. P0014.S002 | reverse complement strand
TGGGTTCGGGTACGGTGATTTGGATAACAGGATTGCCGCCACGCTGTACAATCCAACGGTTTTGGGATTTCTCTATAGGATTGGCCGGCATGGCAAACGGCAGCTTGGCAATACTGACTTGCACGCAGGCCGTGCCGGGCAGGTCGAGGCCTTCGGCAAACCTGTCGAGGCCGACAATAATGCTGGCTTTGCCTTCGGCAATGGCTTGATGGTGCCTTTGCAACAGGAC
>NZ_JBQCVO010000150.1:0-229 GCF_051958295.1 Neisseria sp. P0014.S002 | reverse complement strand
CTGCATAATGTTCAAAAAGTGCGGTCAAATTGAAACGAAAATATTCACTTGAAGTAGGTTCAAAAGATTTCAACATAAATTGCACCACACTTGGATCGGCAATTTCAGTTTCTAAAATAGGCTTAGCTTGTTGACGAGTTTGTGGCTGCGCTTTTTTAACGGCAAATAAACCACGAAACACATCATCGTGTCCTGCACTACTATTAGCCACTGGAGCAATATCAATAAC
>NZ_JBQCVO010000149.1:0-229 GCF_051958295.1 Neisseria sp. P0014.S002 | reverse complement strand
ATACCATATAAAGCATGAATATTTTCCGTAAACTCGAACAATACTGGCAACACCCGCTGCTGTACTGGCCGCTGGTCATCTTGATTGCCGCCGCGACGCCGTTCACTTTCGCCCCGTATTATCATTTCTGGCTGATGCCGCTGTTGTTCGGCGCGCTGATACGCCTGATTGAATTGCGTCCGCGCTTTGCCGTCATGACTGCCTATCTGTTCGGATTAATCGGTTATAC
>NZ_JBQCVO010000148.1:0-229 GCF_051958295.1 Neisseria sp. P0014.S002 | reverse complement strand
GCAGCCAACTGCTGGCAGAAGGCCGTCTGTCCGACATTATCCGCAGCGTGTCCGTGTTCGGCTTCCACATGAGGCCGCTCGACCTGCGCCAACACGCAGGCAAACACGCCGATGTGGTTGCCGAGCTTTTCCAACACGCAGGATTGGAAGACTACAACAGCCTGAACGAAGAGAAAAAACAAACCGCCCTGTTGCGCGAATTGAGCCATCAACGTCCGCTGTACAGCCC
>NZ_JBQCVO010000147.1:0-230 GCF_051958295.1 Neisseria sp. P0014.S002 | reverse complement strand
GTGGATTAACTTTAAACCAGCACGGCGTTGCCTCGCCTTGTCCTGATTTAAAGTTAATCCACTATATCGTCGATAGACGGGCCGATTTTGCCCCGATAAAATAAGGTATTGAATCCGACATCATAAAAGGTCGTCTGAAAACAGGTATAACCGGTTTTCAGACGACCTGTGACTTTTCTCGGGATTACAACTGGTCTTTTTGCGCCAGAATCCTGCGGCTGCCGTTGATG
>NZ_JBQCVO010000146.1:0-230 GCF_051958295.1 Neisseria sp. P0014.S002 | reverse complement strand
CAATGGGCGAAAGCCTGATGGTGCGACGCCGCGTGAGGGATGAAGGCCTTCGGGTCGTAAACCTCTGTCACCGGGGAAGAAACGCTGCAATTTAACAGATTGCAGCCTGACTTAACCCGGAGAGGAAGCAGTGGCTAACTCTGTGCCAGCAGCCGCGGTAATACAGAGACTGCAAGCGTTATTCGGATTCACTGGGCGTAAAGGGTGCGCAGGCGGCCATGTGTGTCAGG
>NZ_JBQCVO010000145.1:0-230 GCF_051958295.1 Neisseria sp. P0014.S002 | reverse complement strand
GGTTCACTGAGTTCGGTGAAGATCGCGTCCATCTCGACAAAGGAACGTCCCCTCATCCGCATGGCCTCGTTGTAACGGCCCTCCGTAATGAGACCGGGCACCGACTTCGTGTCAGCGACGGCCTTGACCAGGGGGAGGCGATGTATGCGGTTGGACCCAGTGCCGATAACGCGCCCCTCGGCCTCTGGAGTGGTCGAGAGCACCTCGTGAACCGCATGATAACCCAACCA
>NZ_JBQCVO010000144.1:0-230 GCF_051958295.1 Neisseria sp. P0014.S002 | reverse complement strand
GTAGAGCGCGGTATCATCCACGTTGGTGACGAGATCGAAATCGTAGGTCTGAAAGAAACCCAAAAAACCACTTGTACCGGCGTTGAAATGTTCCGCAAACTGCTGGACGAAGGTCAAGCAGGCGACAACGTAGGCGTATTGCTGCGTGGTACTAAACGTGAAGACGTAGAGCGTGGTCAAGTATTGGCTAAACCAGGTACTATCACTCCTCACACCAAATTCAAAGCAGA
>NZ_JBQCVO010000143.1:0-231 GCF_051958295.1 Neisseria sp. P0014.S002 | reverse complement strand
ATAATGCACCTTTTCGATTTTGACTATCCATGAAGACCATTCCCATCCAAAGCATCAGCCCCCTGTTGCCGCAAACCCAATGCCGTGAGTGCGGCTATGAAGGCTGCTTACCCAATGCGCGTGCCCTGTCGGCAGGATAAGCGCCCGTAAACCTCTGCGAGCCGGGTGGGGAAACCGTCATGAAAGACATTGCCGACCTATAGGGCAAGCCCTACCTCGCGCCGGCAAAAA
>NZ_JBQCVO010000142.1:0-231 GCF_051958295.1 Neisseria sp. P0014.S002 | reverse complement strand
CGTCTGAAAGAGCGTCCCGAAACTTGGCACATCCATCATTTCAAACGCAACATCCTCGGCCAACTGATCGAAAAACAGAGCCGCAAAGTCTCCGGCCGCAACGGACAAAGCAAAGACGAAGGCATCAGCCGCACCCGTTTCGAATACGACCCGATTACCGGCAACCTGACCAAAGCCCGCAACCAACACAGCAGCGTCGAACTCGCCTACGACGAACTCGACCGCCTCATC
>NZ_JBQCVO010000141.1:0-232 GCF_051958295.1 Neisseria sp. P0014.S002 | reverse complement strand
TATTAGGGTTTACCCTGGTTTGTGTCTAATTTATATGCTGAATCACCCATATTCATCTGCGTGATGATTGCGGCATGCAGCCATTGAACTTTCGTACGCTGGATCTCAATCTGCTGCGCGTCTTTGACGAGGTCATGGCCGAGCGCAACCTGACCCGCGCCGCCGAGAAACTGGCCATCACACAGCCCGCCGTGAGCAACGCACTGCGCCGGTTGCGCGAGGTGCTGGGCGA
>NZ_JBQCVO010000140.1:0-232 GCF_051958295.1 Neisseria sp. P0014.S002 | reverse complement strand
AGACAGGACTACTCGGGTATCTAATCCTGTTTGCTACCCACGCTTTCGCTCCTCAGCGTCAGTTTCGGCCCAGAGTGGCGCCTTCGCCACCGGTGTTCCTCCTAATATCTGCGCATTTCACCGCTACACTAGGAATTCCCCACTCCCCTACCGAACTCAAGTCACAGCAGTATCAAATGCACGCTTTGGGTTAAGCCCAAAGATTTCACACCTGACTTACTGAACCGCCTAC
>NZ_JBQCVO010000139.1:0-232 GCF_051958295.1 Neisseria sp. P0014.S002 | reverse complement strand
GGCCGGCAATGGCGGTGGGCTGGTCGCCGGCGGGTGGGAAGGGCTGGTGGAGTTTAAACGGAGAATTGGGATATTGGATGACTTCCATAAGACGGCCTGTTTTATGTTCAGGTAAAGAGAAGATTATAACAAAGGGCCGTCTGAAAATTGATAGAGAGTCAATCTAACAAAACTAAATATTTCATTTTCTTTCTTAGCTAACTGAGGTTGGTTGTGTTAGTCAGAACAATAC
>NZ_JBQCVO010000138.1:0-232 GCF_051958295.1 Neisseria sp. P0014.S002 | reverse complement strand
ACGACCGTCTATGCCGACAAAGGCTATGACAGTGAGGAAAACCGGCAACATCTGGAAGAGCGTCGACTGCAGGACGGTATTATGCGCAAAGCACACCGCAAACATCCACTGTCGGAAGCACAAACCAAACGTAACCGGTATTTGTCAAAGACCCATTATGTGGTCGAACAAAGCTTCGGTACGCTGCACCGTAAATTCCGCTATGCGCGGGCAGCCTATTTCGGACTGAGCA
>NZ_JBQCVO010000137.1:0-233 GCF_051958295.1 Neisseria sp. P0014.S002 | reverse complement strand
GGGAATTCCCTCTACCCATACTGCACTCTAGCCGCTCAGTTTCCACTGCCTTTCCAGGGTTAAGCCCCGGGCTTTGACAGCAGACTTGAACAGCCACCTGCGAACGCTTTACGCCCAATAATTCCGGATAACGCTTGCATCCTCCGTATTACCGCGGCTGCTGGCACGGAGTTAGCCGATGCTTATTCCTCAGGTACCGTCAGGTTTCTTCCCTGAGAAAAGAGGTTTACAAC
>NZ_JBQCVO010000136.1:0-233 GCF_051958295.1 Neisseria sp. P0014.S002 | reverse complement strand
CCTACGGACGCTTTACGCCCAATAATTCCGGATAACGCTTGCATCCCCCGTATTACCGCGGCTGCTGGCACGGAGTTAGCCGATGCTGATTCCTCAAGTACCGTCATTATCTTCCTTGAGAAAAGAGGTTTACAATCCAAAGACCTTCCTCCCTCACGCGGCGTTGCTCCGTCAGGCTTTCGCCCATTGCGGAAAATTCCCCACTGCTGCCACCCGTAGGCTGTCTCTTATAC
>NZ_JBQCVO010000135.1:0-233 GCF_051958295.1 Neisseria sp. P0014.S002 | reverse complement strand
GAAGCCCGCAACAGCCAAACCGACCGCAGCGAAACCTTCACCTTCGACCCCGCCCACAACATCCTTTCCGACAAAGCTGCCGAAGGGAAGGGCGGTAACCCAGTCAGCGGCAACCGCCTCAAAGAATACAACGGCATCGAATACACCTACGACGCCTTGGGCAACCTGATCTACCGCCAGCTGCCCGATGGCGAAAACCAATATTACCAATACGATCTCGAAAACCAACTCGT
>NZ_JBQCVO010000134.1:0-234 GCF_051958295.1 Neisseria sp. P0014.S002 | reverse complement strand
ACCGGCTCCATAACGTTCAGCTGCAACTGACCTGCTTCGGCAGCGAAAGTGATCGTGGTGTCGTTGCCGATGACTTAGAAGCAGACTTGGTTGACGACTTCGGGAATCACGGGATTGACTTTGGCGGGCCTGATGGAATAACCGGCCTGCAATTCATGCAGGTTGATTTCTTTCAAACCTGAGCTCGGACCGGAAGAGAGCAGGCGCAGGTCGTTACAGATTTTGGACAGTTTA
>NZ_JBQCVO010000133.1:0-234 GCF_051958295.1 Neisseria sp. P0014.S002 | reverse complement strand
AATTACTCTGCTTTAATTTAAATGCGCCTTTTTCACTCGTAAGCACGTTGACGCCGTGATTTTCAAAACTGCTGTCGCTAATCAAAGTATGGCTACGCTACGCGGGAAAAAAATGACAACCCCTGCACTCAGCAGCCTGGCCTCTTGCTCCCCATCAATACGGATATAACCCGAACCTGCAGTTAAGATATGCACCAAACCATGCGCACGCTTTGGTTCATGCAGCACATACCA
>NZ_JBQCVO010000132.1:0-234 GCF_051958295.1 Neisseria sp. P0014.S002 | reverse complement strand
GCTCAGGTCGCGGCCCTTGTGACTGATGCAACTGACTCAGCACGCGCCGCCAGCACGTCCGCCGGACAGGCTGCATCGTCAGCTCAGGAAGCGTCCTCCGGCGCAGAAGCGGCATCAGCAAAGGCCACTGAAGCGGAAAAAAGTGCCGCAGCCGCAGAGTCCTCAAAAAACGCGGCGGCCACCAGTGCCGGTGCGGCGAAAACGTCAGAAACGAATGCTGCAGCGTCACAACAA
>NZ_JBQCVO010000131.1:0-235 GCF_051958295.1 Neisseria sp. P0014.S002 | reverse complement strand
CACCTTTCAGACCCCCTGCAATCAGATCCGTTTGAACACCGTTTGAAGACAAATAGAAAGATTCTTTGTCGTAGAAAAAATCCAAGAATTGTTCATTGTTGTAGCCCAAAGCTTTCAACAAAATCGTAACCGGCCTTTTACGGCGACGGTCGATACGGAAATACAACAAATCTTTTGGTTCAAATTCGAAATCCAACCATGAACCTCGGTAAGGAATAATACGAGCAGAGAACAA
>NZ_JBQCVO010000130.1:0-236 GCF_051958295.1 Neisseria sp. P0014.S002 | reverse complement strand
TGCCAGCCGCCTTCAGTCGGCTTTGTGTTTAAACTTCATTGTTCCTAACCAGTTCCAAGCGTTCGAGTTCCAGCCGACTTCAGGAGGCTGTGTGTTGAAACAAGAATATATTTACCCCATTTGAGTGAGTTACTCACCAGCCGCCTTCTGGCGGCTGTGTGTTGAAACTTTATGACGTCCATCCATTGACGGATTTGCCCCCCACCAGCCGCCTTCAGGCGGCTGTGTGTTGAAAC
>NZ_JBQCVO010000129.1:0-236 GCF_051958295.1 Neisseria sp. P0014.S002 | reverse complement strand
ATCGGTGTTCCTCCCAATATCTACGGATTTCACTCCTACACTGGGAATTCCATCTACCTCTCTCGCACTCAAGCTTAACAGTTTAGAACGCGGCTGTATGGTTGAGCCACACGCTTTCACGCTCCACTTGTTATGCCACCTACGCAACTCTTTACGCCCAGTAATTCCGGATAACGCTTGGGTCCTACGTATGACCGCGGCTGCTGGCACGTAGTTAGCCGACCCTTATTCATGTG
>NZ_JBQCVO010000128.1:0-236 GCF_051958295.1 Neisseria sp. P0014.S002 | reverse complement strand
ATGTCGAACTGAATGCTTTACCATCATTATTGATAAATTGAAGCGTATCAAAACCATCTCCACCATCAATAGATGCTCTGGTATTTAAGGTATTAGCTGTTCTTACAATATCATCGCCTGTACCCATATCGACTCTCGCGTGTTGTGATAAGTAGAAGAACGGATTATCTGTATTACGTCCTTCAAGAATATCATTACCCGCACCCATATTAATGGTACCGCCGATATTTTTAAAG
>NZ_JBQCVO010000127.1:0-236 GCF_051958295.1 Neisseria sp. P0014.S002 | reverse complement strand
TAAAAATGAATGTGTTTGAATTATACTGCTTGAGATGGGGAGAATGGCATTTATTGACGAAAAAATAGGGGATTGATTAGAATGGGCGGCCAATTGGTAAATCCAATTTATGGCCGTCTGAATACAACTGTCCTTCAATCATCAGGAATACAACATGACTAAATTGGTTCGTCCGCAAAAAATCAGCGATCAGGTTTTAGCCGTTTTGGAAGAACGTATCGCGACCGGCATTTATG
>NZ_JBQCVO010000126.1:0-238 GCF_051958295.1 Neisseria sp. P0014.S002 | reverse complement strand
GACTACTAGGGTATCTAATCCCGTTCGCTACCCTGGCTTTCGTGCCTCAGCGTCAGAAAGGACCCAGTAAGCCGCTTTCGCCACAGGTGTTCCAGATGATATCAACGCATTTCACCGCTCCACCATCTGTTCCGCTTACCTCTATCCTCCTCAAGCCTATCGGTTCGGAGCGCTATTCCTCGGTTGGGCCGAGGGATTTCACACCCCGCCTGATAAGCCGCCTACGCACTCTTTAAGC
>NZ_JBQCVO010000125.1:0-238 GCF_051958295.1 Neisseria sp. P0014.S002 | reverse complement strand
ATCAGCCAAGCAGAAGCGGACAAACTGACAGCACTGAACGCCAAAGTCGCTGAAACCCAAGCGGCGGCGGATGCGGCAGTGAAAGCATTGCCGGAAGGTGCGAAAGATGCGGAAGGCAACACCAAAGCATCCTTGCAAACCCGTACAGACGATGTGAACGAAGTGCCCGTACCGTCCGTCACCGATGCAGACAACAACGGCATCAAAGACAGCGACGAGCAAGCGGTAGCCGATGCAT
>NZ_JBQCVO010000124.1:0-238 GCF_051958295.1 Neisseria sp. P0014.S002 | reverse complement strand
ACCTTTACTGTTAATTGAGTTTGGTTTGAGAATATTTTGAAATAAAAGTCTTTGTATTTCAGGTTGTTGTTATGTTTTGTGGAATTTTTTGCGGTTTAGGAGTTGACGGTTTTTGAGGAGGGGGGTATAGTTCGGTTCTTCGCTGCTTCCGCGGTGATTGAACGAACAGGTAAGTATATCACAGTTGGTCTGATTTTTCGAGGTTTTAAGAAAAGTTTTGATTGACAATGAGATGAAA
>NZ_JBQCVO010000123.1:0-239 GCF_051958295.1 Neisseria sp. P0014.S002 | reverse complement strand
AAAGTGATTTTGGTTAACCTCTCCTGTCTTGGCTACAAATACATCAATACCGTGTCAAAACTAAAATGCATTGAGTTGTAATCGTTATTGATTGAGCAGTAAAGGCCGTCTGAAATAGCTGGAGTTCCGTCTTTCAGACGGCCGGTGTTTCCGTAATGATTCAGGGTAGTATTTTCTCCGCGCTAACTCTATCAAGTATCGGCGGCTATGGAAATTGCTCCTTTTTTGGCGAGCTGGTT
>NZ_JBQCVO010000122.1:0-239 GCF_051958295.1 Neisseria sp. P0014.S002 | reverse complement strand
CTCCAGCCGCCTTCAGGCGGCTGGAGGTTATGCCTGACCCAGCTGTCGGCATGATTACGTTTCAACACACAGCCGCCTGAAGGCGGCTGGAGGTTATGCAAAACCGCCTGTCAGGGCAGGTGTTGTTTCAACACACAGCCGCCTGAAGGCGGCTGGCATTGTTTGGCGGCTTCCTTAAAAGGAGTGGAAAATGTTTCAACACACAGCCGCCTGAAGGCGGCTGGGCTGCATTTATTGAC
>NZ_JBQCVO010000121.1:0-239 GCF_051958295.1 Neisseria sp. P0014.S002 | reverse complement strand
GATGTGGTACGCCGATGCGGTCTTGGCAGGCGCGGCCGCCATGTTGAATTTACTGATTCATGAACGGAAAGCGGCTGCAACCTGACGCGGAAACCTTTATATTTCAAGGCCGTCTGAACGTGCTATCGATACCTTCAGACGGCCTGTTGTTTAAAAACGAATAACATTATAACCTTTTAATAATGGATGAAATAATTCGTCCGATATTTCTACAAAACAAAAAGGACTCTATCTTATGA
>NZ_JBQCVO010000120.1:0-239 GCF_051958295.1 Neisseria sp. P0014.S002 | reverse complement strand
GACTACTAGGGTATCTAATCCTGTTTGATCCCCACGCTTTCGCACCTCAGCGTCAGTATCGAGCCAGGAGGCCGCCTTCGCCACCGGTATTCCTCCATATATCTACGCATTTCACCGCTACACATGGAATTCTACCTCCCTCTCTCGTACTCTAGTCGGCCAGTATCAACTGCAGTTCCCAGGTTGAGCCCGGGGCTTTCACAGCTGACTTAACAAACCGCCTACGCGCGCTTTACGCC
>NZ_JBQCVO010000119.1:0-239 GCF_051958295.1 Neisseria sp. P0014.S002 | reverse complement strand
CGTAGGTGGTTTGTCGCGTTGTCCGTGAAATTTCACAACTCAATTGTGAGCGTGCGGGCGATACGGGCAGACTGGAGTACTGCAGGGGAGACTGGAATTCCTGGTGTAGCGGTGGAATGCGCAGATATCAGGAGGAACACCGGTGGCGAAGGCGGGTCTCTGGGCAGTAACTGACGCTGAGGAGCGAAAGCGTGGGGAGCGAACAGGATTAGATACCCTTGTAGTCCTGTCTCTTATAC
>NZ_JBQCVO010000118.1:0-240 GCF_051958295.1 Neisseria sp. P0014.S002 | reverse complement strand
CTACGCCAAAATTGTCAAAAAATGTGGCAACCGCCACCATTGGGAAGACTGGGCAGACGACATTGCCAAAATTGCTCGTACCCATATCGACAGCATCAACGCCATTCTGGAAAACCCTGCCAACGAAACAGAGCGCACAGCCTTCGAGGCCTTTGCTGCCGAACTGCGCGACGACCTCAACAACGCCGTCAGCGACGAAGAAATCGTCGAAATGCTGGCTCAACACATGATTACCAAACC
>NZ_JBQCVO010000117.1:0-240 GCF_051958295.1 Neisseria sp. P0014.S002 | reverse complement strand
CGGAACCGACTATCTTCACATCTTCATCGGCAAATTGCAGCCATTCTTCGCCCTACTGGGTCAATTCACGATACGGCGCGCGGGCGTCTTCGGAAAATGTGCCGTTCTCCACCCACGCCCATTTCAACGGACTGTTGCCGCCGTCCAGCAGCAAAAAGCGTTCCGGTTTCGCCGCGGCAGGGTGTGCCGGGCGGTTATCCGGACGCAAACTGATCTCGCCGCTGACCATGGTTGTCTCGC
>NZ_JBQCVO010000116.1:0-240 GCF_051958295.1 Neisseria sp. P0014.S002 | reverse complement strand
AATACGGAGGGTGCAAGCGTTGTCCGGATTCATTGGGCGTAAAGCGAGTGTAGGCGGTTTGACAAGTCGAATGTGAAATCCCAGGGCCCAACCCTGGAACTGCATCCGATACTGTCTAGCTAGAGTCCCGGAGAGGGTGGCGGAATTCCCGGTGTAGGGGTGAAATCCGTAGATATCGGGAGGAACACCAGTGGCGAAGGCGGCCACCTGGACGGTGACTGACGCTGAGACTCGAAAGCG
>NZ_JBQCVO010000115.1:0-240 GCF_051958295.1 Neisseria sp. P0014.S002 | reverse complement strand
AGTAACCGTTACCCAAACGGATATTGCCAAACTCCAATTCTTCGTCCGGCCCGACGGCAGTCGAGAAATCCGCAACCTCAGAATCACGCCTAAAAACGACAACTTCGACTTTATCGGAGGTTCATCTTCCCAAGACGCTTCGGGAAAACTTCAGAAATGGGCGGTAGGCAAAGCAAATGCAGTGTTCAATTCCGTATTGGACCCGAAAGGTATAGGCAGATCGGTCCCGCTCGTCTATAC
>NZ_JBQCVO010000114.1:0-241 GCF_051958295.1 Neisseria sp. P0014.S002 | reverse complement strand
TGTCCATTTAGGAAAATCGCCACGTTCAATTGCTTCATATAAATCACGTTGGTGGCTTTCACGATCATTTGCAATGACAGCTGCTGCTTCTGCATCTGTTAAGTTTTTAATACCTTGTTGGGGGCGGAAGTGGAATTTTACCCAGAAACGCTCACCTGCTTCATTCCAAAAACTGTAAGTGTGTGAACCAAATCCATGCATATGGCGATAGCTTGCTGGAATACCACGATCACTCATAACA
>NZ_JBQCVO010000113.1:0-241 GCF_051958295.1 Neisseria sp. P0014.S002 | reverse complement strand
TGAAAATGTTGGACGGTCGTGCGGAATCCAACTCTCCATACACTCGTTACATCCATGTTCCTAACTCTCCTCACGGATTTAATGCTAGCCCTGACGGCAAATACATCATGATCAACGGTAAACTGTCTCCAACCGTTACCGTATTTGATGTCAGCAAACTGGATGTCTTGTTTGCAGGTAAAATCAAAGAGCGCGATGTTGTAGTAGCCGAGCCTCAACTGGGTCTTGGCCCATTACACAC
>NZ_JBQCVO010000112.1:0-241 GCF_051958295.1 Neisseria sp. P0014.S002 | reverse complement strand
ATGCCGTCTGATACCCTTGCTTGCTCTTACGCAAATCTTTTTCAGTCGGCCTATAATAGAATGGCCTTTTCATACTGTCTTTTCCTAAGGCAGCCCTTCATAAAATCAATAATAAGTTTCCCTTAGCAGCTTTAAATACCAAACTGTAAGCAATCAAACCCATGAAATCAGTCTTCCCTATTTTCTTTATCATGCTCAACTTATTCTTTATCCTCTATTTGCCACGCAAACTATCCATATG
>NZ_JBQCVO010000111.1:0-241 GCF_051958295.1 Neisseria sp. P0014.S002 | reverse complement strand
ATCCAGCAATGCCGCGTGTGTGAAGAAGGCCTGCGGGTTGTAAAGCACTTTTGTTCGGGAAGAAATCATGCTGGTTAATACCTGGTATGGATGACGGTACCGAAAGAATAAGCACCGGCTAACTTCGTGCCAGCAGCCGCGGTAATACGAAGGGTGCAAGCGTTAATCGGAATTACTGGGCGTAAAGGGTGCGTAGGCGGCCTTTTAAGTCGGATGTGAAATCCCCGGGCTCAACCTGGGA
>NZ_JBQCVO010000110.1:0-241 GCF_051958295.1 Neisseria sp. P0014.S002 | reverse complement strand
CAATAAACCTGTCTGTTTTCCTTAATTCTCTGCTGGCTGATAATCATCACCTGCAGGTTGGCTCCAATTATTTGTATATTCATAAAATCGATGGAAAAACTTTTCTCTTTACCAAAACAAATGACAAGAGTCTGGTTCAGAAGATAAATCGCTCTAAAGCTTCAGTTGAAGATATTAAGAACAGCCTCGCAGATGACGAATCATTGGGATTCCCATCTTTTTTGTTTGTTGAAGGCGACAC
>NZ_JBQCVO010000109.1:0-243 GCF_051958295.1 Neisseria sp. P0014.S002 | reverse complement strand
CACCTGATCCAACTTCAATCGTGGGAAACGGTCGATGTTTTTTGCAATCATGGCTTGTGCGGTTTGCTTAAAGAAGGTGCTCATGAGAAATCCCCTAAATGTCTTGGTGGGAATTTAGTGGATTTTGGGGAATTTTGCAAAGGTCTCAGCCCGTCTGAATTTCAGAAGGCCTTTGATTTCATCACCTACATACAAAATCATAAAACAGCCTACCCTTTTCCGAACAGGCTCCATTAGCCAAGT
>NZ_JBQCVO010000108.1:0-243 GCF_051958295.1 Neisseria sp. P0014.S002 | reverse complement strand
CCGCTGTCTTGCAGGAATTTACGGGTTTACGGCGTAATTTTTTCATTCAAAATACGCAAGCTCTCGTTGGTACGAACCCAACCGGTAGCGCTGTCCATATTTAATACAGGGATACGCATCAACTCACGCATAGAAGGTACGCCGATCAAGCTCATTTCGCCTGATTGACCGCCTGACAGGAAACCGTAGTATTGGTCAATATCGCCTGGACCTACTTCGGAAGTTTGTTTGCCCGGTTCGGCA
>NZ_JBQCVO010000106.1:0-244 GCF_051958295.1 Neisseria sp. P0014.S002 | reverse complement strand
GGATGCCTTAGAGAACGCTCTGGTAAGAAAGTTGATGTTACTCCCGTAGGATTCCCTATAGGAGTGGCTATAACTGGCGGTTTTTTCTTAGTGGGGAAAAGATTTGATACTGAGAGAATTCTGTGTTTGCAAACGCCCTACTTTAGTCCGAGAGCAAAAACACAGAATTCTCGAGGTGTTCAAGAACTCGAACACGCTCCGGACTTTAGTCTGAGAGTTCTTGACAAACGCAAAACCGCGGCAT
>NZ_JBQCVO010000105.1:0-244 GCF_051958295.1 Neisseria sp. P0014.S002 | reverse complement strand
GGGCCCTGATAGCAAGAGTGTTTAAAACACCAAATTTCTGGGCTGGGTGATGGTGGGAATTAGAGTGGAGGTAGCTTTATGTGTGGGTTGACTTCCTAAAAACCTTATGCCCTAAAGAGCCATCCTCTTTCCTGATGATGAGCACATCTAAAAATGGACTGCTCATGTTTTCTTCAAGTTCCATGGTAAATTTTATTTCTGGCTGTTTTACCATGTGTCCATTTTATATTGGTATCATCAACGA
>NZ_JBQCVO010000104.1:0-246 GCF_051958295.1 Neisseria sp. P0014.S002 | reverse complement strand
CAAGCCAACACCCCGCCCCCCCCGAATGACACACCCGCAGCCCCACCCCCCCACAACCACCCCAACCGCAAAACACACCCCGCCCCACACCCCCCCCCCCCTCCCCACCCCCCCCCCCACCCCCTCCCCCCCCCCCCCCCCCCCGCCTCCACACCCCCACCCACACACCCCCACACGCATCCCCCCCGACATCAGGCAAAAACCGCCCAAAGGCGCCGAATCAGGCACCCAAGAGGCTGGTAAACG
>NZ_JBQCVO010000103.1:0-246 GCF_051958295.1 Neisseria sp. P0014.S002 | reverse complement strand
CCTTTCGATCGAGACGAATAGCCTTCGGGATAACACCTCGAAGGAATGACGGTACCGAGAGAAGAAGCCCCGGCTAACTCCGTGCCAGCAGCCGCGGTAATACGGGGGGGGCAAGCGTTGTTCGGAATTACTGGGCGTAAAGGGCTCGTAGGCGGCCGTCTAAGTCATACGTGAAATCCCTCGGCTCAACCGAGGAACTGCGTCCGATACTGGTGGGCTTGAATCCGGGAGAGGGATGTGGAATTC
>NZ_JBQCVO010000102.1:0-246 GCF_051958295.1 Neisseria sp. P0014.S002 | reverse complement strand
GCGTGATCGACTTCGGCGGTATCGTCGGCTCCATGCTGTCTCCGTCGGGCGACATCAGCTTCACGCCGTGCAGATTATCCGTGCCGAGCAGCTCTTTGAGTGCCGATTTCGGAATCTCCAGCGAGTGCAGCAATTCGGGATAGTCGGCGTTGAGATGGCCGCTGCCACACGAGGCGGCAACATCGAATAAATCCAAGCGCGCCGTTTCGAGGCCGTCTGAAAAATCAACTTCTCTATACATTTCTA
>NZ_JBQCVO010000101.1:0-248 GCF_051958295.1 Neisseria sp. P0014.S002 | reverse complement strand
GCCATTGTTTCCCCTGAAGACAAAAAGTGCGGTGCATTTCGCCATAGCTTTTGCGAGAAGGTGTAATCAGCTCAATCTCTGAGTATGCGGTTAAAATCGTTTTAGCACCGCCTGAATGGTCATTATCATCATGGCTTAAAATCAAGGTTTCAAGTTCAATCCCTTCCCGTTGAAGATAAGGCAATATTTCTAATTCCGCCATAGAAGAGCCACCTATTCCACTCTGCCAAGCGGGCCCCGTATCATAC
>NZ_JBQCVO010000100.1:0-249 GCF_051958295.1 Neisseria sp. P0014.S002 | reverse complement strand
GATTAAGGGGGTATTTGGGTAAAATTAGGAGTGATTGGGGGAGAAAACAGCCGAAAACCTGTTTTTGGGTTTCGGTTGTTGGAGGAAAAGAAATTTTGCAAAGGTCTCTTAGTGTCGCGGTGAGAAGGCTCGTTATTGGAAACGACTGCCTTGCCGGCGCACTATGCCGACTACGTCCCCACCAAATAGGGCGTTGACATCCGTTAAGGTTTCAGGATGTTTGGATAAATCTTAGGTGTTCTCTTGAGA
>NZ_JBQCVO010000099.1:0-249 GCF_051958295.1 Neisseria sp. P0014.S002 | reverse complement strand
ATGTTTTCAGCCGGAATTTGATAATGCCCCAGTTGTTGGTTCAAAGCAGCGGCAGCAAACCCCAAGCGGCCCGATACCCAAATATCGTCGCCGACTTCGGCCGCATCACGCCGCAGGGCGCGCCCGGTCGGCACTTCGCCCACTATCGTTACATTAAAGACCAAATCGCCTTTGGTGGTATCGCCACCAATCAACCCCGTATCAAAACGCGCGGCCAAAGCAAAAAAGCTGTCGCAAAAACGTGTCAGC
>NZ_JBQCVO010000098.1:0-251 GCF_051958295.1 Neisseria sp. P0014.S002 | reverse complement strand
CCGCCTACGCTCCCTGTACGCCCAGTAAATCCGAACAACGCTTGCCACCTTCGTATGACCGCGGCTGCTGGCACGAAGTTAGCCGTGGCTGCTTCTGCAGGTACCGTCCGAACGGTTACCCGTTCCATCTTCCCTGCCGAAAGGGGTTTACAATCCGAAGACCTTCATCCCCCACGCGGCGTCGCTGCGTCAGGCTGTCGCCCATTGCGCAATATTCCTTACTGCTGCCACCCGTAGGCTGTCTCTTATAC
>NZ_JBQCVO010000097.1:0-252 GCF_051958295.1 Neisseria sp. P0014.S002 | reverse complement strand
CCGTAAGCCAAGCAAAGCCAACCAATTAAAAATAACGTTCCGCCAATTGGCGTTACCCACACAAGGAATTTGCCTGCTCCAAGGGCAAGTGCATAAAGACTGCCGCTAAAAAGAAGAATACCGTACGCCCAAGTCCCTGCAGCGAAATTAGCCATTTTGTTGGTAAACAATGCTTCACGGCATAATTGCAAAATGCCAATCGCAAAAATCGCAATGGTGTGGAACATTTGATATCTCACACCTGTTTCAATC
>NZ_JBQCVO010000096.1:0-253 GCF_051958295.1 Neisseria sp. P0014.S002 | reverse complement strand
GTTTTTTTTATGTTTGACGGGTTTTTTGGTTTTTGTGTGGGGGTGGCGGGGTTATTTTTACCGGGGGGTTGGGCGGTGGTGCTAATTTTCGGGGGTTGGGGTTTTAGATTTTTTTTTTTTTATAAAAAACGGGGGGGGGGGTTGTTGGTAGCGCCCCGGCGGACAAAAAAAAAAAGCCCGGCGCGGGGTGGCACACAGACCCAGCAGGTATAAAAGACACACAAACCCACCCCAACCCCCCCCACCCCACACG
>NZ_JBQCVO010000095.1:0-253 GCF_051958295.1 Neisseria sp. P0014.S002 | reverse complement strand
CGGCAGAACCTGCTGCACAAGCAGTTCAGGCTGAAGACAAACCTGCCCAAAGGTCGTCTGAAAAACCTGCCGAAGGCAAAGCCAAGCCTAAACAAGACAAAGGCAATAAAGGCAAAGACGCGAAAAAAGCAGCCAAACCCGCTGCCCCTGCCGTTCCGCAACCTGTGGTCAGCGCGGAAGAGCAAGCGCAACGCGACGAAGAAGCACGCCGCGCCGCCGCTTTACGCGCCCATCAAGAAGCCTTGTTGAAAGA
>NZ_JBQCVO010000094.1:0-253 GCF_051958295.1 Neisseria sp. P0014.S002 | reverse complement strand
ATACAACACTAAACAAAGTGCAATAACCATAATTAAAATCGCGCCTGCGAATAAGATGGTATCAACTGAGCTTTCATGATTCACAATGATCAGGCGCAACATGGCGGTAATCCCCGCATAAATAAAATATCGCAAAGGAAAGTGATAGCCACTTTTAAAATATTGCACAATAAGGCCAATAAAACCGAAATATAAGAAAAACATCACAGCTTGTTCAGCAACATCATAAGGCACTACGCTTGATGTATTGAAC
>NZ_JBQCVO010000093.1:0-254 GCF_051958295.1 Neisseria sp. P0014.S002 | reverse complement strand
TTCACATAAACTTATAAGATAAAATACTACTCCCTCTCATTGACATTCACATAACCTATACTCTAAACAAACTAAGCCCCCGACTCCTCACCCAAATCCAACACCCAAACCCCACCCCCCCCACCAAAACCCCCCCCACCACGGCTACGGACCACCCGCCACCGGCGCGGTATCCCGCCCCCGCCCCTGGGCCGCCGGGCCAGACGCCTGGCGGGGAGGCGTTTTGTGGGCGGGCTTCAGGGTAAAGTGTGGCG
>NZ_JBQCVO010000092.1:0-255 GCF_051958295.1 Neisseria sp. P0014.S002 | reverse complement strand
CCCCACTACAACCATCCGACAACCATCGCCCGCGTCGTACAGACCATGCACGGCTTCGGTTTGGACGTATTGATTGTGGACGACGGTTCGCGCGAAGAATGCAAACCCGTATTGCAGGCATTGGTTTCAGACGGCATCCACGTCCTTTACCGCCCCATCAACGGCGGCAAAGGCGCGGCGGTCAAAACCGGTTTGAAATACGCCGAAGAAAACGGCTACAGCCATGTTTTACAGGTCGATGCCGACGGACAGCAC
>NZ_JBQCVO010000091.1:0-256 GCF_051958295.1 Neisseria sp. P0014.S002 | reverse complement strand
GTTTCACGCCGATGGTGCGCGCGTCCAGAAGCGTCACGTTGGCAACTTGGCTGACCGGAACCATACTGCCCCAGTATTCGACTTCCACTTGGTCCAACAGACCGGTATGCGCACGGCCGGTACGCACTTTCGCCAAATTCTCTTTCAGCACTTCTACCGAGCGCTGCATTTTGCTTTCCGCTGTTTTTTGAATATCGTTAATCATTTTCTGCTTTCAAATAAGATACTGAATTTAAAACCTCGCCCGGACGCATGA
>NZ_JBQCVO010000090.1:0-257 GCF_051958295.1 Neisseria sp. P0014.S002 | reverse complement strand
AACGTTATTCGGAATCACTGGGCTTAAAGGGTGCGTAGGCGGCGATTCAAGTCAGATGTGAAATGCCTGAGCTCAACTGAGGCATTGCGTTTGAAACTGGATTGCTGGAGTGTCCCAGGGGTGTGCGGAACTGCCAGTGGAGCGGTGAAATGTGTTGATATTGGCAGGAACACCGGAGCCGAAAGGGAAGCACTGGGGCTTAACTGACACTGAGGCACGAAAGCCAGGGGAGCAAACGGGATTAGATACCCTAGTAG
>NZ_JBQCVO010000089.1:0-259 GCF_051958295.1 Neisseria sp. P0014.S002 | reverse complement strand
CTCTAGTCCCACAGTCTCAAGCGCGTTTTCCCGGTTGAGCCGGAATCTTTCACACCTGACTTATGGCACCGCCTGCGCACGCTTTACGCCCAGTAACTCCGGATAACGCTCGCCTCCTACGTTTTACCGCGGCTGCTGGCACGTAGTTAGCCGAGGCTTATTCGCCACCTACCGTCCGTTCTCGTCAGTGGCAAAAGGGCTTTACAACCCGAAGGCCTTCATCACCCACGCGGCGTCGCTGCATCAGGGTTCCCCCCAT
>NZ_JBQCVO010000088.1:0-260 GCF_051958295.1 Neisseria sp. P0014.S002 | reverse complement strand
ATCTAGAATTTTAGCAGCTGGATAAATCCCATTTTCCTTATGAAGGTTGACGTCCAATTCACATTTGATGACATTTCCTCGAATCCAATAAATCTTGTCATCGTTTTTTAACTTAAAGCCACAATCATCTTTATCTAAATCAAAAGAATTTTTTTCCCAGTCTTCAATCCAATCCTTAAGATTTGATTTGTTTTCAAATGCAGCAGAAACAGAATGATTTACACGAATGGTTTTTAATGGAGCAAACAATTCTGTTGATC
>NZ_JBQCVO010000087.1:0-261 GCF_051958295.1 Neisseria sp. P0014.S002 | reverse complement strand
GCATAGACTGAGTCATCACCATCACCTGTAGTTAGGCTAGACTTAATCAACGCACCTAAGTCACCAGTACCACCTTTAGTACCAATTAAGATAACATCATTTTCGTTACCGTAAGTATCTTTAGTACCACCCGAAAAACGACGGTAGTAAGTGTAAGCAACATCCTTAGATACAGAGTTACCCGCTAAGTCTGTTTCAACTACAGAGTAATGTACTTTATTCGCTGTCGCACCTGAAGCAATACCCGTAGCAAACTCAAAC
>NZ_JBQCVO010000086.1:0-262 GCF_051958295.1 Neisseria sp. P0014.S002 | reverse complement strand
CAGTTTGCGTTCACCCATTACAGAATATGCCGATCTTGTTTTAGTGAATGGGAATAAACAAGGCAAGCTACAAGGCGACTCTATTGGCACGAAGATTGCCCAATTATTCGTATTAGATTTGATTTACGCTTTATTGGTACAGGCATCACAGGAAAGTGCGGTCAAAATAAAGCAAAAAACATTAAATGTCATGTTAGAACAACGTATCAAATAGGAGAGAAAAATGCGTAATTTAAAAGGTATTTTTAGTGCGTTATTAGTA
>NZ_JBQCVO010000085.1:0-262 GCF_051958295.1 Neisseria sp. P0014.S002 | reverse complement strand
CATAAACCCCATAGCCCACGCCCGTGGCATCGATGCCGATGTAGGTCATATTGTATTTTTCATAAAGGGCGCGAATTTGATTGGCTTGATAGACATAGGAAAGTCCATTCCATTGATAGCGTGCAAGCAGACGATATTTTTCACCAGGTAACGCAGGCGGGGCAATAATCACAAAGCTAGCCCCATCACCACTGTGTGCGGGGTCGAATCCGCCCCAAACTTCACGATCACCAAAAGGGCGATCCGCTTTCGGGTTAAAGTC
>NZ_JBQCVO010000084.1:0-262 GCF_051958295.1 Neisseria sp. P0014.S002 | reverse complement strand
CTCTAGTCTGCCCGTACCCACTGCAGGCTGGGGGTTGAGCCCCCAGTTTTCACAGCAGACGCGACAAACCGCCTACGAGCTCTTTACGCCCAATAATTCCGGATAACGCTTGCACCCTACGTATTACCGCGGCTGCTGGCACGTAGTTAGCCGGTGCTTTTTCTGCAGGTACCGTCACTTTCGCTTCTTCCCTACTAAAAGAGGTTTACAACCCGAAGGCCGTCGTCCCTCACGCGGCGTTGCTGCATCAGGCTTTCGCCCA
>NZ_JBQCVO010000083.1:0-262 GCF_051958295.1 Neisseria sp. P0014.S002 | reverse complement strand
CGCCCCCGCTACCCCCGCCGCCCCCGCCAGCAGCGCGCCGGGTAGGAAGAAACGTTGGTCTTCGCCCACAAGAATCCGCGCCACATGCGGGGCAACCAAGCCGATATAGCCGATGACGCCGACAAAACTGATTGCCGTCGCAGTCATGACGGCTACCAACACCAGCGTTTTCAGGCGCAAAAGGTGCAGATTAATGCCCAGCCCGACAGCGCGTTCTTCGCCCAAGCGCAGCGCGGTCAGCTCCCACACATCACGCGAAAGC
>NZ_JBQCVO010000082.1:0-263 GCF_051958295.1 Neisseria sp. P0014.S002 | reverse complement strand
GCTTGACGCTCACCGACTGTTTCAGTGAAAAGTGCGGTTGGATTTAAGGATAATTCTACACCTTGAATCGAGAATGTTTTTAAATCCACTTTCTTATCTCGACCCGCAATTTGTTGCAGACGCACACCCACGAGAATTCGTTGGTGACGAGAATTGATGGTATCCAATACCGCGTAACAAACGCCCGGACGCAATTTACCGTGTAAGCCTTTATCACGAGAGCCGCCAGTCGAGCCGGCTTCTGTGGTATTACGGAAATGTAA
>NZ_JBQCVO010000081.1:0-263 GCF_051958295.1 Neisseria sp. P0014.S002 | reverse complement strand
ATATAGCTGAGTTTCAAGTCATAAGGATTGCTAGTCGTACCATTACGGAAAATATGTACCATGCCGTCATTGGCAGCGGCGACCAAAAACTCTTGACGGTTGTCGCGCTTATCGCCAATAGCTGCAACCGAACCATCTAAAATATCACCTAGATTACGTTCATCTTTACTTGAATCAGCAGAATCTGTCGGACGAATTCGATAAGACTGGCTATAACCTTTTGTCTCCGCATCCGCTTTGATAATTTCATCACTACCTGCTCG
>NZ_JBQCVO010000080.1:0-265 GCF_051958295.1 Neisseria sp. P0014.S002 | reverse complement strand
ATTATGGCTTGAGGAGCAAGGCTTAATCACCATCGCTAGACTCAATAGCAACGGAAAAGAATTTTATGTGGCCACTATCACGCAACGTGGTTTAGATGTGGCGCAAGGTCGCGCTTTCGTGGACGGCGTAAAAAAGCCAAGTCCAAAGATTTAAACCCGGTTTAAAGGAGGTTTAAATGACGGATAAAACCACACGCGGACGCGCCAGTAAAGTCGATTTATTGCCGCCGAATATCAAAACCCAGCTCGCCATGATGTTGCGCGA
>NZ_JBQCVO010000079.1:0-265 GCF_051958295.1 Neisseria sp. P0014.S002 | reverse complement strand
CTCTGCAAGCTGTTGGGTTGTCATGTTGCGCAACACAAACTTCAAACAGAGGCTCAATACGGTAATGGGAACTTTGTGCGGATCGGTGGTAGCCAAAATGAATTTATCGTGTTCAGGCGGCTCTTCCAAAGTCTTCAGCATGGCATTGAACGAGCTTTTGGAAAGCATATGCAGTTCGTCGATGATATAGAGTTTGTATTTACCCGCAGTCGGCGCATATTGGGCGTTTTCCTACACTTCGCGGATATTGTCGATACCTGTATTC
>NZ_JBQCVO010000078.1:0-266 GCF_051958295.1 Neisseria sp. P0014.S002 | reverse complement strand
GCTTTGAATAGTACACCTCCTGCCCATGTATTATCGATCATAATGACGATTTCAGGGCTCACTGCTCGAACCGCTTTAACAATCGCGGGGATATCAGGCACTTCCATTGTTAAAGAACTTGGAGATTCTAAAAATAAGACTTTCGTATTTGGCTGCACGAGTTTGGCAACATCTGCGCCTATCATGGGATCATAATAGGTCGTATCAATATGCATTTTTTTCAAAATTACATTACAAAAATCTTGTGTCGGCTCATACGCCGCACC
>NZ_JBQCVO010000077.1:0-267 GCF_051958295.1 Neisseria sp. P0014.S002 | reverse complement strand
CGCTGCGCCAATGCCATTGATTCTTGGGCGTAGAGTTCGTTGAAATGGGCTTTGGCAACGGCGGCAATCAGGGCAAGGTGGGCGGCATCGCGGTTTGCGGCTACGCTGAAATAACCTTGCAATGCGGCTTGGCTGTTGCTGCGGACGCGTCCGAAAAGGTCCAGCTCGTACGCTGCCGCGCCCAAACCGACAGTGTATTCGCTGCGGGTAACGCCGCCGCTCAAACTGCCTACCCGAGTTCCGGTACCGCTGGCGTTGATGCTCGGC
>NZ_JBQCVO010000076.1:0-268 GCF_051958295.1 Neisseria sp. P0014.S002 | reverse complement strand
GACTACCAGGGTATCTAATCCTGTTTGCTCCCCACGCTTTCGCACCTGATCGTCAGTATTGGTCCAGGAGGCCGCCTTCGCCACTGATGTTCCTTCTGATATCTACGCATTTCACTGCTACACCAGAAATTCCGCCTCCCTCTCCCATACTCTAGCAAGCCAGTTTCGGATGCAGTTCCCAGGTTGAGCCCGGGGATTTCACACCCGACTTGGCAAGCCGACTACGTGCGCTTTACGCCCAGTAATTCCGATTAACGCTCGCACCCTC
>NZ_JBQCVO010000075.1:0-269 GCF_051958295.1 Neisseria sp. P0014.S002 | reverse complement strand
CCACCGCCGCGCCCCCAAAGACCGCGACCCCCCCGCCACTGACCACCCCCGCAGCCACCGTGGGCCCCACCACCCCCGAATGGCCCACCCCCGCCGCCCCTCGCCGTCCCAGCAACACACCGCCCGCCACCCCCCCGACCCCCGCGGGGGCGGCGGGCGTTGGCCGCCAGACGCGCGGGATCGCGGTACCGCTGTTGCGGTCGCGCATATTGCGGTAGGGCACGCAGGGTGCGCGTATACAGCTGATGGCTGGTGCGACCGTTAGGACG
>NZ_JBQCVO010000074.1:0-269 GCF_051958295.1 Neisseria sp. P0014.S002 | reverse complement strand
CCTACGGGTGGTAGCAGTAGGGAATATTGGTTAATGGGCGAAAGCCCGAACCAGCAACGCCGCGTGAACGATGAAGGCCTTCGGGTCGTAAAGTTCTTTTTGGAGGGATGAGGAAGGACAGTACCTTCAGAATAAGCCTCGGCTAACTACGTGCCAGCAGCCGCGGTAAAACGTAGGAGGCGAGCGTTATCCGGATTTACTGGGCGTAAAGCGTGTGCAGGCGGTTTGGTTAGTTGGATGTGAAAGCTCCTGGCTTAACTGGGAGAGGT
>NZ_JBQCVO010000073.1:0-270 GCF_051958295.1 Neisseria sp. P0014.S002 | reverse complement strand
CTGCGTCGTCATTGCCGCCGATGTGGTCATCGCTGGGTTCTCCACGGTACTCAACATCGAGCATGCCGCATAGCTCAGCGCACTCCCCGCCGTCTCTTATCAGAATGTCAGCCAACAGCATCAAACGACGAATTTGTTGTGGGTGCGCCAACGTGTAATACATCGCCCGGCCATGAGCGTGACTTGCCAACAGGCCGGCGTCTCGCAGCGTGGCGACGTGGGAAGAAACCGTCGACTGAGCCAGCCCTAGATGAGCGACCAGATCAGTGA
>NZ_JBQCVO010000072.1:0-270 GCF_051958295.1 Neisseria sp. P0014.S002 | reverse complement strand
CTGCTACACCGTAAATTCCAATCTCCTCTCCAGTACTCGAGCAAGGCAGTATCCAGTGCAGTTTCGGAGTTGAGCTCCGAGATTTCACACCAGACTTACCCCGCCACCTACGCACCCTTTACGCCCAATGAATCCGAACAACGCTTGAGACCTCTGTATTACCGCGGCTGCTGGCACAGAGTTAGCCGTCTCTTCCTCTTCTGGTACTATCAATACACCGGCAGTTAACCAATGCACATTGTTCCCAAATGACAGGAGTTTACAATCCGA
>NZ_JBQCVO010000071.1:0-273 GCF_051958295.1 Neisseria sp. P0014.S002 | reverse complement strand
TATTCCGCGGGCGCCGGTTCATATTTTTCAATCACAATAACACCCCCACCCCCACAGCTTTTGCGACCCCCAGCCATACCAACAAAAACCCTGATTGTACGTATCCAAAACCTTATATGACCCACCCCAGCCCCCCCCCCCACCCGCACCCCACGTGCCTGGGCGGACCAGCCGGCAAACGCGACGCCCCAAAGGCAGCGTGAAGCGTTTGAATTGGCGTGGGAAGGTTTGGACGGCGAAGACAGCTTAGCCAATTCCGCCGCGATTTTGAAC
>NZ_JBQCVO010000070.1:0-273 GCF_051958295.1 Neisseria sp. P0014.S002 | reverse complement strand
GTATAAGAGACAGGACTACTCGGGTATCTAATCCCGTTTGCTCCCCTGGCCTTCGTGCCTCAGTGTCAGTAACTGTCCAGAGATTCGCCTTCGCCACTGGTCTTCCTTACGATATCTACGCATTTCACTGCTACACCGTAAATTCCAATCTCCTCTCCAGTACTCTAGCAAGGCAGTATCAAGTGCAGTTTCGGGGTTGAGCCCCGAGATTTCACACCTGACTTACCTCGCCACCTACGCACCCTTTACGCCCAATGAATCCGAACAACGCTT
>NZ_JBQCVO010000069.1:0-276 GCF_051958295.1 Neisseria sp. P0014.S002 | reverse complement strand
GCTCAGATCGTTATAAACAATTAGTTTCAAATGCTGTTGATAAAGGCCTTCGAGTCTTCGGTTATTATGGTTCTTCCGTGGCCTTTGAATTAAAAAAACGCAAAGGTCAACGAGATTTACTTATTGCGGATGTCACCCCGGGTGAGCCAAGTAAAATTGCTGGAACAGACGTTGAAATTACAGGCGAAGCAGCAGAAGATGAAAACTTCACGGCACTCCGTAAAAACTTGCCAAAACAAGGCGAGTTAGTCGAGCATCAAAAATACGATGATTATA
>NZ_JBQCVO010000068.1:0-276 GCF_051958295.1 Neisseria sp. P0014.S002 | reverse complement strand
TCGGAATTACTGGGCGTAAAGGGAGCGTAGGCGGGTTGACAAGTTGGAGGTGAAAGCCCAGGGCTCAACCCTGGAATAGCCTTCAAAACTGTCAGCCTTGAGTATGGAAGAGGTAAGTGGAACTCCGAGTGTAGAGGTGAAATTCGTAGATATTCGGAAGAACACCAGTGGCGAAGGCG
The DNA here is from genome assembly GCF_051958295.1 of Neisseria sp. P0014.S002. Classification (NCBI taxonomy): domain Bacteria; kingdom Pseudomonadati; phylum Pseudomonadota; class Betaproteobacteria; order Neisseriales; family Neisseriaceae; genus Neisseria; species Neisseria sp. P0014.S002. The sequence continues at coordinate 97 of NZ_JBQCVO010000068.1, read as the reverse complement.
ACTGACTGGACAAGTATTGACGCTGAGGTGCGAAAGCGTGGGGAGCAAACAGGATTAGATACCCTAGTAGTCCTGTCTCTTATACACACTCCGAGCC
>NZ_JBQCVO010000067.1:0-276 GCF_051958295.1 Neisseria sp. P0014.S002 | reverse complement strand
AGCTCATCCTGCTCCTCACGGCTGATCCCGTAGCGCTCAGCGACGTTCTCGGCGGTCATGCCCATGTGACAGCCTTCAATCGAACACACCAGCGCGTCCAGCAGCATGGCATCCTCAATCGTGCCAGAGCCCATGCGGTAACCCGTTCGCGCCTTTGGCAGCAGATAGGGCGCCATGGTCATGTTCTCGACGCCCACGGCAAGACTGACAGCGGTTTTCCCCAGCATGATATTGTGAGCGGCGATCTCAAGGGCGCGCATGCCTGATGAGCACAGC
>NZ_JBQCVO010000066.1:0-278 GCF_051958295.1 Neisseria sp. P0014.S002 | reverse complement strand
CGGTGATACGTAGGGTCCGAGCGTTGTTCGGAATTATTGGGCGTAAAGGGCTTGTAGGCGGTCCGTCGCGTCAGGAGTGAAAACTCGGGGCTTAACCCCGAGCCTGCTTTTGATACGGGCGGACTAGAGGGATGCAGGGGAGAACGGAATTCCTGGTGGAGCGGTGGAATGCGCAGATATCAGGAGGAACACCGGTGGCGAAGGCGGTTCTCTGGGCATTACCTGACGCTGAGAAGCGAAAGCGTGGGGAGCAAACAGGCTTAGATACCCTAGTAGTC
>NZ_JBQCVO010000065.1:0-278 GCF_051958295.1 Neisseria sp. P0014.S002 | reverse complement strand
GCCTACGGGTGGCTGCAGTCGAGAATCTTCGGCAATGGGCGAAAGCCTGACCGAGCGATGCCGCGTGCGGGATGAAGGCCCTCGGGTTGTAAACCGCTGTCGTAGGGGAGGAAGGTTCCGTGAAGAGCGGAATTTGACCTATCCTAGGAGGAAGTACGGGCTAAGTTCGTGCCAGCAGCCGCGGTAAGACGAACCGTACGAACGTTATTCGGAATCACTGGGCTTAAAGGGTGCGTAGGCGGCGCTGAAAGTTGGGTGTGAAATCCCTCGGCTTAACC
>NZ_JBQCVO010000064.1:0-279 GCF_051958295.1 Neisseria sp. P0014.S002 | reverse complement strand
AAACAAAACCCCTCGAAAGTTGCCTTCCGGGGGGTAAGATTTTTTTGGATCTTTATCTTGTCAGCTCGGAAGAAATCTTCCAAGCACACCAACAGCCTGAAAGATTATTCAGTTGAATGGCGATGATGGTGACGAAGAATAAAGTTCATTTGAAACTCTCTTATTTAGATAACTAAATTGAATTAATTTTTAAAATACGGTAAACCGAAAACGATTGCAAGTCTTTTTTCTAAAAAATTTTGAAAATTAAAGTGCGGTCTGATTTTCAGTGGTTTTTCC
>NZ_JBQCVO010000063.1:0-280 GCF_051958295.1 Neisseria sp. P0014.S002 | reverse complement strand
TACCAGCTTTGCGCTCAGGGCCTTTGGCGATACCGACCAAAGGAATGTGCAGCCCGAGTTCTTCCCATACCGATACGGCTACTCCGATTTGCCCTTTGCCGCCGTCAATCAACACGACATCCGGCCATTTGACGCTTTCGCCATTGGCCTCGGCTTCCTGCATTTTGCCGTAACGGCGCGTCAACACTTCGCGCATAGCAGCGTAGTCGTCGCCGGGATTGGCGGTCGTGATGTTGTAGCGGCGGTATTGCGAAGGCTGGATGTTTTTCTCATCGTACAC
>NZ_JBQCVO010000062.1:0-281 GCF_051958295.1 Neisseria sp. P0014.S002 | reverse complement strand
CAATAAAAATGAAAAAACGAGATTATTATGGAAAACAACCGTCTTGACCCCAAAGCCCTCGAGGAAGAAGACCTGAATTGGGAAAACCGCCTGGAAAGATTGCGTCAGGCACGACAATTCAATACCGCGCCGACTCATGCACCATTGGTTAAAAAATCGGACGACGCTGTCGAAGCTGCGCCCAAAACCGCACCTAAACAAGAATATAAGTTGGATGCTGACAATCGTGAAAAAGTATGGGAAGAATATTTGTACCGTTGGCAGCTGGAACACAATACTGC
>NZ_JBQCVO010000061.1:0-286 GCF_051958295.1 Neisseria sp. P0014.S002 | reverse complement strand
GTACAGGCCGATGGTCTTGATATAGCCCTCCAGGCCGTCCAGGCCCAGATCCAGAACGGCCTGCGGCGTATTGGCGACCGGAAACAGCCGGCGCGTGGCCTTGTTCACACCCACGTCGGTGGCCTGCGCCGACAGCAGCACGGCGGCCAGCAGCTCGAATACGTTGGTGTATTCCAGCTCGGTGTTGGGCTGCGGGTTGGCGGCCTGCAGCGCCGCGAAGAAGGGCTCGATGTCCTGGGGCTTCATGGGCGGCGATTGTCGCCGGCTGTGGGGTGCGCCGCAGGAA
>NZ_JBQCVO010000060.1:0-286 GCF_051958295.1 Neisseria sp. P0014.S002 | reverse complement strand
GGTGCATCAACCGCCGTACCTTTGATGATTAAGCTGATCAACCAATGCTTCCCAGATCATGCCGAATCATGGTCAGGCCGTCTGAAAGAATTGGTGCCCGGCTACGGTATCAAGCTGAACGACAATCCGTCTTTGGCGGACGAAATCATCAGCCACAACGCGTCCGTTTTGGGCATTCATCACTAAATTGAAGCAGACGCAAAGGCGGGCATTCTTGCCCGCCTTTTTTCAAACCATTAAAATAGCGACATTCAGGCCGTCTGAAATCTAATCTGCGGCAGCATGT
>NZ_JBQCVO010000059.1:0-294 GCF_051958295.1 Neisseria sp. P0014.S002 | reverse complement strand
AGATTCTAGTTACCTAGTTTCAAAGGCAGTTCCGGGGTTGAGCCCCGGGCTTTCACCTCTGACTTGAGTAACCGCCTACGCGCGCTTTACGCCCAGTAATTCCGAACAACGCTAGCTCCCTCCGTATTACCGCGGCTGCTGGCACGGAGTTAGCCGGAGCTTATTCTCCCGGTACTGTCATTATCATCCCGGGTAAAAGAGCTTTACAACCCTAAGGCCTTCATCACTCACGCGGCATTGCTGGATCAGGCTTTCGCCCATTGTCCAATATTCCCCACTGCTGCCCCCCGTAGG
>NZ_JBQCVO010000058.1:0-294 GCF_051958295.1 Neisseria sp. P0014.S002 | reverse complement strand
CTCTCTGACTGTCTTGGCAGGTATCTTGGCAGTTCTGGGTTATTCCGTGAACGACTCTGTGGTTTTGTTTGACCGTATTCGTGAAAACTTCCGTAAGCCGCATATGCGCGGCCACACAGTGCCGGAAGTCATCGACAACGCGATTACCGCAACCATGAGCCGTACCATCATTACCCACGGTTCGACCGAGGCAATGGTTGTTTCTCTGCTGGTGTTTGGCGGCGCAGCCTTGCACGGTTTCTCTATGGCGCTGAACATCGGTATCGTATTCTGTATTTACTCGTCCGTTTTGGT
>NZ_JBQCVO010000057.1:0-295 GCF_051958295.1 Neisseria sp. P0014.S002 | reverse complement strand
AAGGCAACGTCATCGCCATCACCGCCCCGGACGGCAGCAGCACTCAAATCGACTACCACGAAACCCTCAACCTGCCGGTTGCCGTCAACGATCCCGCAGGCAGGATTACCGCCTACGATTACGACGGACGCGGCAACCTCATCAGCATCACCGACCCCGCCGGTTACACCACCCGCTACGGCTACAACGCCCAATGGCTGCCCGAAACCATTACCGACGCCTTAGGCAAAACCCGACGCCTACACTACGACACCCTCGACCAACTCGTCAGCTTTACCGACTGTACCGGCGAAAC
>NZ_JBQCVO010000056.1:0-296 GCF_051958295.1 Neisseria sp. P0014.S002 | reverse complement strand
TCGAGACCTCCAGTATCCGAGGCCGTTCTCCAGTTAAGCTGGAGGATTTCACCCCGGACTTGGCGGCCCGCCTACGCGCCCTTTAAGCCCAGTGATTCCGAACAACGTTCGCTCGGTTCGTCTTACCGCGGCTGCTGGCACGAACTTAGCCCGAGCTTACTGTGGATAGATCAAGCCTTTCGGCGTTTCTCCCCACTTTCGAGCTTTACAACCCGAAGGCCTTCATCGCTCACGCGGCATCGCTCGGTCAGGGTTGCCCCCATTGCCGAAGATCCTCGACTGCTGCCTCCCGTAGG
>NZ_JBQCVO010000055.1:0-296 GCF_051958295.1 Neisseria sp. P0014.S002 | reverse complement strand
CCTATATCTACACCGATCCCGACAGCTACGAACCTTTGGCACAGGTGCACAACCGGACCAACGAAGAAGGCGAAAGCAAACAGGAAACCCACTACTTCCACTGCGACCAAATCGGCATTCCAAGAGAGATGACCGATAAGGATGGCAATCTGGTTTGGTTCGGGGATTATTACGGTTGGGGCAAACTGAAGAGTGAAACCAACATATCCGGAACTGCTCACCAACCCTTCCGATTGCAAAACCAGTATTGCGACCGTGAAACTGGGCTGCATTACAATTTCTTCAGGTATTACGAG
>NZ_JBQCVO010000054.1:0-301 GCF_051958295.1 Neisseria sp. P0014.S002 | reverse complement strand
CCTCCCTCGAGCTCGACAGTATCAAAGGCACTGCGACAGTTAAGCTGCCGGATTTCACCCCTGACTTGTCAAGCCGCCTACGCGCCCTTTATGCCCAGTGATTCCGAATAACGTTTGCACGGTTCGTCTTACCGCGGCTGCTGGCACGAACTTAGCCCGTGCTTCCTCCGGGGGTCGATCAAGTTTCCCTTTCTTCCCCCCGACAGAGCTTTACGACCCGAAGGCCTTCATCGCTCACGCGGCGTCGCTCGGTCAGGCTTGCGCCCATTGCCGAAGATCCTCGACTGCAGCCACCCGTAGG
>NZ_JBQCVO010000053.1:0-301 GCF_051958295.1 Neisseria sp. P0014.S002 | reverse complement strand
GACTACACGGGTATCTAATCCCGTTCGCTACCCTAGCTTTCGTTCCTCAGCGTCAGAAATGGCCCAGTAATGCGCTTTCGCCACCGGTGTTCCTGATGATATCAACGCATTTCACCGCTCCACCATCAGTTCCGCTCACCCCTGTCTCCCTCTAGCACCCCAGTATCGGGCGCAATTCTTCGGTTGAGCCGAAGGATTTCACACCCGACTTAAAGCGCCGCCTACGCACCCTTTAAGCCCAATAATTCCGAATAACGTTTGGACGGTTCGTGTTACCGCGGCTGCTGGCACGAACTTAGCC
>NZ_JBQCVO010000052.1:0-301 GCF_051958295.1 Neisseria sp. P0014.S002 | reverse complement strand
CTCGTAGGATGTGTATAAGAGACAGGACTACAAGGGTATCTAATCCTGTTTGCTCCCCACGCTTTCGTGCATGAGCGTCAGTACAGGTCCAGGGGATTGCCTTCGCCATCGGTGTTCCTCCGCATATCTACGCATTTCACTGCTACACGCGGAATTCCATCCCCCTCTACCGTACTCTAGCTATGCAGTCACAGATGCAATTCCCAGGTTGAGCCCGGGGATTTCACAACTGTCTTACATAACCGCCTGCGCACGCTTTACGCCCAGTAATTCCGATTAACGCTTGCACCCTACGTATTAC
>NZ_JBQCVO010000051.1:0-305 GCF_051958295.1 Neisseria sp. P0014.S002 | reverse complement strand
AGTAGTTGCCCAGAGACCCGCCTTCGCCACCGGTGTTCTTCCTGATATCTGCGCATTTCACCGCTACACCAGGAGTTCCAGTCTCCCCTACCCACCTCCAGACAACTCGTATCAGCGCCTGTTCCCCGGTTGAGCCGGGGGATTTCAACGACTGACGTGGTCATCCGCCTACACGCGCTTTAAGCCCAGTAATTCCGAATAACGTTCGCTTGGTTCGTCTTACCGCGGCTGCTGGCACGAACTTAGCCCAAGCTTCTTCCTAGAATAGGTCAAAGACCGTTCTTCACGGCCCCTTCCTCCTCTAC
>NZ_JBQCVO010000050.1:0-322 GCF_051958295.1 Neisseria sp. P0014.S002 | reverse complement strand
GAAGGCTATATCGAGAAACTGCACATTACCCCCGCCAATGCCCATGAGTGCAAACACCTGTCGCCTTTGTTGGAAGGACTGCCCGAAGGTACAACCGTCTATGCCGACAAAGGCTACGACAGTGCGGAAAACCGGCAACATCTGGAAGAGCGTCGACTGCAGGACGGCATTATGCGCAAAGCTCACCGCAAACATCCACTGTCGGAAGCACAAACCAAACGTAACCGGTATTTGTCAAAGACCCGTTATGTGGTCGAACAAAGCTTCGGTACGCTGCACCGTAAATTCCGCTATGCGCGGGCAGCCTATTTCGGACTGAGCA
>NZ_JBQCVO010000049.1:0-324 GCF_051958295.1 Neisseria sp. P0014.S002 | reverse complement strand
CCTACGGGAGGCAGCAGTGGGGAATATTGGACAATGGGCGGAAGCCTGATCCAGCAATACCGCGTGTGTGAAGAAGGCCTGAGGGTTGTAAAGCACTTTCAATGGGGAGGAAAAAGCGGGGGCCAATACCCCCCGTATTGACATTACCCATAGAAGAAGCACCGGCTAACTCCGTGCCAGCAGCCGCGGTAATACGGAGGGTGCGAGCGTTAATCGGAATTACTGGGCGTAAAGCGTGCGTAGGCGGCGCGTTAAGCCAGGTGTGAAAGCCCCGGGCTCAACCTGGGAACTGCACTTGGGACTGGCGTGCTGGAGTTTGGGAGA
>NZ_JBQCVO010000048.1:0-330 GCF_051958295.1 Neisseria sp. P0014.S002 | reverse complement strand
AGTTATGGCTGGCGGTAGGACCAATATTTAAAACAATTTCATTATCACGCACATACTGCAACGGCACACGGGTATGTTCATTTACCCAAGCCACGATGTGCGGTGTTTGGTTATTATACAAACACCATTCATACAAAGCACGCAACAAATACGGGTTGGTTGAAGTTGCCATAGATCCGTCCCTTAGCGGCGCATGGCTTTTTCAGCCGGAGTCAATGCTTCATTAAAGGCTTAGCGTTGGAAAATACGCTCGGCGTATTTCAGCAAAGGCGCAGCAGATTTACCCAGTTTGATGTCGTAATAATACAAACGCCACAACAGCGGAGACAA
>NZ_JBQCVO010000047.1:0-334 GCF_051958295.1 Neisseria sp. P0014.S002 | reverse complement strand
GCTACCGCAACTGGCTGGCGCAAGACGACACCCTGTCCGAATTATTGGAACTGATCAACCGCCAACTGACCGAAAAAAACCTAAAAGTAGAGAAAGCATCCGCCGCCGTCATTGACGCCACCATTATTCAGACCGCCGGCGGCAAACAGCGCCAGGCCATAGAAGTCGACGAAGAAGGACAAGTCAGCGGCCAAACCACACCGAGCAAAGACAAAGATGCCCGTTGGATAAAGAAAAATGGCCTCTACAGACTCGGGTACAAACAACATACCCGTACCGATGCGGAAGGCTATATCGAGAAACTGCACATTACCCCCGCCAATGCCCATGAGTG
>NZ_JBQCVO010000046.1:0-362 GCF_051958295.1 Neisseria sp. P0014.S002 | reverse complement strand
GGATTGACCGGACGGCCGGCACCTACCGCACCCTTACAGGACAGACAGGTTTTAGGGGGGAGTCTTTTGCTGAACTTGCCGTTCATATGGAACATATCACCGGTACGCACGATATAGCGTTTGCGGATTTTAACCGAGGAAGAATGGCGCATCGGCCAGGCCGGTTTGGTGGCGGTACGGCTCTTTACCCCTTTGCGACCCGGAAGGGCAATTTCATCGCCATAAGTCTTGTCCGTCTTACTGGCTTTAAAGACAAAAGCAGGCTTGCGGTTGAGGCGTACGTCTTTGGCGACGGTCTTAGCACCGCCGAGGTCGGCAAAGAGCGGGAAGGGAATAGGCGGAACAGAAGGGGGAGCGGGTGG
>NZ_JBQCVO010000045.1:0-379 GCF_051958295.1 Neisseria sp. P0014.S002 | reverse complement strand
GCATCGTAGTGGTGGCGGGTGGTATGGCCCAGCGCATCGGTAACGGTTTCGAGATCGCCGTATTCGGTGTAACCGAAACGGGTGGTTTCGCCGGTACAGTCGGTAAAGCAGACGAGTTGGTCGAGGGTGTCGTAGTGTAGGCGTCGGGTTTTGCCTAAGGCGTCGGTAATGGTTTCGGGCAGCCATCGGGCGTTGTAGCCGTAGCTTGTGGTGTAACCGGCGGGATCGGTGATGCTGATGAGGTTGCCACGCTTGTCGTAATCGTAGGCGGTAATCCTGCCTGCAGGATCGTTGACGGCAATCGGCAGGTTGAGGGTTTCGTGGTAGTCGATTTGAGTGCTGCTGCCGTCCGGGGCGGTGATGGCGATGACGTTGCCTT
>NZ_JBQCVO010000044.1:0-383 GCF_051958295.1 Neisseria sp. P0014.S002 | reverse complement strand
CTGTTGGCGGCTTTCAAAAGGTTCAAACACATCGCCTTTAGATGGCTTTGTGCACTCACTTTGCTCAGTCCGAAATAGGCTGCCCGGGCATAGCGGAATTTACGGTGCAGCGTACCGAAGCTTTGTTCAACCACATAACGGGTTTTCGATAAATATCGGTTGCGTTTGGTTTGCGCTTCCGACAGCGGATGTTTGCGGTGTGCTTTGCGCATAATGCCGTCCTGCAGTCGACGCTCTTCCAGATGTTGCCGGTTTTCCTCACTGTCATAGCCTTTGTCGGCATAGACGGTCGTACCTTTGGATAGACCTTCCAACAAAGGCGACAGGTGTTTGCACTCATGGGCATTGGCGGGGGTAATGTGCAGTTTCTCGATATAGCCTTC
>NZ_JBQCVO010000043.1:0-389 GCF_051958295.1 Neisseria sp. P0014.S002 | reverse complement strand
TCGTAGCCGTAGGCGGTGATTTTGCCGTCCCAGCCGGTTTCTTGGATCAGGTTGTCGGTTTGGTCGTAATCGAGACGGTAGGTTTCGCCGTTTTCGTTGGTGAGGACGGTCAGACGGCGGGCTTTGTCGTAGGCGTAGGCGAAGGTATGGCCCAGCGCGTTGGTGCGTTTGAGCGGCAGTCCGTCCACTGCGAGTTCGTAGGCGGTTTTGGCACCGAGTCCGTCGATGTGGGCGGTCAGCCGGTTGAGGCGGTCGTATTCGAAGGTTTCGTGACTGCCGTCGGGATAGTCGGTACGGACGGGGTTGCCCGCTGCATCGTAGTGGTGGCGGGTGGTATGGCCCAGCGCATCGGTAACGGTTTCGAGATCGCCGTATTCGGTGTAACCGAA
>NZ_JBQCVO010000042.1:0-409 GCF_051958295.1 Neisseria sp. P0014.S002 | reverse complement strand
GGTAGCCTACGGTGGCGCTTTGGCCGTTGTGGACGGTGGTTTCGCCGATGAGGCGGTCGAGTTCGTCGTAGGCGAGTTCGACGCTGCTGTGTTGGTTGCGGGCTTTGGTCAGGTTGCCGGTAACGGGGTCGTATTCGAAACGGGTGCGGCTGATGCCTTCGTCTTTGCTTTGTCCGTTGCGACCGGAGACTTTGCAGCTTTGTTTTTCGATCAGTTGGCCGAGGATGTTGCGTTTGAAATGATGGATGTGCCAAGTTTCGGGACGCTCTTTCAGACGGCCTTCATGATTGCTTTGGCCGTATTCGGTCTGTTGAACCAGTTGTCCGGCGGCATCGTAGCCGTAGGCGGTGATTTTGCCGTCCCAGCCGGTTTCTTGGATCAGGTTGTCGGTTTGGTCGTAATCGAGACG
>NZ_JBQCVO010000041.1:0-416 GCF_051958295.1 Neisseria sp. P0014.S002 | reverse complement strand
ATCGATTTCAACCTGTTTTGCCGTTTTGACGAACTGAGCATCCCCGATTACAGCACCTTATGCCGCTACCGCAACTGGCTGGCGCAAGACGACACCCTGTCCGAATTATTGGAACTGATCAACCGCCAACTGACCGAAAAAGGCTTAAAAGTAGAGAAAGCATCCGCCGCCGTCATTGACGCCACCATTATCCAGACCGCCGGCAGCAAACAGCGCCAGGACATAGAAGTCGATGAGGAAGGACAAGTCAGCGGCCAAACCACACCGAGTAAAGACAGCGATGCCCGTTGGATAAAGAAAAATGGCCTCTACAAACTCGGGTACAAACAACATACCCGCACCGATGCGGAAGGCTATATCGAGAAACTGCACATTACCCCCGCCAATGCCCATGAGTGCAAACACCTGTCGCCTTT
>NZ_JBQCVO010000040.1:0-429 GCF_051958295.1 Neisseria sp. P0014.S002 | reverse complement strand
ATCTAATCCCGTTCGCTACCCACGCTTTCGCACCTGAGCGTCAGGCAAAGGCCATGGTGTCGCTTTCGCCACTGGTATTCCTCCCGATATCTACGCATTCCACCACTACACCGGGAATTCTACACCCCTCTCCTCGCCTCAAGCCATCTAGTTTCCAACGACCTCTCCCAGTTAAGCCAGGAGCTTTCACGTCAGACTTGGACAGCCGCCTGCGTGCGCTTTACGCCCAGTAAATCCGGATAACGCTTGCCACCTACGTATTACCGCGGCTGCTGGCACGTAGTTAGCCGTGACTTATTCCTGTGGTACCGTCCTTCCTCTTCCCACAGAAAAGGAGTTTACAATCCGAAGACCGTCATCCTCCACGCGGCGTCGCTCCATCAGGGTTTCCCCCATTGTGAAAGATTCTCGACTGCTGCCTCCCGTAGG
>NZ_JBQCVO010000039.1:0-430 GCF_051958295.1 Neisseria sp. P0014.S002 | reverse complement strand
CCCACGCTTTCGTCCATCAGCGTCAATCAATTAGTAGTAACCTGCCTTCGCAATTGGTATTCCATGTAATCTCTAAGCATTTCACCGCTACACTACATATTCTAGTTACTTCCTAATAATTCAAGTTCAGCAGTATCAATGGCCGTTCCACCGTTGAGCGATGGGCTTTCACCACTGACTTACTAAACCGCCTACGGACCCTTTAAACCCAATGATTCCGGATAACGCTTGGATCCTCCGTATTACCGCGGCTGCTGGCACGGAGTTAGCCGATCCTTATTCTCACAGTACCGTCAAGACATTACACGTAATGTTGTTTCTTCCTGTGCAAAAGCAGTTTACAATCCATAGGACCGTCATCCTGCACGCGGCATGGCTGGATCAGGCTTGCGCCCATTGTCCAATATTCCTCACTGCTGCCTCCCGTAGG
>NZ_JBQCVO010000038.1:0-436 GCF_051958295.1 Neisseria sp. P0014.S002 | reverse complement strand
CCTACGGGAGGCAGCAGTGGGGAATCTTGCACAATGGGCGAAAGCCTGATGCAGCAACGCCGCGTGCGGGAAGAAGGCCCTAGGGTTGTAAACCGCTTTCAGTAGGGAAGAAAATGACGGTACCTACAGAAGAAGGTGCGGCCAACTACGTGCCAGCAGCCGCGGTGACACGTAGGCACCAAGCGTTATCCGGATTTATTGGGCGTAAAGAGCTCGTAGGCGGTTTGGTAAGTCGGGTGTGAAAACTCTGGGCTCAACCCAGAGACGCCACCCGATACTGCTATGACTAGAGTACGGTAGGGGAGCGGGGAATTCATGGTGTAGCGGTGAAATGCGCAGATATCATGAGGAACACCAGCGGCGAAGGCGCCGCTCTGGGCCGTAACTGACGCTGAGGAGCGAAAGCATGGGTAGCAAACAGGATTAGATACCCGGG
>NZ_JBQCVO010000037.1:0-440 GCF_051958295.1 Neisseria sp. P0014.S002 | reverse complement strand
GACTACTCGGGTATCTAATCCTGTTTGCTCCCCACGCTTTCGCACCTCAGCGTCAGTACCGAGCCAGTGAGCCGCCTTCGCCACTGGTGTTCCTCCGAATATCTACGAATTTCACCTCTACACTCGGAATTCCACTCACCTCTCTCGACCTCAAGACCAGGAGTTTCAAAGGCAGTTCCAAGGTTGAGCCCTGGGATTTCACCTCTGACTTTCCGGTCCGCCTACGTGCGCTTTACGCCCAGTAATTCCGAACAACGCTAGCCCCCTCCGTATTACCGCGGCTGCTGGCACGGAGTTAGCCGGGGCTTCTTCTTGGGGTACAGTCATTATCTTCCCCCACGAAAGAGCTTTACAACCCTAAGGCCTTCATCGCTCACGCGGCATGGCTAGATCAGGGTTTCCCCCATTGTCTAAGATTCCCCACTGCTGCCCCCCGTAGG
>NZ_JBQCVO010000036.1:0-447 GCF_051958295.1 Neisseria sp. P0014.S002 | reverse complement strand
GAGACAGGACTACTCGGGTATCTAATCCTGTTTGCTCCCCACGCTTTCGCACCTCAGCGTCAGTACCGGGCCAGTGAGCCGCCTTCGCCACTGGTGTTCTTGCGAATATCTACGAATTTCACCTCTACACTCGCAGTTCCACTCACCTCTCCCGGACTCAAGATCTCCAGTATCAAAGGCAGTTCCAAGGTTGAGCCTTGGGATTTCACCTCTGACTTAAAGATCCGCCTACGTGCGCTTTACGCCCAGTGATTCCGAGCAACGCTAGCCCCCTTCGTATTACCGCGGCTGCTGGCACGAAGTTAGCCGGGGCTTCTTCTTCAGGTACCGTCATTATCTTCCCTGACGAAAGAGCTTTACAACCCTAAGGCCTTCATCACTCACGCGGCATGGCTGGATCAGGCTTGCGCCCATTGTCCAATATTCCCCACTGCTGCCACCCGTAGG
>NZ_JBQCVO010000035.1:208-450 GCF_051958295.1 Neisseria sp. P0014.S002 | reverse complement strand
ACTACTACCATCGTTAAAGACGGTGCAGACGGTAAGAATGCTAAAGCCGAAGTTAAAGACAACGGCAACGGCACTCACACTGTAACCATTACTGATGGCGAAGGTAATACCACTACTACCATCGTTAAAGACGGTGCAACTGGCGCTACCGGTGCAACTGGTGCTGACGGTAAGAATGCTAAAGCCGAAGTTAAAGACAACGGCAACGGCACTCACACTGTAACCATTACTGATGGCGAAGG
>NZ_JBQCVO010000035.1:0-108 GCF_051958295.1 Neisseria sp. P0014.S002 | reverse complement strand
TAATACCACTACTACTATCGTTAAAGACGGTGCAACTGGTGCTAAAGGTGAAACTGGTGCCACTGGTGCAGACGGTAAGAATGCTGAAGCCGAAGTTAAAGACAACGG
>NZ_JBQCVO010000034.1:0-490 GCF_051958295.1 Neisseria sp. P0014.S002 | reverse complement strand
CTCGTAGGATGTGTATAAGAGACAGGACTACAAGGGTATCTAATCCCTTTCGCTACCCTGGCCTTCGAGCCTCAGCGTCAGGTGTTGTCCAGTAGCTCGCTTTCGCCACGAGTGTTCCTCTTGATCTCTACGCATTTCACTGCTACACCAAGAATTCCAGCTACCTCTCCAATCCTCTAGCATGGCAGTATCGGATGCAGTTCCGGGGTTGAGCCCCGGGATTTCACATCTGACTTACCACGCCGCCTACGCTCCCTTTACGCCCAGTGATTCCGAACAACGCTCGGGACCTTCGTATTACCGCGGCTGCTGGCACGAAGTTAGCCGTCCCTTCCTCTTCCGGTACTATCAACCCTGTTCGCTATTAACGACCAGGTCTTACTCCCGGATGACAGGAGTTTACAATCCGAAGACCGTCATCCTCCACGCGGCGTTGCACCATCAGGGTTGCCCCCATTGTGAATTATTCTCGACTGCTGCCACCCGTAGG
>NZ_JBQCVO010000033.1:0-507 GCF_051958295.1 Neisseria sp. P0014.S002 | reverse complement strand
TCCGTCACCTTCAACGGCAAAGAACTGGTGCGCTACGACTACGACGGCTACGGCGATTTGACCGCCGTTTACGGACGCGACGGCAAAAAACTGCGCGGTTTCGCTTACCGCAACCACATCATGGTCGAACACAGCCAGCCCGACGGACTGGTGTCCCGCTACGAATACGACTGTTACGACACCGACGGCAAAGTGCTTAAAAGCAGCAACAACCTCGGTGAAGAATGGACGTTCGACTACCGCAAAGACCATACCGTCGTTACCGACGCATTGGGGCGGACGGAAGTGTACGGTTTCGACGAAAACCAAGAACTCGTCTACCGCATCGATGCCGACGGACAACGCAGCGCCAGCGAACGTGACAGCTACGGCCGCATTACCGTAGAACGCGACCCCCTCGGACGCGAAACCCGCTATCTCTACGATACCGAAGGCAACGTCATCGCCATCACCGCCCCGGACGGCAGCAGCACTCAAATCGACTACCACGAAACCCTCAACCTGCCG
>NZ_JBQCVO010000032.1:0-529 GCF_051958295.1 Neisseria sp. P0014.S002 | reverse complement strand
CGGCCAAAGCGCCACCGTAGGCTACCAGTACGACCCGTTGGGCAACCGCATCCGCACCATCCTGCCCGACGGCCGCCATATCGATTACCTGTACTACGGCAGCGGACACCTGCACCAAATCAGCCTCGACGGCGAAGTCATTACCGACATCGAACGCGACAAACTGCACCGAGAAATCCAAAGGACACAGGGCAGCATCAGCAGCCTGTACGACTATGACCCCATGGGTCGTCTGAAAAGCCAGCGTACCGTCCGGAGCGGCACACAAACACCCCGCGGCAAACAAAACCCGTTGGCCGGCGGCGTCGTCAACCGCCGCTACGCCTACGACAAAGCCGGCAACCTGATCCAAAGCGCCGACCAAAGAAGCGGCGTCCTCCATTATGTTTACGACAAAATCGGGCGCATTCAAGAAGCCCGCAACAGCCAAAGCGGCCGCAGCGAAACCTTCGCCTTCGACCCCGCCCACAACATCCTTTCCGACAAAGCTGCCGAAGGGAAGGGCGGTAACCCAGTCAGCGGCAACCGC
>NZ_JBQCVO010000031.1:0-560 GCF_051958295.1 Neisseria sp. P0014.S002 | reverse complement strand
GCCTCAGGCTCGTAATACCGCATCAGGTTGTAATGCAGTCCGGTCTCTTCATCGAAGTATTGGTTTTGCAATCTGAACGGCTGATGCGCATCCTTGTAAACCCTCTCATCCTTTTTCAGACGACCCCAAGCGGTGTATTCGCCGTACCATAACAGATTGCCGTGGATGTCGGTCATCTCCCTCGGTATACCGACTTGGTCGTTGTGGAAATAGGCGAGGTATTGTTTGCCGTCTTTGGCGTTGTCAAAGACTTGGGCTAAGGGTTCGTAGCTGTCTTGGTCGGTGTAGATATAGGTGTAGCTACCTTTGTAGGTGTACTCCTGCAATAGGCGGCTGCCGTCCCAGACGAAGTGGGTGCGTTTCGGGTCGGTACTCGTCCAGGCGAGTTTGTCTTGGCGTTCTTTGGAAAGGCGTCGTCCGAACGGGTCGTAGGCGTATTCCCAAATCTCGGTATTGCCGGCGGGCTTTTTGATTTCGGCGCGGACGAGTTGGTTTTCGAGATCGTATTGGTAATATTGGTTTTCGCCATCGGGCAGCTGGCGGTAGATCAGGTTGCCCAA
>NZ_JBQCVO010000030.1:0-771 GCF_051958295.1 Neisseria sp. P0014.S002 | reverse complement strand
GTACAAGTGGTTTTTTGGGTTTCTTTCAGACCTACGATTTCGATCTCGTCACCAACGTGGATGATACCGCGCTCTACACGACCGGTTACTACTGTACCACGGCCAGAGATAGAGAATACGTCTTCGATAGGCAACAAGAAAGGTTTGTCCACAGCACGCTCAGGTGTTGGGATGTAGCTGTCCAGAGCAGCAGCCAATTCGAAGATTTTCTCTTCGTAACCAGCGTCACCTTCCAAAGCTTTCAGTGCAGAACCTTGTACGATTGGGCAGTCGTCGCCTGGGAAATCGTAGCTTGACAACAGGTCACGGATTTCCATTTCAACCAGTTCCAACAGCTCGGCATCGTCAACCATGTCACATTTGTTCATGAATACGATGATGTAAGGTACACCTACTTGGCGAGCCAACAGGATGTGTTCGCGAGTTTGAGGCATAGGACCGTCAGCTGCGGAACATACCAAGATCGCGCCGTCCATTTGGGCAGCACCGGTAATCATGTTTTTAACGTAGTCGGCGTGGCCCGGGCAGTCTACGTGTGCGTAGTGACGGGTTTCAGTTTCGTATTCTACGTGTGAGGTATTAATGGTAATACCACGAGCTTTTTCTTCAGGAGCGTTGTCGATTTGGTCGTAAGCTTTTGCAGCGCCACCGAATTTTTTAGCCAAAATAGTAGTCAAAGCAGCAGTCAGAGTGGTTTTACCATGGTCAACGTGACCGATGGTGCCAACGTTTACGTGCGGTTTGCTACGTTCAAATTTTTCCTTAGCCATG
>NZ_JBQCVO010000029.1:0-895 GCF_051958295.1 Neisseria sp. P0014.S002 | reverse complement strand
GCCAGCACCAATGGAAAGTACCGACTAAGGAAGAGAACGCCCGAAACGGTTTGCCCGAAACCGACTGGCGCGATGCGCAGTACGACATGCTGTACCTGCCCGTTACCGAAAGCATCCGCTACCACTACGACTTCAACGGCAACCGTACCGCCACCGTCCTGCCCGACGGCAGACAGATCAACTATCTGTATTACGGCAGCGGCCACCTGCACCAAATCAGCCTCGACGACGAAGTCATCTCCGACATCGAGCGCGATAAGCTACACCGCGAAATCTTCCGCACACAAGGTAAACTCGCCAGCCGCTACGAACTCGATCCCTTAGGCCGTCTGAAAAGGCAAATCGCCATCCTTAACGATTTGACCGAAGGCGGCAAAGGCAAAACCAAAGTAGCGGCGGCTTATGCAGTCAAACGCAGCTACGGCTACGACCGCACCGGCAACCTGACCCACAGTACCGACCAACGGACGGGGACGACGCATTTCGAATACGACAAACTGGACAGGATTACCAAAGCCGGCAACGAAGTGTTCGCCTTCGACCCCGCGCACAATATCCTGTCCGATAACAATAGCCCTACCGTCCCAGACAACCGCCTGAAAACCTATAACGGCACGACCTATTACTACGACCACTTCGGCAACCTGATCCACCGCGAACTGGCCGACGGCGAAGTGCAGAACTATTTCTACGATCTGCACGACCAATTGGTTAAAGCCGAAATCTTTAAAAAAGACGGCACGAAAGAAACGTGGGCGTACACCTACGATGCCTTGGGCAGAAGGATAGGCAAAGGCCGTCTGAAAAACGGAGAAGTTTCAGACGGCCTTGAAGAGGAAACCGGATTCGTTTGGGACGGCAGCCACCTCTTACAGGAAATCCAGCCAGACGGCAG
>NZ_JBQCVO010000028.1:0-964 GCF_051958295.1 Neisseria sp. P0014.S002 | reverse complement strand
TTGATAACAAAAATAAAATTAAGAAATTTTTCAGTATTTCCATAGTTATCACGTTCCTTACTTATTTTTTACTTTGAGGAGTAAAGATCCTCATGGTGCCTGGTTTGCTTGTATCTTGCGAGCGATCAGCCTTCATTCCCATCGGTGTTAATTTCCCGTTACTTGAAAACCAAAGATATTCATTTGGTGCTTTAACTGTAGTATTTAATTCATTAGCAAGTTGTTGTCCAAGAGGGTTTGCTCCTTTTCCTGTATTACAGGATAAGATCTCAACCGTCATACCTGATTTATAGTTAGGATCTTTTTTAATTCTCGATGCTAATTTTTTAGCATCTAATCTTTCACCTGTAGCCCCATCTACCATCAATGAAGGATTACCATGCCCTCCTACCTGGAAAGTATTTGGTTTATTGGCAACTTTTTGAGCATAAGAGTGTATGTCTTCATTACTTGGAAATAAATTCATATTAACTCCAGCTAAACCTAACCAATCGACCCATACTTGGGTATTAGGTGCAAATTGATAAAGATTATCCCCACCTTCCAACCCAATCGGGTCCTGATTCACAAACCGACCTACTTCAGGCTCGTAATACCTGAAGAAATTGTAATGCAGCCCAGTTTCAAGGTCGCAATACTGGTTTTGCAGGCGGAAGGGTTGGTATGCAGTATCTGTTACCTTGGTTTCCTCTTTCAGACGACCCCAGCCGGTGTAGTTGCCGAATCAAACCAGGTTGCCGTCTTTATCGATCATCTCTCTTGGGATACCGATTTGGTCGCAGTGGAAGTAGTGGGTCTGTTGGCCGCTTTCGCCTTCTTCGTTGGTCCAGTTGTGTACCTGTGCCAAAGGTTCGTAGCTGTCGGGATTGGTGTAGATATAGGTATACCTGCCGTCTGGCTGGATTTCCTGTAAGAGGTGGCTGCCGTCCCAAACGAATCCGGTTTCCTCTTCAAGGCCGTCTGA
>NZ_JBQCVO010000027.1:0-1056 GCF_051958295.1 Neisseria sp. P0014.S002 | reverse complement strand
AGTTTTTCGATATTGGTGCTGCCGCTGTCGCCGTTGAAGGTCAGGCCTTTGGTGTCAACGGTGGTTTTGGCGTCCACACCTTTTTGGATGTCGTCTTTGGTGTCTTGTGCCAAGTCGATGCTGTAGTCGGTCACGTTGTTCGCGTCTGCAGCGGCGGCGGTAACGGTCACTTTGCTCGAACCTGCGCTCGCAGTTGTGCCTTTGGCGTTGACGGTGTAGATGTCTTGGCCATTGGCACCGGTAGTTTTCACCACGTCTTTGATGTTGGTGCCGGCGGCAACTTCGGTACGGGCGGCGGCGCTTTGCTGTTTCAGCTGGCTGTAGTTGACGGCGTCGGTGTCATCGGTACCCGGGGCAACGTTGGTAATCTTGTTGCCGGCGGCATCGATGCCTGCTTTGGTCACACTTGGGCCACCGGTAATGGTGAGGCCGTCTGTATTCAGTTTGCTGTCGCCTGCGGTGACGCTGTCAACGGTGATGTCTTTGGCCAGTTTCAGCTGTGCACCACCGGCTACGGTTTCGCTGATGATGTTGCTGTCGCCTTTGACATTGATGGTGTCGCCCAATGCGTAGTTGTTGCTGCCGGTGGTACCGCCGAAGTTGATGCCTTTGGCGATATTGGCGGCGTTGTTGGCTACGTTTTGGTTGGTCGCAAACAGTTGGCTACCGTTAACGGCATCTTTGCTGTTGGCATTGAGGTCGCCATCGGCTACGTTGGTCACTTTGTTGCCGGCGTTGTTCAAACCGTCTTTGGTCAGTTTGACATCGCCTGCTTTCACACCGTCTTGGGTCAATGCAACATCGTCGCCTACTTTCACACCGTCGTTGTTCACGGTGGTGTCGCCGGCTTTGACGCTGTCTACTACCAGGTCTTTGTTCAGCTTGACGGTCACTTTATCGTCTTGGGCTTCGGTGGTGATGTTGTCGTCGCCGGCAACGGTCACGGTAGAACCCAGTTTTTCGATATTGGTGCTGCCGCTGTCGCCGTTGAAGGTCAGGCCTTTGGTGTCAACGGTGGTTTTGGCGTCCACACCTTTTTGGATGTCGTCTTTGGTG
>NZ_JBQCVO010000026.1:0-1716 GCF_051958295.1 Neisseria sp. P0014.S002 | reverse complement strand
AGCCGGTTGAGGCGGTCGTATTCGAAGGTTTCGTGACTGCCGTCGGGATAGTCGGTACGGACGGGGTTGCCCGCTGCGTCGTAGTGGTGGCGGGTGGTATGGCCCAGCGCATCGGTAACGGTTTCGAGATCGCCGTATTCGGTGTAACCGAAGCGGGTGGTTTCGCCGGTACAGTCGGTAAAGCTGACGAGTTGGTCGAGGGTGTCGTAGTGTAGGCGTCGGGTTTTGCCTAAGGCATCGGTAATGGTTTCGGGCAGCCATTGGGCGTTGTAGCCGTAGCGTGTGGTGTAACCGGCGGGGTCGGTGATGCTGATGGCAATTTGGTAGGGGTCATCTGAAAGTCGGTTTTCAGACGACCTCTACTCTATGTTAACCGCTAATGAGATTGTTAAAGAACAAATATTTCAGACGACCTCAAAGAAGGTATTGAGGTCGTCTGAAAAACAGAAACCGCGTGAGTGTGTACTGCACATACCCTATGTCAGAACTGAAAGTTTTATCCGGGCTACGGCTTGCTGGTTTTTAACTATATTTCAACAATTTTTCTTCATGTAATGCTTGAATTTGTTTCAAAATAATCTCGTTCATTTGTTTTTCTAATAAATCATTAGTAGAGTTGCAGATGATTTTAACAACAGAAGCAGCAGATAATAGTCCTAACCTCATAAAGTATTCAAGTTCAAGGTCATCATCTTCAATTGATTCCTTCACATTTTCCATTCCTTCTTCAATAAAATATAGTGATAAGTGTCGTGCAAAATAATTATCTAATCCTTCTTGAGCACCTTTTTGGCTTTTATACTCGGTTACAGACTTTAGTAATTCAAAAGATTGCTTTTTCTGATCACTAGAAATAATAGGAGACTCATTCAAAAGACCAAGTATATATTCTACATCTCCCCATATTTCAAAATCCTCTTCAAATTTCACTTGCAAAATAGCAGGAATAATGATTTTGAAAGGTTCATATATCTTATTGACAAATAAACTACTAATTAAGTCGGTAAGCGCTTCTCTACTCTTGGAATTATTAAAAGAAAATTTCTTTTGAAGAATAGCAATCTTCTTTTTCTGATTTTTTGTAACACAAAATTCAGCAATTTTATTAAAGTCTATATTCATAGTTTTAAAGCCTCCATATATTGGTTAGATTATTTTGAATTTTACTTGAACACCATCAGACAAATGCGATAATGCTGCTCTTATAGATGAACCCGCTCCCCGATTATCACTTGGGCTAATATGGAGAACATCTGCAACATTATTTGGGCAGTTATTATTTTTTCCACCCTCTTTAAACATTGCCATTGGCCATTCATCCCTATCTTTACCTTTTTGACACTTATGGCCTTTTAAACTCTCTCTTCTCCGTTTTTTGACTTTTTTCTTATTCGCAGAGCCACTTCGTTGTAATGTTACGATATCAGGGCATCCTTTCTTAATAGCATCACGAATATGTCCAGCAGTTTCAGGATATACTTTACTGTCCAATGTAAGAGTTACCATATTATTTTTCAAGGCAGAAACACTAGTTCCCAATAACCCGAGTGGGTCAATCCACTCCTGTGCATTGGGGGCAAACTGATACAAATTCTCCCCACCCCACAGCCTAATCGGGTCCTGATTCACAAACCGCCCGGCCTCAGGCTCGTAATACCGCATCAGGTTGTAATGCAGTCCGGTCTCTTCATCGAAGTATTGGTTTTGCAATCTGAA
>NZ_JBQCVO010000025.1:0-1816 GCF_051958295.1 Neisseria sp. P0014.S002 | reverse complement strand
CGTCCGTAAACGGCGGTCAAATCGCCGTAGCCGTCGTAGTCGTAGCGCACCAGTTCTTTGCCGTTGAAGGTGACGGAAGTGAGGCGGATATGGCGGCCGTTACGGTCGAGTTGTGCGGCCAGTTGGAAAATGCCGCAGCCGGAATCGACTTCGGCAAACAGCAGCCGTGCGCCGCCGTCGGGAGAGGCGATTTGGTAGAGGTCATCTGAAAGTCGGTCTTCAGACGGCCTCTATGTTAACTACTAATGAGATTGTTAAAGAACAAATAGTTTAGACGACCTCAAAGAGGGTATTGAGGTCGTCTGAAAAACAGAAACCGCGTGCGTGCGTCCCATTCGTGCCTTACATCGGAGTTGGAAGTTTCATTAGAGCTACAGTTTGCTTATGGCTTGTGATTACCAGCTAGTAATAGGTCTATGCAAATTTGCCCAAAACTTTAATAATGATTGTTCAAAAAAACGAAATTCAGACAGATCCTTTTCCACAACTAGACCTAATTCTTTGAAAAGATATTTAGATTTCGTTCTCTCAATAACATCATATTGACTTAATAGCTCAGCAAACCCTTTTTTTGATGATATCTCAATTTCATTATAGTATATTGCAAGCCTTACTGCTTTATCATGAAAAATTGTAACCTCAGTTAACTTTTCATTATCAAATCTCAGTACAAAATTATTTACCTCTATTATATTTTTTGCTTTTGAAATAACATTTTCTGATATATCATATTTTTTTATAATATCTGTTAGAGAACAATTAAATTCAAAATTACCTATAGCCTTATAAGGAATAAATGTTAATTTATTATAAACTGAGGTTGGATCTTTAAGTTTACTTTTTTGAAAGTCTGAGTACTTTTTACCTGTATTTTCATATAAGTTTCTTATACTTTCATCGTAAATTAATACCTGCAAAAATAATTTATCCTTAGGGTCAACATACAAAAGTAAATTATATTGTGGGAAAATATAAAAATAATTTTCTTCATCAGAAATTTCTATTAAAGGATCTTCTTCTTCTAAAAATTTTTCTAAATTGAAGAAGTTAATAATTTTTCCATCCAAACTGAATTCATTGCAACTTCCAGAGGATGATACAGTAATTAATTGAGAATCAGATTGTATCTTATGCTTTCTATCAAACTCTAATGAATAACTAGGATTATTTAAAGTAACATCATCAAAATCAGCCTTTTTTTGACCCAATATAATCCCATTTAACGAATTATTTGATATTTTCAACATTTTGTATATTTCCTTTTTAATCTACGACCTTCTGCTCTAGTTATATGCTGTTCATCAATTGCATAATCAATCATTTCTCTTATGCCTTTATTATATTTTTTCCCGAATTTTCGCTTAATATCTCTTATATCCATTTCCATTGCTTTTCCGAATTTACCTTTGTCAATTAATTTAGCCTGCTGTGATCGCCACTCAATCGCTGTTGCCCGCCTACCCCAACTTGCTGTTTTTTGATGATCAGCCTTTGACATCCAGGTTGCTGGACTTTTATAGCGAGAAATTCCTCCGGACATACCACCATCTTTAACTGCTTTATAAGCAGGCATATGATTTACTTCTCCGCCAGAACTTGCCTTCCTGACATTCCCATAACTACCACCTCCATGAGCTGATAATCCCCATAAATCAATCCACATCAAAGTATTCGGCGCAAACTGATAAAGGTTATCTCCACCCAACAACCCAATCGGATCCTGGTTCACAAACCGACCTGCCTCAGGCTCGTAATACCGCATCAGGTTGTAATGCAGTCCGGTCTCTTCATCGAAGTATTGGTTTTGCAATCTGAA
>NZ_JBQCVO010000024.1:0-2090 GCF_051958295.1 Neisseria sp. P0014.S002 | reverse complement strand
AAGTTCAGCAAAAGACTCCCCCCTAAAACCTGTCTGTCCTGTAAGGGTGCGGTAGGTGCCGGCCGTCCGGTCAATCCAATACATGGTTTGAAGTTTTTGACAAATGAGACCGACTTTGCCTTTGAAGGCATTCTGCCGCTGGTATGGAACCGCAGCTATTATTCCGACCAAGACGGTACCGGCTGGCTCGGCGAGGGTTGGAGCGTACCGGGCTGCCAACGCATTATCCGCGATGCGGCCGGATTGGCCTATATCGACGATCAGGGCCGTTTGTTCCCTTTACCGGAAGTGGATGAAGATGACGAAGAGCCGGTATTGTTCGAGAGCGAACAGATTTGGTTCAGCAAGAATCCGGACGGGCATTACGTCATTGCTTCGCTGGACGGTTCGATAGCACTGCGTTTTGCACCTTTGGCGGTGGCGGAAGACGGTTCGGACGAAGATGCCACCCTCTTCCCTTTGGTTGCGGTAGAAGACGCCAACGGCAACCATCAGCGTTTCGTCTATCATCCGCTGACTGGTCTGCCGCAATACATTATTGACGGCAACGGACGGGTATTCTCGCTGAACTTCGGCAATGTGGCTGATGAACAGTCACCCAAAATGCGGCTGCTGTCGGTGTCGCTGTTGGAAGGTTTGCCATCCTTCGGCGAAACAGTCCGGGTCGGCCGTCCGCTGGTCCGCTACGAATACAACGGCAGCGGTGACTTAATCCACGTCATCGGTCGCGACGGCAACGTCAAACGCAACTTCGGCTATAAAAACAATCTGATGGTGTCGCATACGGATGCGGCCGGATTGGTATCGGAATACGAATACGACCATTACACCCCGACCGGCAAAGTCATCCGCAACTGGACTTCTTTGGGCGAGGAATGGCGCTTTACCTATCACGAAGGTTACACCGAGGTAACCGACATACTGGGCCGTACCGAGCAATATCATTACGATTACAACAACGAGTTGACCAAACGGGTGTTTGCCGACGGCAGCACCAACCTGATGGAACGCGACGACTTGGGCCGTCTGCTCAGCCACACCGATGCGATGGGACGCGTTACCCGTTATCAGTACAGCAACGAAGGCCAGGTAGAAAGTATTACTCGTCCGGACGGCGTTATCCTGCATTTCGACTATGACGACAACTACCGTCTGATCCGCAAAAGCGATGCCGAAAGCCGTTACCACGGCTATACCTATGACGAAGCGGGCAACCTGCTGACCCATACCGACCCGCTGAAACACATCACCCGTTTCGAATATGCCGGCAACGGTCTGTTGCTGTCGGTGACCGATCCGAACGGCAGCAGCACCGCCTACCACTATAACGAAAACCATCAGCCCGACCGGATTACCGACTGCTCGGGTTACGAAACCAAACTCTCTTACACCGCCGAAGGACAGTTGGCGCGCATTACCGATGCGCTGGGACAGCATACCGAATACCATTACGACGCCAATCAAAACCTTACCCTCGCCCTCTATCCCGACGGTAGCAAAGAGACCTTCGGCTACGATGGCGCAGGTCGTCTGACCACCCATACCGATGCCGAAGGCCACACCACCGCCTACGAATACGGCCAGGACGGTCTGCCGACCCGACGCACCAATGCGCTGGGTCATACCTTCGGCTACCATTACGACCAAGCCCGCCGCTTAGTCGGCCTCACCAATGAAAACGGTGCGCGCTACCGCTTCGCCTACGACGTCCTCGACCGATTGATTGCCGAAAGCGGCTTCGACCATAAACTGACCGGCTACCGCTATAATGCTGGTAACGAACTAATTGAACAGCGCGAATTCGGCGATGATGCCACCCTTGCCGCCAAACTGATGGCTCAACTGGGCGGACAACCCATTGCCCAAAAAGACGCCGCCCCGCTTTCAGACGGCCTCGACAGCCAAACCCCGCTACGGATTACCGAGTTCAAACGCGATGTATTGGGCCGCTTAATCCATACCTTCGCCCGCAACAACGACAAGGTTCATGAAACCGCTTACCAATACGACCTAGACGGCAACCTCGTCCGTGCCGCCAACCGCCACAGCATCACCTGCTTCGACTACAACGGCAACGGCCAAATCATCGG
>NZ_JBQCVO010000023.1:0-2965 GCF_051958295.1 Neisseria sp. P0014.S002 | reverse complement strand
CCCTTCCGATTGCAAAACCAGTATTGCGACCGTGAAACTGGGCTGCATTACAATTTCTTCAGGTATTACGAGCCTGAAGTAGGTCGGTTTGTGAATCAGGATCCGATTGGGTTGCTGGGTGGGGAGAATCTGTATGCGTTTGCGCCTAATACTCAAACTTGGATTGACTTTTTAGGGCTTGAAAAAATATTAACGAAAGGAGTTATTTATCGATCAGGATCAAATAGTAATATCAATTTAACTCCTCGCCCTGGTAAAGATACTACTACTGGTTTATCTGCATCTTTAGATAAACAACCTGGTAAATGTCAAGCTATTTATGTATGTAAACTTCAAGGAAGTGGGCTTGAGGCAGTCAATGATCATGGACGACACGTTTCCATTCGTCCTGTAAACGATCCCAATAAATCAAAGCTTGTTGAATGGGCTAATACTCGTGAAAATGCTTCTACAAATCCATCTATCTATACTCAGAAACTACAACAAGCAATCCCACAGAATAATACTAGTTCCAGATCATATCGGTTGGTATCTCGCGGGAGTGGCAGAATGGGGTGTGTAACTTGCAAGCAAGGTCCAACTCATCGATTCACTATAAATAATCTATATCAGTAAACTGGATACAAAACTATGGAAGATTTAAATAAAAATGTTTTAGATTTAATGAATAATTACTCACAAATACTAAGTCGAAGAAATGAAGTTTACAAAGCATCATTTTTTCAATTAAATAATCAGCCAAATAAAAATCATGAGCTAGGCATTTCTATTTTATTAAAAGAGGAACTACTAAATGAAAAAGACATTGATTTATTTGATATCATATTAAAATATGAAGAAAAAGAACCTATAAACATCTATATTCATGAAGTTAGTATTTGCACATCTGATGGAATCATATATTTAGAATTTTCTAATATGATGCTTTTAAAGAAAGATTTTATTCGTTTCCTTAGATTATTTTTAGATGAATCCATAAGACTATATAAAAAAAATGTAATTTTGTATCTTACCCCCTAATGAAACTTAGATTATATAAGTATTTAACAAAAAATTGAGATGTATAAATAAACTTTCAGACGACCCTATTCCTCAGATAGGGTCCTAAGGATTAGCCATAAAATCATCCAGTTCTACGTTGTCTTAAGGAGTTATGCTCTAGTCCATACCCTTGACAACCTGATCCACCGCGAACTGGCAAACGGCGAAGTGCAGAACTATTTCTACGACCTGCACGACCAACTGGTTAAAGTCGAAATCTTCAAAAAAGACGGCACGAAAGAAACTTGGTCCTACAGCTACGACGCCTTGGGCAGAAGGATAGGCAAAGGCCGTCTGAAAAACAAAGAAGTTTCAGACGGCCTCGAAGAGGAAACCGGATTCGTTTGGGACGGCAGCCATTTGCTGCAAGAAGTCCACCCGGACGGCAGATATACCTATATCTATACCGATCCCGACAGCTACGAACCTTTGGCACAGGTACACAACCGGACCAACAAAGAAGGCGAAAGCTGCCAACAAACTCTCTACTTCCACTGCGACCAAATCGGCATCCCGCGCGAGATGACCGACATCCACGGCAATCTGGTTTGGTTTGGGGAGTATTACGGTTGGGGCAAACTGAAGAGTGAAACCAAGGTAACGGATAGCGCATACCAGCCCTTCCGCCTGCAAAACCAGTACGCTGACCGTGAGACAGGGCTGCATTACAACTTCTTCAGGTATTATGAGCCTGATGCGGGTCGGTTTGTGAATCAGGATCCGATTGGTTTGTGGGGTGGCTTTAACGTTTATCAGTTTGCACCGAACGTTCAAGGTTGGCTTGACATATTAGGATTAAAAAATAAATTTGCATTTGACCATCCTGATTGTATTGCTAGACGTAAAAAGATTAGCAATATAGAAAATGATATTATTAAAAGAAATCAAGAAATCAAAGCTAATCCTGGAAATTTACCATATAAGCACAAACCTGGTATGAAGCCTAGAGATTCAGTTGAAGGACATATTCAACTAGTTGAACAACTTAAAGAAACTTTGAAAAAACATAAACAATGGTTAAATGATAATTGCGATGATTTACCTCCACGTAGCAGGAGCTGGTAGTTTAGCATTGCCATAATTTTAAAATATAAAGGCTATGAAAATGAACTATAAAATAATTAGTGCAATGAGCAATCTAGAAATAATTAAATATTTACACTCATTAGAAAATAAAAAGGATTTACAAGATGCTTTGGAATATATTTCTCTAAACTTAGATAGCACAATATTTCAACCTACTATTGATAACGACACATTCTTTTTTATATATCACCTCCTCAGTAATAAAAAAATAATCCAAAATAGGGGGCTTTGGGAATTTATTATTACCCTAGAAAGTTCAGATCTTGACTTTTCCCAAATAACTAAAGCTAAAAGGTTTAAATTAATAAATAAAATTACTTCAGCGTCTGAGCTTTATGAAAGTTCAGTGGCTTGCGAAATAGGAAGATTTATTATTCGATATTTATTAATTAATAAACCTGAAAGACTAAAATATATCTTAGATATTAAAAAAGAGTTAGATAAAAAAATAGCCAAGTGTAATTATTTAGATATGTTATATTTTATGTTTCTAGACTATCAAGACAATTCTGAAATTAATCAAAGCGAAAAAGAAAATATTACTAAACTATTAGTAAAAAATTAGTAAATCATAGTTTTTCTTACAAACATTGTTCCCTTTTTAAAACTAAGTTGCTCCGCATCATTAGATATAACGATAGCAAGCCGCAATTCGCATGAAATCTCCACAATATAGGGTGTTGCGGTTTCTACTTTTCAGACGACCTCGATCCTTTTTCGAGGTCGTCTGAACTATTTGTTCTTTAACAATCTAAGCCAAAACCGCCTACGAATACGGCCAGGACGGTCTGCCGACCCGACGCACCAATGCGCTGGGTCATACCTTCGGCTACCATTA
>NZ_JBQCVO010000022.1:0-2993 GCF_051958295.1 Neisseria sp. P0014.S002 | reverse complement strand
CTGTCTGCTTCGTTTTCTTCACCGCGTCAGCAGCGAAGAACCGAACTATACGCCTCACAACAAAACCAGTCAACACCCAATTTCAAAAAAAAACTAAAAATTTTCACAACTATCTGTATTTAAATAATTTAAAATTTATTGAATTTTATCATTCAATAGATAAACCAGATATCCTAAGATAAATAGTCCTGCGGCTTTGCTCTTATTTGCCACATTCAAACACTCTATATCTCTATATTACTGGCGCTTTAGTCCCATCTACTCTTACAATCTCTACTTTTTCCAATAAAACAATCATAAATTTAGAATAGTCCCTATTATGAGCAACGAAAAGATTCAACAAAAATTTGAACAAGCATATCACTCTTTTATCGAAGAGGAAAATTACGAGGAAGCGCTAAAACGTGCCGAGATTCTTTGCCTTCTCAATCCCCAATCTGTCGAATTTCATCATAAAGTTGCTTATGCCTATCTGAAGCAATTGAAATGGGAAAAGGCCATTGAGGCTGAAATGAAAACGCTAGAGCTGGATAGTACCTATATTCCTGCTTTGGATTTACTAGCACATGCTTATGGTGCTCTAGATAATTGGGAAAAAACTGGGGTTTACGGTCATCAAGCTTTGGTTTTAAAAGATAAAGCCATTCCAGACCTAGAACATGAAATCATTCCGGCACCAGCCCCAAAAAACGGCAAACGGATTATCTCCTTTTCTTTATTTGGCAATAATTCCAAATATATTGAGCCTGCCGTCTTAAATACCCAGCTTGCGCCTGTGCTTTTCCCTGGTTGGACATGTCGTTTTTATGTCGACGATTCTGTATCGGCTGAAGCTATTCAACGATTTAAAAATAACGGTGCCGAAGTGATTAAGGTTGGCGCTCCATTGAACAACTGGCCGGGTACGATGTGGCGCTTTCTTGCCATCAATGATCCTGAGGTTGAATACGTTATTTTCCGTGATGCAGATTCTATTATTTGCTATCGTGATGCAGCGGCCGTATCCGAATGGATAAAAAGTGGCACCCTATTCCACACTATTCGCGACTCAGGCTCGCATACTGCCCTAATTCTTGCGGGCATGTGGGGTGCTAAAGCAGGTGCAGTCCCAGATATGCAGGAAAGAATTCAGAATTTTGTCGACGAGGGCTACCCTTCCAGACATTTTGCCGACCAAGATTTTCTAGAAAAAGAATTGTGGGCCTATATCCGTCAGAATCTGTTTGCACATGACAGATTATTTGATTTCTGTAATGCACACGAAATTCCCGGCGAGTTCTACTCTAATTATCAAATCGCTTTCAGCGAAGGGGTTACCAGCTTTAACGCAACGACTGATTATAAAGACGGCAGTCTGGCAAGATGGACGCTGTACTCCAGTGTTTCGCCTTTGGTCAATCCGGACTACTCGCTCAATGTTGTTCCTGAATTTAAAGTCTGCAGTTATGTGACTGAAGTGAAAAACGGGGTGGTTTCAGCATTTTTGCCGAAGAGATATGGCAATGCGATTAAAGTAAAACTGGCCAGAATCAACATCGAACAGATCTAATTTGATTTGATTCCTATATATCTCATTTAATGAACCCGTTATTTATGAGCAAACACATTCTCCTCGGCATTACCGGCGGTATTGCGGCGTATAAATCTTGCGAACTGGTCAGACTGCTGAAAAAGCAAGGACATTCTGTATCAGTGGTAATGACAGATTCTGCGACAGAATTTGTCTCCCCACTGACTTTCCAAGCTTTAACCGGCAACCCTGTTTTATCGGATACCTATTCAGGCGCTTCCAATAATGGCATGGCGCACATCAATCTGACGCGTGAAGCTGACGCATTTCTTATTGCACCAGCCACTGCCAATACGATTGCTAAAATTGCCAACGGATTGGCCGACAACCTGCTGACTACTTTGGCTACAGCCAGAAAATGTCCCTTGGCCGTTGCGCCTGCAATGAATGTCGAAATGTGGAACAACCCTGCTAACCTGCGCAATATTGAACAACTGGTTTCAGACGGCGTTACCGTGTTTTACCCAAACAGCGGCGAACAGGCTTGCGGCGAAACAGGTACAGGCAGAATGGTCGAAGCGGTCGATCTGGCAGATTTGCTAGAGGATTTATGGACACCCAAGCTGCTGAGCGGCAAAAAAGTTCTGATTACAGCCGGCGCAACGTTTGAAGCCATCGATCCTGTCCGCGGCATTACCAATATTTCCAGCGGACAAATGGGTATGGCTTTAGCGCGTGCGTGCCGTGCTGCCGG
Organism: Neisseria sp. P0014.S002; assembly: GCF_051958295.1. Classification (NCBI taxonomy): domain Bacteria; kingdom Pseudomonadati; phylum Pseudomonadota; class Betaproteobacteria; order Neisseriales; family Neisseriaceae; genus Neisseria; species Neisseria sp. P0014.S002. The sequence continues at coordinate 729 of NZ_JBQCVO010000022.1, read as the reverse complement.
AGCGAAAGTCACGCTGATTTACGGTCAAATTCAGACGGCCCTGCCAGCAGGCTTGACTCATTCCGAACAGGCTGTCAGCGCAGAAACCATGTATCAGGCAGTTCACCGCCATATCCATGATCAGGATGTCTTTATTTCTGTTGCAGCCGTTGCAGACTATAAAGTCAAAAACAGCAGCAACGAGAAACTAAAGAAAAACGGCAATCAGCCCCCAGTTATCGAATTGACGGAAAATCCGGATATTCTCGCATCCGTTGCCGCCTTGCCTTCTCCACCATTCTGCGTCGGCTTTGCTGCCGAAAGCCATCAGGTTTTGGAATTTGCACGGGCAAAACGTTTACGCAAAAACGTTCCAATGCTGGTAGCCAACCAAGTTTCCGTTTCCATGGGCAAGCCAACCAATCAAATCACCATTATTGATAACCTTGCCGAAACCTCATTTCCGGAAACATCCAAACGCCAAGCGGCAAATGAAATCGTCAAACGCCTGGCTGAATTATTGGTTTGATCAAACAAAAGGCCGTCTGAAGGTTTTTCAGACGGCCTGAGACCTTTGCAAAAAAGCCTTTCCTCCAACAGCCGAAACCTAAACAAAGATTTTCGGCTGTTTTTGTTTCAAATATCCACTGATTCTACTCAAATACCCCCTTACTCCCCCCTTGGATACCTGATAATCAGGCATCCGGCCGCTTTTTAGGCGGCAACAGGCGCACTTAGCCTGTTGGCGGC
>NZ_JBQCVO010000021.1:0-6212 GCF_051958295.1 Neisseria sp. P0014.S002 | reverse complement strand
CCCCATACAAAGCCGCCCGTCAACCCGAACCGGCAAACGGTTCGGCCTCGGGGCGGCGTATACGGCAGTTAACCATCAGGCTTATTTTTTCACGGCAGGCTGTGCGGCCTTAGGCGTGGCAGGAGAAACCGTCGCCTCCGCCTTCAACTTGTTCAGCACCGCATCACCGATGCCCTTTACGTTTTTCAGCTCCTCCACCGATTTAAACGCACCGTTCTTCTGACGGTATTCCACAATCGATTTCGCCTTAGCCGGACCGATACCCGGCAAGGCCTCCAGTTCGGCAGAAGACGCGGTATTGATGTTCACGGCAGCCAAAGAGAACGCCGCACAAACGGCGGCAAACGCACCAAATAAAAATTTCTTCATCAGATTTTTTCCCATAACATATTTGATTGAATCAGTCATAAAGTCTACCGAATGGTTTTATTCCACTCTGTAAACACTGTCACATACGCAGATAGGGCAACAGCCTATACCTACATAAATGCTTACAACATATTAACGCAAATATCGTTTGATTTCAAATATTCTAAACAGTTAACCGTAACTTCCGGTACTTTTGTTCAAGAATAACAACAGGGTAATCATACAATACCTGTTATCTACCACCAAACCGACAGAACCGACAGGCATGTAAAAAGCCCCCGACATCGGTCGGGGGCTTCGGAATGGGTGTTTGGCGGTGACCTACTTTCACATGGAAGAACCACACTATCATCGGCGCTGAGTCGTTTCACGGTCCTGTTCGGGATGGGAAGGCGTGGGACCAACTCGCTATGGCCGCCAAACTTAAACTGTTACAAATCGGTAAAGCCTTAATCAATATATTCGGTGATGACTGAATCAGTCAGTAAGCTTTTATCTTTTGAAGTTCTTCAAATGATAGAGTCAAGCCTCACGAGCAATTAGTATGGGTTAGCTTCACGCGTTACCGCGCTTCCACACCCCACCTATCAACGTCCTGGTCTCGAACGACTCTTTAGTGTGGTTAAACCACAAGGGAAGTCTCATCTTCAGGCGAGTTTCGCGCTTAGATGCTTTCAGCGCTTATCTCTTCCGAACTTAGCTACCCGGCTATGCAACTGGCGTTACAACCGGTACACCAGAGGTTCGTCCACTCCGGTCCTCTCGTACTAGGAGCAGCCCCCGTCAAACTTCCAACGCCCACTGCAGATAGGGACCAAACTGTCTCACGACGTTTTAAACCCAGCTCACGTACCACTTTAAATGGCGAACAGCCATACCCTTGGGACCGACTACAGCCCCAGGATGTGATGAGCCGACATCGAGGTGCCAAACTCCGCCGTCGATATGAACTCTTGGGCGGAATCAGCCTGTTATCCCCGGAGTACCTTTTATCCGTTGAGCGATGGCCCTTCCATACAGAACCACCGGATCACTATGTCCTGCTTTCGCACCTGCTCGACTTGTCGGTCTCGCAGTTAAGCTACCTTTTGCCATTGCACTATCAGTCCGATTTCCGACCGGACCTAGGTAACCTTCGAACTCCTCCGTTACTCTTTGGGAGGAGACCGCCCCAGTCAAACTGCCTACCATGCACGGTCCCCGACCCGGATTACGGGTCTGGGTTAGAACCTCAAAGACACCAGGGTGGTATTTCAAGGACGGCTCCACAGAGACTGGCGTCTCTGCTTCAAAGCCTCCCACCTATCCTACACAAGTGACTTCAAAGTCCAATGCAAAGCTACAGTAAAGGTTCACGGGGTCTTTCCGTCTAGCAGCGGGTAGATTGCATCTTCACAACCACTTCAACTTCGCTGAGTCTCAGGAGGAGACAGTGTGGCCATCGTTACGCCATTCGTGCGGGTCGGAACTTACCCGACAAGGAATTTCGCTACCTTAGGACCGTTATAGTTACGGCCGCCGTTTACTGGGGCTTCGATCCGATGCTTGCACATCTTCAATTAACCTTCCAGCACCGGGCAGGCGTCACACCCTATACGTCCACTTTCGTGTTAGCAGAGTGCTGTGTTTTTAATAAACAGTCGCAGCCACCTATTCTCTGCGACCCTCCAGGGCTTACGGAGCAAGTCCTTAACCTTAGAGGGCATACCTTCTCCCGAAGTTACGGTATCAATTTGCCGAGTTCCTTCTCCTGAGTTCTCTCAAGCGCCTTAGAATTCTCATCCTGCCCACCTGTGTCGGTTTGCGGTACGGTTCAATTCAAACTGAAGCTTAGTGGCTTTTCCTGGAAGCGTGGTATCGGTTACTTCATGTCCGTAGACACTCGTCATCACTTCTCGGTGTTAAGAAGACCCGGATTTGCCTAAGTCTTCCACCTACCGGCTTAAACAAGCTATTCCAACAGCTTGCTAACCTAACCTTCTCCGTCCCCACATCGCATTTGAATCAAGTACAGGAATATTAACCTGTTTCCCATCGACTACGCATTTCTGCCTCGCCTTAGGGGCCGACTCACCCTACGCCGATGAACGTTGCGTAGGAAACCTTGGGCTTTCGGCGAGCGGGCTTTTCACCCGCTTTATCGCTACTCATGTCAACATTCGCACTTCTGATACCTCCAGCACACTTTACAATGCACCTTCATCGGCCTACAGAACGCTCCCCTACCATGCCAGTAAACTGGCATCCGCAGCTTCGGTTATAGATTTGAGCCCCGTTACATCTTCCGCGCAGGACGACTCGACCAGTGAGCTATTACGCTTTCTTTAAATGATGGCTGCTTCTAAGCCAACATCCTGGCTGTCTGGGCCTTCCCACTTCGTTTACCACTTAATCTATCATTTGGGACCTTAGCTGGCGGTCTGGGTTGTTTCCCTCTTGACAACGGACGTTAGCACCCGCTGTCTGTCTCCCGAGGAACCACTTGATGGTATTCTTAGTTTGCCATGGGTTGGTAAGTTGCAATAACCCCCTAGCCATAACAGTGCTTTACCCCCATCAGTGTCTTACTCGAGGCACTACCTAAATAGTTTTCGGGGAGAACCAGCTATCTCCGAGTTTGTTTAGCCTTTCACCCCTATCCACAGCTCATCCCCGCATTTTGCAACATGCGTGGGTTCGGTCCTCCAGTACCTGTTACGGCACCTTCAACCTGGCCATGGATAGATCACTCGGTTTCGGGTCTACACCCAGCAACTGTTCGCCCTATTAAGACTCGGTTTCCCTACGCCTCCCCTATTCGGTTAAGCTCGCTACTGAATGTAAGTCGTTGACCCATTATACAAAAGGTACGCAGTCACACCACAAGGGTGCTCCCACTGTTTGTATGCATCAGGTTTCAGGTTCTATTTCACTCCCCTCCCGGGGTTCTTTTCGCCTTTCCCTCACGGTACTGGTTCACTATCGGTCGATGATGAGTATTTAGCCTTGGAGGATGGTCCCCCCATATTCAGACAGGATTTCACGTGTCCCGCCCTACTTTTCGTACGCTTAGTACCACTATTGAGATTTCGAATACGGGACTATCACCCACTATGGTCAAGCTTCCCAGCTTGTTCTTCTATCTCGACAGTTATCACGTACAGGCTCCTCCGCGTTCGCTCGCCACTACTTGCGGAATCTCGGTTGATTTCTTTTCCTCCGGGTACTTAGATGGTTCAGTTCTCCGGGTTCGCTTCGCTTATCCTATGTATTCAGATAAGGATACCTCCTAAGAGGTGGGTTTCCCCATTCGGACATCGCGGGATCATAGCTTTATTGCCAGCTCCCCCACGCTTTTCGCAGGCTTACACGTCCTTCGTCGCCTATCATCGCCAAGGCATCCACCTGATGCACTTATTCACTTGACTCTATCATTTCAAGAACCTCTTTGACTTCGTCTACCTACCCGTTGACTAGGGAAGCAAACTTGAAATTCCTACTTTGATAAAGCTTACTGCTTTGTTGTGTCTTAATCCTGCCTTTTGTGTTTCAGGATTAAGTCGATACAATCATCACCCAAATACTGTGTTTGTTTTCTTTTCTCTTGCGAGAGATTTTTTTATCCTTTGCAAAGAACAAAAAATCAAAACAAACTCATTGTCTTTGTTTGTTGATTTCGGCTTTCCAATTTGTTAAAGATCGATGCGTCGATATTTCACTTCGCAAATCAAAATAAGCTGCTAAGTATAGCAGGCTTCCTTTGATTTGTAAAGTTCTTGGTGGAGGCAAACGGGATCGAACCGATGACCCCCTGCTTGCAAAGCAGGTGCTCTACCAACTGAGCTATGCCCCCGTTCTTGGTGGGTCTGGGAGGACTTGAACCTCCGACCCCACGCTTATCAAGCGTGTGCTCTAACCAGCTGAGCTACAAACCCGGATTCTCTTCTTAAGCGAATCTTGTCTTCACTCAAGCTTTTCTCTTCCGCATCTTTTACAGTTTACCGATAAGTGTGAATGCATCAGACCTCTTCTTTCTCTAGAAAGGAGGTGATCCAGCCGCAGGTTCCCCTACGGCTACCTTGTTACGACTTCACCCCAGTCATGAAGCATACCGTGGTAAGCGGGCTCCTTGCGGTTACCCTACCTACTTCTGGTATCCCCCACTCCCATGGTGTGACGGGCGGTGTGTACAAGACCCGGGAACGTATTCACCGCAGTATGCTGACCTGCGATTACTAGCGATTCCGACTTCATGCACTCGAGTTGCAGAGTGCAATCCGGACTACGATCGGTTTTGTGAGATTGGCTCCACCTCGCGGCTTGGCTACCCTCTGTACCGACCATTGTATGACGTGTGAAGCCCTGGTCATAAGGGCCATGAGGACTTGACGTCATCCCCACCTTCCTCCGGCTTGTCACCGGCAGTCTCATTAGAGTGCCCAACTAAATGATGGCAACTAATGACAAGGGTTGCGCTCGTTGCGGGACTTAACCCAACATCTCACGACACGAGCTGACGACAGCCATGCAGCACCTGTGTTACGGCTCCCGAAGGCACTCCTCCGTCTCTGGAGGATTCCGTACATGTCAAGACCAGGTAAGGTTCTTCGCGTTGCATCGAATTAATCCACATCATCCACCGCTTGTGCGGGTCCCCGTCAATTCCTTTGAGTTTTAATCTTGCGACCGTACTCCCCAGGCGGTCAATTTCACGCGTTAGCTACGCTACTAAGCAATCAAGTTGCCCAACAGCTAATTGACATCGTTTAGGGCGTGGACTACCAGGGTATCTAATCCTGTTTGCTACCCACGCTTTCGAGCATGAACGTCAGTGTTATCCCAGGAGGCTGCCTTCGCCATCGGTATTCCTCCACATCTCTACGCATTTCACTGCTACACGTGGAATTCTACCTCCCTCTGACACACTCTAGTCACCCAGTTCAGAACGCAGTTCCCAGGTTGAGCCCGGGGATTTCACATCCTGCTTAAGTAACCGTCTGCGCTCGCTTTACGCCCAGTAATTCCGATTAACGCTCGCACCCTACGTATTACCGCGGCTGCTGGCACGTAGTTAGCCGGTGCTTATTCTTCAGGTACCGTCATCAGACAGGGGTATTAACCCTATCCTTTTCTTCCCTGACAAAAGTCCTTTACAACCCGAAGGCCTTCTTCAGACACGCGGCATGGCTGGATCAGGCTTGCGCCCATTGTCCAAAATTCCCCACTGCTGCCTCCCGTAGGAGTCTGGGCCGTGTCTCAGTCCCAGTGTGGCGGATCATCCTCTCAGACCCGCTACTGATCGTCGCCTTGGTAGGCCTTTACCCCACCAACTAGCTAATCAGATATCGGCCGCTCGAATAACGCAAGGCCCGAAGGTCCCCTGCTTTCCTCCTCAGAGAATATGCGGTATTAGCTAATCTTTCGATTAGTTATCCCCCATTACTCGGTACGTTCCGATATATTACTCACCCGTTCGCCACTCGCCACCCAAGAAGCAAGCTTCTCTGTGCTGCCGTTCGACTTGCATGTGTAAAGCATGCCGCCAGCGTTCAATCTGAGCCAGGATCAAACTCTTATGTTCAATCTCTAACTTATAACTTCTGGTCTGCTTCAAAGAAACCGACAGGACAATGTCTAAAACATCATCTTGTCTGTCTTTCAAACAGTGTGAGGCCTAATGCACTCACACTTATCGGTAATCTGTTTTTTAAAGAGCGAATCGAATTATACAGTACATTTAGCAAATGTCAACTAAAATTATCGAAAATTTCAACTAACTGTGTTATACTGTCTGCTTCGTTTTCTTCACCGCGTCAGCAGCGAAGAACCGAACTATACGCCTCACAACAAAACCAGTCAACACC
>NZ_JBQCVO010000020.1:0-9203 GCF_051958295.1 Neisseria sp. P0014.S002 | reverse complement strand
AAGTTCAGCAAAAGACTCCCCCCTAAAACCTGTCTGTCCTGTAAGGGTGCGGTAGGTGCCGGCCGTCCGGTCAATCCGATACATGGTTTGAAGTTTTTGACAAATGAGACCGACTTTGCCTTTGAAGGCATCCTGCCGCTGGTTTGGAGCCGCAGTTATTATTCCGACCAGGACGGTACCGGCTGGCTCGGCGAGGGCTGGAGCGTACCGGGCTGCCAACGCATCATCCGCGATGCGGCCGGATTGGCCTATATCGACGATCAGGGCCGTCTGTTCCCTTTGCCGGAAGTGGATGAAGATGACGAAGAGCCGGTATTGTTCGAGAGCGAACAGATTTGGTTCAGCAAAAATCCGGACGGCCATTACGTCATTGCTTCGCTGGACGGTTCGATAGCGCTGCGTTTTGCACCTTTGGTGGTAGCGGAGGACGGTTCGGACGAAGATGCCACCCTCTTCCCTTTGGTGGCGGTAGAAGACACCAACGGCAACCATCAGCGTTTCGTCTATCATCCGCTGACCGGTCTGCCGCAATACATTATTGACGGCAACGGCCGGGTATTCTCGCTGAACTTCGGCAATGTGGCCGATGAGCAGTCACCCAAAATGCGGCTGCTGTCGGTGTCGCTGCTGGAGGGTTTGCCCGCCTTCGGTGAAACGGCCCGGATCGGCAATCCGCTGGTCCGCTATGAATATAACGGCAGTGGTGACTTAATCCACGTCATCGGTCGCGACGGCAACGTCAAACGTAGCTTCGGCTATAAAAACAATCTGATGGTGTCGCATACGGATGCGGCCGGATTGGTATCGGAATACGAATACGACCATTACACCCCGACCGGCAAAGTCATCCGTAACCGGACTTCTTTGGGCGAGGAATGGCGCTTTACCTATCACGAAGGTTACACCGAGGTAACAGACATACTGGGCCGTACCGAGCAATATCATTACGATTACAACAACGAGTTGACCAAACGGGTGTTTGCCGACGGCAGCACCAACCTGATGGAACGCGACGACTTGGGCCGTCTGCTCAGCCACACCGATGCAATGGGACGCGTTACCCGTTATCAGTACAGCAACGAAGGCCAGGTAGAAAGCATTACCCGTCCGGACGGCGTCATCCTGCATTTCGACTATGACGACAACTACCGACTGATCCGTAAAAGTGATGCCGAAAGCCGTTACCACGGCTATACCTATGACGAAGCGGGCAACCTGCTGACCCATACCGACCCGCTGAAACACATCACCCGTTTCGAATATGCCGGCAACGGTCTGTTGCTGTCGGTAACCGATCCGAACGGCAGCAGTACCGCCTACCACTATAACGAAAACCATCAGCCCGACCGGATTACCGACTGCTCGGGTTACGAAACCAAACTCTCTTATACCCCCGAAGGACAGCTGGCGCGTATTACCGATGCGCTGGGACAGCACACCGAATACCACTACGATGCCGATCAAAACCTTACCCTCGCCCTCTATCCCGACGGTAGCAAAGAGACCTTCGGCTACGATGGTGCAGGTCGTCTGACCACCCATACCGATGCCGAAGGCCACACCACTTCCTACGAATACGGCCAAGACGGTCTGCCGACCCGTCGCACCAATGCGCTGGGCCATACCTTCGGCTACCATTACGACCAAGCCCGCCGCTTAGTCGGTCTCACCAATGAAAACGGTGCGCACTACCGTTTTGCCTACGACGTCCTCGACCGATTGATTGCCGAAAGCGGTTTCGACCATAAACTGACCGGCTACCGCTACAATACCGGCAACGAGCTGATTGAACAGCGCGAATATGGCGACGACACCTCCCTCGCCGCCAAACTGATGGCGCAGTTGGGCGGACAACCCATCGCCAAAAAAGACGCCGCCCCGCTTTCAGACGGCCTCGACAGCCAAACCCCGCTGCGGATTACCGAGTTCAAACGCGATGTATTGGGCCGCTTAATCCATACCCTTGCCCGCAAGAACGACAAGGTTCAGGAAACCGTTTACCAATACGACTTGGACGGCAACCTCGTCCGTGCCGCCAACCGCCACAGCATCACCTGCTTCGACTACAACGGCAACGGCCAAATCATCGGCCAGCACCAATGGAAAGTACCGACTAAGGAAGAGAACACCCGAAACGGATTGCCCGAAACCGACTGGCGCGATGCGCAGTACGATATGCTGTACCTGCCCGTTACCGAAACCGTCCGCTACCACTACGACTTCAACGGCAACCGTACCGCCACCGTCCTGCCCGACGGCAGACAGATCAATTACCTGTATTACGGCAGCGGCCACCTGCACCAAATCAGCCTCGACGACGAAGTCATCTCCGACATCGAACGCGATCGGCTGCACCGTGAAATCTACCGCACTCAGGGTAAACTCGCCAGCCGTTACGAACTCGATCCCTTAGGCCGTCTGAAAAGGCAAATTGCCGCACTCAACGAGCTGACGCAGACCGAGACAGCTAAAAATGCAGTAACATCGGCTTATGCCGTCAAACGCAGCTACGGCTACGACCGTACCGGCAACCTGACCCACAGTACCGACCAACGGACGGGAACGACCCGGTTCGAATACGACAAACTGGGCCGGATTACCAAAGCCGGAAACGAACTGTTCGCCTTCGACCCCGCGCACAATATCCTGTCCAATCACAACAGCCCTACCGTCCCCGACAACCGCCTGAAAACCTACAACGGCAGCAGCTATTACTACGACCACTTCGGCAACCTGATCCACCGAGAACTGGCCAACGGCGAAGTACAGAACTACTTTTACGACCTGCATGACCAACTGGTTAAGGCGGAAATCTTCAAAAAAGACGGCAGCAAAGAAACTTGGGCCTACACCTACGACGCCTTGGGCAGAAGGATAGGCAAAGGCCGTCTGAAAAACGAAGAAGTTTCAGACGGCCTCGAAGAGGAAACCCGCTTCGTTTGGGACGGCAGCCACCTCTTGCAGGAAGTCCAACCGGACGGCAGATATACCTATCTCTACACCGATCCCGACAGCTATGAACCCTTGGCGCAAGTACATAACTGGACCAACGAAGACGGCGAAAGCCGCCAACAAACCCACTATTTCCACTGCGACCAAATCGGCATCCCGAGAGAGATGACCGATAAAGACGGCAATTTACTGTGGTTCGGCAACTATACCGGCTGGGGCAAACTGAAGAGTGAAACCGACATATCCGGAACTGCTCACCAACCCTTCCGATTGCAAAACCAGTATTGCGACCGTGAGACGGGGCTGCATTACAACTTCTTCAGGTATTACGAGCCTGATGCGGGTCGGTTTGTGAATCAGGATCCGATTGGAGTAATCGCCTCCGAAAATCTTTATGCATTCGCACCAAATATTCAAAGATGGATGGATATTTCGGGTGCAATGGCACAAGTTGCGGCAGGTTGTGCTATAGGAGCCCCTTTTGGTGGACCAGTCGGATGTGCTGCGGGAGGCACAATTGCTCTAGCCGCAACCGCCGTATTAGCAGTAGGAGCAGCTATCGCAACAGCAGTAGCTACATCAAGCTCAACATCAACCAACGCATGTAGTACCTGTAACTCTCCTAAACCTAATTGCCCCCCAGATGTTTTCAAAAGGCTTTCTGAAAATGTCAATAAAGCCAAAGATGTTGTTCAAAAGCTGGGAGGATGTAAACCAGGAATGGATCCTAAAAATTTATCTATACGATCAAAGGCATGGTTGAATTTAGCACTCGCTCGTTCTATACGAGAGCAAACATGCTGGGGAGGAGGAGATGCCGGCCATCAAGAAGCAATGGCCGCCGCATGGAAAAATCACTATAAATGTAAAAGTTACTTATTAACATAATGGAGATAAATATGTCATTTCTGAAAATTCCATATAGAAATTATCCAAAAGAAGGGTTGTTCAAAAAATTTTATCGAGAAAATATATATAAAATAGAGGAATTTAAAGATGAATTTAAGTATTATGAATATACTCCAATAGAAAAAATCATTATTGATGAGCATAATTTAATTCCATTCATTTTTTTTTCACCAGAAGGTATAAATTATTTAATGCCTAAAATTATTGAGAGTATAAGTAATGGTATTAAAACTGATGATATTCCAGTAAATATAGAAGAATTTATTATAAATCTACCTATAGAAGAAAACATTACTCATGCTTTAAATTTCTTAAAAAAAGATGAACTTATAATTCTAAAAAACTATTTAGAAAAGATATTATTTGGGGATTCATCAAAGTTGATACAGCAAATAGGTGAATACTATTTATTCAGGAGTGTTGAATATATTGAAAAATTAATAAATAATTCATAGGATTACTAATTATTTCATTAATCCAACATACAGGTGTAGGTTTCTAGAAAAGTAGCCGCAGATTGATTTTAGACCCAAAAATCTTATAAGGTTGTCTTTACCGTTCACTTTTCTGTTAACCTCCCCATTCTGTTTCTTCTATACGCACAGCACCGACCAACGGACGGGCACGACCCATTTCGAATACGACAAACTGGGCCGGATTACCAAAGCCGGAAACGAACTGTTCGCCTTCGACCCCGCGCACAATATCCTGTCCGATCACAATAGCCCTACCGTCCCCGACAACCGCCTGAAAACTACAACGGCAGCAGCTATTACTACGACCACTTCGGCAACCTCATCCACCGCGAACTGGCCGACGGCGAAGTGCAGAACTACTTCTACGATCGGCATGACCAACTGGTTAAGGCGGAAATCTTCAAAAAAGACGGCAGCAAAGAGACTTGGGCCTACACCTACGACGCCTTGGGCAGAAGGATAGGCAAAGGCCGTCTGAAAAACGAAGAAGCTTCAGACGGCCTCGAAGAGGAAACCGGATTCGTTTGGGACGGCAGCCACCTCTTACAGGAAATCCAACCGGACGGCAGATATACCTATATCTACACCGATCCGGATTCCTACGAATCGCTGGCACAAGTACGCAACTGGACCAACGAAGACGGCGAGAGCCGCCAACAAACCCACTACTTCCACTGCGACCAAATCGGCATCCCGAGAGAGATGACCGATAAAGACGGCAACCTGGTTTGGTTCGGCGATTATTACGGCTGGGGCAAACTGAAGAGTGAAACCAATACATCCGGAACTGCTCACCAACCCTTCCGCTTGCAAAACCAATATGCCGACCGAGAGACGGGACTGCATTACAACTTCTTCAGGTATTACGAGCCTGATGCAGGTAGGTTTGTGAATCAGGATCCGATTGGGTTGTTGGGTGGGGAGAATCTGTATGCGTTTGCGCCTAATACAAGTAAGTGGCTTGATGTCCTAGGTTTAAATAAAAATCTGCCCACACCATATTGGCCTCCTAATAGAGGCGCTTTAGGAGAAGTAAGGAGTATTACACTTCCGGTTGGCACTCTTGTTGATAGGTATGGTTATCCAGGAGGAACATTTGTGTCACCAATAGGAACACCATACCCTATGAGAGCCTTACCTCCTGGTTCTAATCAAAAGCCTTATACCATATATAGGGTACTGAAACCAATTGATAATGTAGCTGCAAGTAAAATTATGCCGTGGTTTGGCGAGATTGGATTAGGGACACAGTATGAATTACCAAAATCTGTTAAATCATATATAGAATCTGGGCATCTAGAAGAGGTGAAAATAGGAAAATGTTAAAAATTAATGAATTGAATTCATATCTTAAAAGTAAAGGAGTACCAGAAGATAGTTACTCAATCAATGAAGTAAATGATGAATCATTATGTATTGTTGAAGAAAATAAAAAATGGCATATATTCTATTCTGAAAGAGGATTGAGAACCGAAGAATATTGTTACCAAGATGAACATTTGGCAATTCTATATTTTATAAATCGGTTATCAAAAATGTTAAAATTTTCTTTTGAATGAAAAAAAGCAAACCGTAGCCTGTATGAAACTTTTAATTATGGTATGGGGTATGTGCGTAACATACACGCGGCTTCTACTTTTTAGGCGACTTCTAAATCTTCTTTGAAGGCATCTGAGCTATCGATTCTTTAACAATTTCATTACTGATTACAGTAGCATCAGCTTATGCCGTCAAACGCAACTACGGCCACACCAGCAACCTGCCCCACAGTACCGACCAACGGACGGGTACGGTCCAGTTCAAGTACGACAAACTGGGCAGGATTACCCGAGCGGGCAACGAAGTGTTCGCCTTCGATCCCGCGCACAATATCCTCGACATGCCGATATGACGGTTGAGATCTTATCCTGTAATACAGGAAAAGGAGCAAACCCTCTTGAACAACAACTTGCTAATGAATTAAATACTACAGTTAAAGCACCAAATGAATATCTTTGGTTTTCAAGTAACAGGAAATTAACACCGATGGGAATGAAGGCTGATCGCTCGCAAGATACAAGCAAACCAGACACCATGAGGATCTTTACTCATCAAAGTAAAAAATAAGTAAGGAACGTGATAACTATGGAAATACTGAAAAATTTCTTAATTTTATTTTTGTTATCAACCCCTTTAATATCATGTAAACAACATCCAGAAAGAAATGAGAAAATGACTAACTTCATATCAACAGGTAGTACTTTTTGGATTTCAGATGAAGAAATTCATATTCTCGAAGAGAACGCCACTAATGGAGATAAAAATTCAGCATTTAAATTATATCAATATCATATGTTTGTATCTTTAGATCAAGATTTGGAATTTAAATGGCTAGAGATAGCTGCAAAAAATGGACATCCAATTGCCCAATCCAATTTAGCTGATTTATTTTTCACACAAGGCAATAAAGAAAAAGCCATATTTTGGGCTAAAAAGGCACATAGAAATGGTGCCAAACTACCAGAAGAATTAAAAATACTAATAAACATCAATTAATTAATAAGTTTGAGCAGATTATCGTTACAAACCTATAACTTTTGGAGGAGCAAGCCGTAGCCCGCATGAAACCTTCAGTCCCGACGTAGGGTGTGTGCGGTACGCACGCACGCGGTTTCGCCTATCGAAACCCCATCAACGAAGACGGAGAAATCGGCCAACAAGCCCCTACTTCCACTGCGACCAAGTCGGTATACCGCGCGAGAAGACCGACCATCCACGGCAATCTGTTGTGGTACTGCGAATACGCCGCTTAGGGGCGTCTGAAAAAGGACGAGAGGGTCTATCAACACGCACCAACCCTTCCGATTGCAAAACCAGTACTTCGATGAAGAGACCGGACTGCATTACAACCTGATGAGGTATTACGAGCCTGAGGTCGGACGGTTTGTGAATCAGGACCCGATTGGATTGGAAGGCGGCTTGAACGTTTATCAGTTTGCGCCGAATGCTCAAGACTGGGTTGATCCCCTTGGTTTAAGCAAATGCTCATCAAGATCGAAAACACCAAATCCATATCAAGGTGTAAAAAAAGCATCTAAATATTTAAAATCACAAGGAGTTCCAAGAAAATATAGGAAACAAATTTTAGAATCTTTTGATAGAGAAACGATTAAAGTACGTTCGGCAGGAACTAGTGAATATGGATTAAGGTACTTTGACGGAATAAATGCTCAAGCTAAAGGTCGTTATTTATTTGAAACATTCCCTGCTACCAGAAGTAGCCTCGCAGTCAAACCAAAATGGAACCACATGACTAATATTGCTCAATTTAAAGTGAAACCAGGAACAACTATTATTGAAGGTAAAGCTGCACCTCAAGGTTTGGGGTTGCCTGGTGGACAAACACAAAAATATATTAATGACTTAGAAAGGTTAATAAGACAATGAATCAGGAGCAATTTGTAAAAAAGATTAATATAGTTTTAGTCGAAATTGATAAAATGATTAATAATTGTGATGAATATAGTTATACAAATAAACAGCAGTTGATTTCTATAAAAAATGAACTATATGACATGATTAATTATCTAAATTCAGAAAGTATTTTTCAACAAAAAAAAGGAAAAGAATTTTTATTGTCTCGGATAGTAATTGATTCTTGGCCATTTAATAATGAGGTTGGTAAACTCCTTGTAGAATTAGAAGAAGATTTCAATTCTTTGACAAGAAAAATATAAAAATGTCTAAGTTAAAAATTTTGAATGAAACTCCTTTGGACTTTCAAGAAAAATTTTTGTTTGACGAATGGGAAGTCAGTTACCTTGGTTTGACGGAAGTAAATCAAGGTTCCCCCTTAGTTGGAAGTCTATCCATTAACGGTCAAGTTATTATTAAAGAACAGGGGTTTGGAGGGCCTTTGTTGTATTGCAATAGAAAAATATATATTCCAGTTTTCATTAGACGATTTTGCGTTGTTGGATTTAGGCTTGCAACATTAAATTTAGATGATTTATCAATTGAGTATATTGGGGGTATCGAAGACTTGGTTTATCTGAAAGAGATAAAAGGTAATAGAATTTATTTCTATACAGATATATATAAAAGCACAGAAAAGAATTTAACTTTATATTAACAAATATATCTCAAGAATATGCTGTAAACAGCATAGCCAAAGGACTTCCATGTTAATTAAATTTAAAGAATTTATTCAAAAGTATTGGATAAGTATTCTAATTTCTTGGTTTTTCATTTGGTTATGGATGGCTTATTATGGGGATAATGTAACAGTTAAATTGGTTATACTTCCAATAATCTCTTTTTTCTTAGTGATATTGTTCCATTTAGAATTAGAAAGAAAAAATATTAAATACCTATCTATTATTCAGATGATAATTGGGATGTTGCTGGGATTAGCTATACAAATCAAAAGAGAGAATTTTATGCTCTTTGAAGGATTGATATTCGGAGGAATTTGGGGATTAACAACACCCTTTTGGGTAAAAATATTTTTATTTTTAAGAAAAAAGATAGGAAATTATGTATAACAAAGCATAAGTTAGGGTAGTTACCGACAAACAACCTAAAGGCCGTCTGAAACCCCTTTCAGACGGCCTCGACAGCCAAACCCCGCTGCGGATTACCGAGTTCAAACGTGATATATTGGGACGCTTAATCCATACCCTCGCCCGCGACGGCGGCGACCAAGTTCAGGAAACCGTTTACCAATACGACCTAGACGGCAACCTCGTCCGCGCCGCCAACAGCCACGGTATTACCTGCTTCGACTACAACGGCAACGGCCAAATCATCTGCCAGCACCAATGGAAAGTACCGACTAAGGAAGAGAACGCCCGAAACGGTTTGCCCGAAACCGACTGGCGCGATGCG
>NZ_JBQCVO010000019.1:0-11822 GCF_051958295.1 Neisseria sp. P0014.S002 | reverse complement strand
TCCTGTCGGATGGGGATAAAAAGATAAAGGGAATTAAAGATATGTACTTAAAGGTATTTGACGGAAAACGGAATGGGACAACTGTGCAGAGGGGCTACTCTTTGATACAGCTGCTGGTGGTGATGCTGTTGGTTTCGATAGTGGCAACAGCGGCATTTACGGCCTATCGGGAATCGGTCCGCTCGGCCAACCTGCGTGCGGCGCATGCTGCTTTGTTGGAGAATGCGCGCTTTATGGAGCAGTTCTACACGAAAAAGGGCAGCTTTAAGCTGACGTCGACGAAGTGGCCAGAGCTGCCGGTCAAGGAGGCGGGTGGCTTCTGCATTCGGATGAACGGTCAGGCTAAGGGGATCTTGGAGGGGAAGTTTACCCTGAAGGCGGTGGCGTTGGACAGGGAGGCGGAGCCGAGGGTATTGCGCTTGAACGAGTCGCTGACGGCGGTGGTGTGCGGGAAGATGAAGGTGAAGGGCAGCTGTACGGATGGAGAGGAGATATTTAGGGGAAATGATGCGGAGTGTCGGCCTTTTACGGGGTAGGAACCTGATCGAAAGGAAGGAAGTGGATAAAGAAAAAGGACGTGCTCAGGCACGTCCTTTGGGGGAAAGGTAGTTTAATTGTTCCGGCTAATACAACCAACCTCAGTTAGCTAGGAAAGAAAATGAAATATTTGGTTTTATCAGATTGGCACACTATCAATTTTCAGACGGCCCTTTGTTATAATCTTCTTTTTACCTGAACATAAAACAGGCCGTCTTATGGAAGTCATCCAATACCCAAATTCCCCCTTCAAGCTCCACCAGCCATTTCCTCCTGCCGGCGACCAGCCTACCGCCATTGCCGGCCTGCTCGAAGGGCTTTCAGACGGCCTTGCCTACCAAACCCTGCTCGGCGTAACCGGTTCGGGCAAAACCTACACCATGGCAAACGTCATCGCGCAAAGCGGCCGCCCCGCCATCATCATGGCGCACAATAAAACCCTTGCCGCCCAGCTTTATGCTGAAATGCGCGAGTTTTTCCCCGAAAACGCGGTGGAATATTTCGTCTCTTACTACGACTATTACCAGCCCGAAGCCTATGTGCCCAGCCGTGATTTGTTCATCGAAAAAGACAGCGCGATCAACGAACACATCGAGCAGATGCGCCTTTCTGCTACCAAAAACCTAATGACTCGCGACGACGTGATTATCGTCGCCACCGTGTCCGCTATTTACGGTATCGGCGACCCGACCGAATACCAACAAATGGTGTTGTCCGTCAAAGAAGGCGATACCATCGAACAGCGCAACATCATCGCCACGCTCGTTTCCATGCAGTACGAACGCGGCGATTTGGATTTTAAACGCGGCAGCTTCCGCGTGCGCGGCGACGTGATTGACGTGTACCCCGCCGAAAGCTCCGAAAACGCCCTGCGCATCAGCCTGTTTGACGACGAAATCGACCGCCTCGATATGTTCGACCCGCTTTCAGGCAGTCTTATTCAACGCGTCGGCCGCTACACAGTCTTCCCGTCCAGCCATTACGTTACCCCACGCGACACCGTATTGCGCGCCTGCGAGTCCATCAAAGAAGAATTGCGCGAACGCATCGAATTTTTCGCCCGCGAACAACGCCCCGTCGAACAACAACGCATCGAACAGCGCACCCGTTTCGACCTCGAAATGCTCTACGAAATGGGCTTCTGCAAAGGCATTGAAAACTACTCCCGCCACTTCTCCGGCAAAAAAGAAGGCGAACCGCCGCCCACGCTGATGGACTACCTGCCCGACAACGCCATCATGTTCATCGACGAAAGCCACGTTACCGTTACCCAAATCGGCGGCATGTATAAAGGCGACGCATCGCGCAAGCAAAACCTCGTTGATTATGGCTTCCGCCTGCCTTCCGCCCGCGACAACCGCCCGCTCAAATTCCACGAATTTGAAAAAGTCATGCCGCAAACCGTCTTCGTTTCCGCCACCCCCGCCAAATACGAAGAAGAACACGCCGGACAAGTGGTCGAACAAGTCGTCCGCCCCACAGGGCTGGTTGATCCCCAAATCATTATCCGCCCCGTCGCCACCCAAGTCGATGACTTAATGAGCGAAATCAACGACCGCATCCAAAAAGGCGAACGCGTACTCGTTACCACCCTCACCAA
Source organism: Neisseria sp. P0014.S002 (assembly GCF_051958295.1). Lineage (NCBI taxonomy): Bacteria > Pseudomonadati > Pseudomonadota > Betaproteobacteria > Neisseriales > Neisseriaceae > Neisseria > Neisseria sp. P0014.S002. Next base: position 9,685 of record NZ_JBQCVO010000019.1, on the reverse strand, counting down.
ACGCATGGCGGAGCAACTCACCGACTATTACAGCGAACTCGGTATCAAAGTGCGCTACCTGCACAGCGACATCGACACCGTAGAGCGCGTTGAAATCATTAGAGATTTACGACTTGGCCTGTTTGACGTACTGGTCGGCATCAACCTCTTGCGCGAAGGTCTCGACATCCCCGAAGTCTCCCTAGTCGCCATACTCGACGCCGACAAAGAAGGCTTCCTACGCTCCCACCGCAGCCTGATTCAAACCATAGGCCGCGCCGCGCGTAACGTGAACGGCGTCGCCATCCTGTACGCCGACAAAATCACCGACTCCATGAAAGCCGCCATCGACGAAACCGAACGCCGCCGCGAAAAACAAATCAAGTTCAACGAAGAACACGGCATCGTGCCACAGCAGATTAAAAAACAAGTCAAAGACATCATCGACGGCGTGTATCACGAAGAAGACAGCGGCAAAGGCCGTAGACAAGGCAAAAACAAGGTTAAAGTCGGCGAAATTCACAGTGAAGAAGACGCAATTAAAGAAATCGCCAAACTGGAAAAAGCCATGCAGCAGGCGGCTAGGGATTTGCAGTTTGAAGAGGCGGCGGTGTTAAGGGATAGGATTCGGGGGATTAAAGAGAATTTACTTTTTGGAGCGGAGTGAGGTATATGCGAGTTTATTTTTTAGATAGAAATATTATTTCAATAATAAAAGATAGTAACTTGAATAGAAAGCAGAAAGATAAAAATAAGTTAGATATTCTTAAAAAACTTAGAGAAATTGATAGGGATGGATGTTTTATTACTCCTATTTTATCAATAATGGAGGGAGAGCATGGTAAACTAGAAGATAAATCTAAGCAAATAGAGGACGTTATAGATATTGAGTTTAGTGAGCTTGAAAAATTCTTCCATAATGCAGAATTGGATAAAGCATTTAATTTACTATTTATGAAAGAACTTTTGGTTATTGGTAAATTAGGGAGAGATTATAAAAATAATATAAAAAATAAAGAGGAGTTTCTTTCAGATATTAGAGAATTAATTTTAAATTTACCTAAGAAAGAAAAATTAAAAGAACGAATAAATCAGATCTTAGATATTGCTAATAGTTATAAATTATCTAGAGATAACCCTATGGTTATTGCTTGTATTCTATCTATATGTGGCGAAGGGCAGTGTAAAAAAATTATTAAACCAAATAAAGAAAAATACTACAATGCTGCTATGGATTTTACGCACCTATCAATTTTTTCTTTTTTAAAATCAAAGTTTACCCATACATATAGAAGAGGAAGAAAAGAGATTGTTCATTGTAAATTAATTACTGGGGATATTGCATTAAATAATTTTATAAAATATTTTGATTTTGATAGTATAAATGGTGATTTTTTACCGCAAGATTTTGGATATTATGTAACTATAAACTTAAGTGAATATGGCAAGAAAAAGATTCCTGATTTTGTTAAAACTATAATTTGGGATTATGAATAACAGCAAGCCGTAGCTTGCATCTCCACTAACCTCGTGCGTGGCTACGCCGCACACCTTACCTGCGGCGGTACAAACTTTAAAATCGAGGTGTAGGGTGTGTGCGGTATGCACGCACGCGTTTTTTGGTGTTCAAACCATTGTTTCAAACTTTCAGACAATTTCAAACGTGGTCTGAAAACTTTTAGAATAAAGGCCGTCTGAAATCCAGTTTTCAGACGGCCTTATTGTTTATATTGCTTCAAAATTTAGCAGTCAAACTCGGCAATCACCGGTGCATGGTCGCTGGGGCGTTCTTGGGCGCGGGTTTCTAGGTCGACGGTGACGTTAGTAAGGGTGGCGGCGAGTTCGGGGCTAGTGAGGATATGGTCGATGCGCAGGCCGAGTTTTCGTTGGAACATGGCGCCGCGGTAGTCGAACCATGTGTAGAACGCGCCTTCGGGGTGGATTTTGCGCAGGCTGTCGGTCAGGCCGAGGTCAAGTAGGTTTTTAAACCATTGTCTTTCGATGGAGGAGCAATGGATTTTTTCGTGCCATTTTTTGGGGTCGTAGCAGTCGGCATCAGCCGGGGCGATGTTGAAGTCGCCGAGCAGGACGAGTTTGGGGTGTGCGGCCATTTCGGCGCGGACGAACTCGGTCAATGCAGCAAACCATTGTTCTTTGTATTGGAATTTTGGGCTGTCCAGGGCTTCGCCGTTGACGCAATAGACGTTGATGACGCGTACGCCGTTGATGGTGGCGGCGATGACGCGGCGTTGTGGGTCGTCAGGGAGGGCGGGAAGGCCGCAATGTACGTCTTGCGGTTCATGGCGGCTGATGATGGCGACGCCGTTGTAGGTTTTTTGGCCGCTCCAGACGCAGTGCCAGCCCATCATTTGCAGGGCGGCGGCCGGGAATTTGTCTTGGTCGAGTTTGAGTTCTTGTAAGGCGAGTATGTCGGCTTGGTGGTCGGCCAGCCAGTTTTGTACTTGGGGCAGGCGGACGTTGAGGGAATTGACGTTCCAAGTGGCGATTTTCATGATGTTTCCGTGTGTGCTGTTGGGTGGGAAGACGGCGGATTGCGCCTGTGGGAATGGACGGTATTGTATAGCGGATTGGTTTATTTTTCGATATGGGCTGAAAGGGGCAGGCCGTCTGAAAGCTGATGTTTCAGACGGCCTTGATGTTGCGATGTGGAATAATTTGTTTATTCGGCTGGGTCTTTGAGCGTGCGCAGGGTATTGAGGATGGTGGTGGCTTCTTCGGAGATGATGCGGTATTCGATGATGCGGTGGTAGCGCGTGAAATCGATGATGCCTTCGGTGCGCAGGCGTGCGAGGTGGTTGGCGATGCCGGTCGGAGAGGAGTCGAGCGCTTGTGCCAATTCGGTAATGCTGCGGTCGCCGTCAAGCAGCAGAAAAAGGATGGCCATGCGTTCGGGGTTGGCAATCAGTTTGAGAATGGTAGAGAGACGCTTGATTTCCATATTATTGTTCCTTTTGTCTGTTATATGAATGCTTGATTTGGGTTAAATTTGGATGATTGTAGTTTTTATTAAGATTAACCTTATAATTCAAACTCTTACCTTGCAGTGTACACGGTTTTGTAAAATTTGAGGGCATTGTTTTACAATTTTTTTGTTTATTTTCGATATCTTGCTTCGGTTGCGAAAATAGATTGAAAAGAGACGAAAAGGCCGTCTGAAATGTTCCGTTGCAGATGATTTTGCTGACGGATGTTTCAGACGGCCTTTGATTTGGCTTTAAGTTGTTTTTTCTTTTATGTTTGTTTGGAATCAGCCGATTGGTTGTTTTTAAACAAACAACAAGGTTTTATGATTTTAAGCTTAGGACTACACGCCAAGGGCTTGTCAGACACTTGGACGTGTTGTCGAAATGCGACTACTTTTTCTTCCAGCCTGCGGTCATGGCGAAGGTAATGGGGTCGTAGTATTTCGGCAGCTTGGACGGAATGCCGACATCGTTACGGTACACGACGCGGTAGCGGTCGGCGAACCAGTTTGGAACGATGGTGTATTGGTGGCGGATCAGTCGGTCGAGCGCGCGCGAGGTGGTTTGCAGCTCTTGGCGGTTGGTAAAGCTGTTGAAATGGGTCAGCAGTTTTTCAACCGCAGGATGACAGACGCCGGATAGGTTGCGGCTGCCTTCGGTTTTGGCGGCGGCGCAGCTGAAGTAGTCGTATTGCTCGTTGCCGGGGCTTTCGCTGTTGCCGTAGTAGCCTGTGGTTACGTCAAAATCGAAGTCGTTCATGCGTTTTTGGTACACGGCGGAATCGGCGGTGCGCACGTTCATGGTGATGCCGATTTTGGCGAGGTCGCGCTGCCATTTGGCGGTAATGCGTTCGTAGTTTTTGCTTGGGGCGAGGAATTCAAAGGTCAGCGGTTTGCCTTGTTTGTCGACTGCTTTGCCGTTTTTGTATTGATAGCCACCTTTTTCAAGCAGGGCGCGTGCTTTGAGCAGGTTCGGGCGCACGCCCAGTTTGGGGTCGGTAACCGGCGGCATAGGGACGTCTTGATCCAATACGCCGTCGGGCAGCTTGGTGCCCAATGATTTGAGCAATGTGGTTTCCGCGCTGTCAGGCTTGCCGGTTGCGGCCATGGTGCTGTTGGTGAAGAAGCTGTCGGTGCGGCGGTATGCGCCGTAGAAGATGCGGCTGTTGACGCTTTCGTAGTCGAAGCTTTCAATCAAGGCGCGGCGGACGTAAATATTGTCCAAGGGCTTGTGGCGCATATTGATGACGAAGCCTTGCATGCCGGCTGTGCTGTTTTGTATCCATTCGTGTTTGGACAGATTGCGTTTTTTGAGGACTTCGTCGGAGTAGGCGCGCGCCCAGTTGCGGGCGACGTTTTCTTGTACGAAGTCATATTGACCGCCTTTCAATCCTTCGATGCGGACAACTTCGTCTTTGACGTATTTGATGCGGATGTGGTCGTAGTTGTAGCGGCCTTTGCACACGGGCAGATTTTGCGCCCAGTAGTTTTTGTCGCGGACAAACTCGCTGATGCGGCCGTTTTCGGCTTTGGCAAAACGGTAGGGGCCGGAACCGATCGGCAGGCTGTTGGGAGCGGCGGCCAGGCCTTTGGGATAGCTTTTATGCGAGAAGACGGGCAAACTGCCGAGAATCATGTGCAATTCTGAGTTGCGCTGTTTGAAGCGGAACACGACGGTGCGATCGTTGGGCGTTTCCACTTTGGCCACGTCGCTCCAGTAGAAGTGGTACATGGGGGCGGCGGCTTTGTCTTTGGTCAGGATGTTAAATGAAGCGGCAACGTCTTTGGCCAAAACGGGGTCGCCGTTGTGGAATTTGGCTTTGGGGTTGATTTTGAAGGTAACGGAAAGGCCGTCCGGAGCCAGGGCGATGTCTTCGGCAATCAGGCCGTAAACGGCGTACGGTTCGTCCATGCTTTGCTCGGTCAGGGTGTCGAGTGTCAGCATGCTGATGCCGTATTCGTGGTTGCCTTTGAGGGTAAAGGGGTTGAGCGTGTCAAAAGCACCGAGGAAAGGCGTGGTAAATGTACCGCCTTTGGGGGCGTTGGGATTGACGTATTCGAAGGCGGTGAAGTTGGCCGGATATTTCGGTGGTTGGCCAAGGCCTACGCCGTGAGCGGCAAAGGCGGCAGATGGAATCAAACCGAGCAGAGAGAGTAGGGCTGGTGTTTTCATCTATTTTTCCTTGTAGGTCGAATGTAATATTCAGTAGTGTGCCGATTATAGCAAAGGCCGTCTGAAACTTGATATTTTTGGTTTCAGACGGCATCAGGTTTAAGAGGATTGTTTTTTCGTATGGGCGCCGAACTCGGCAAGCGTCATGTTCAAGGTTTCCAAGCAGGGCTGCATGATGTGGTCAACTGTTTGATTAACCTTATCTTTATTAAGCGTTTGCGGACGGTAGACGAAGAGTTTGAACAGCTCCGCCAAGTCGATGGACTCCGCCCCCATTTTCAAGACCCAGCCCTGACGGCCGGAATAGACATAGCCGTGTCGCGCCAGTATTTCTAAAAGCTCGCCCAATTCATCAAAGCCCATATTGATATGCCGTCTGAACTCCTGCACCGGCAATGCCTTGCCGTTTTGTTGGGCAGAATCGAGCAGCAGCAGGATTTTCAATACATCGTCAAAGCGGCCGCGCACATCCAGACTGCGGCGGAACGCTTCGCCGCGCCAGTAGGACAGGGACGAGGTTAAAACCGCGCCGCCCAATACCAGCGTCCATAATAGGTTGAGCCACAACAGGAAAAACGGTACTGCAGCAAATGCGCCGTAAATCGATTTGTAGCCGTCAAAGTTGCCCATGTACCAAGTGAACAAAAAGCGTGCCGTTTCCAAGCAAAACGCCGTTACGGCCGCGCCGACCAAAGCATGGCTGGCAGGCACGAAACGGTTGGGCACAAAGCGGTATAAACCCCACAGCAGTACCGTAATAAATGAAACCGCGGTTATGACCCTCAGCCATTCCGAGCCGCCCACTACTTGCACCTGACCGATTATGACTGACAGGCCCACGCCCAAAGACAAAGGCCCGAACGTCAGCAACGCCCAATACACCAAAAACTGCATCATCCAAGGCCGTTGCGAATTGACGCGCCAAATCCGGTTGAACGCATTGTCTATCGTCCGAATCAGCATCAGCGAGGTTACGACCAACATCACACTACCGATCGCCGTCAGCTTGGTGGCCTTATCGCGGAACGCATTGATGTAGTCAAACACCATGTCCGCGCCCTGCGGTACGATGGTGCGGTTGATGAAAGAGACAAACGCCCCTGACCATTGGTCGAAAACGGGGAAGGCCGAAGCGATGACGACCATCACTGTCAACACGGGCACCAAAGCCAAAAGCGTTGTAAACGTCATGCTTGCCGCCACCTGCGGCACACGCTCCTCATCAAAACGGCGCACGACAAACCAAGCGAACGCCACGCCTTTACTCTTTAAAAAACCTTGCCACCATTGCGAAAACGGCATAACCTTTTCCCACTTCTAAATTGAAATTTTTTCTTTTCAGACGGCCCGAGTATTTAAAAGGCCGTCTGAAACCTGACAGCATTGTAACGGAAACCCCAAATGAACCCAAATCCCCTGAAAATTCTCGTCCTCTTTTATTCCCAAAACGGCAGCACGCGCAACCTTGCCCGCCAAATCGCACGCGGTATCGAAAGCGTGGAAGGTTGCGAAGCCGTGTTGCGTACCGTTCCCAAAGTTTCCACCGTTTGCGAAGCCGTTGAAAAAGCCATTCCCGACGAAGGCGCGCCATACGCGACTGCCGACGACCTCAAAAACTGCGCCGGCCTTGCGCTCGGCAGCCCGACACGTTTCGGCAATATGGCCGCCGCAATGAAATACTTTATCGACGGCACCATTCCCCTTTGGCTCGGTGCAGAACTCGTCGGCAAACCTGCCACCGTATTCACCAGTACATCTTCTCTGCACGGCGGCCAAGAAAGCACCTTGCTGACCATGATGCTGCCCCTGCTGCACCACGGCATGGTCATCAGCGGCATTCCCTATACCGAGTCCGCGCTCAGCAATACCCAAAGCGGTGGCACGCCTTACGGTGCAAGCCATGTTTCCGGCCACGACAGCAAGACGGCATTGACTGCCGAAGAAAACGATATTGCCTTTGCGCAAGGTAAACGTTTGGCAGAATTGGCACGAAAATTGGCAGATTGATTACCTTGTAATAAAAAGATTAAGGCTGTCTGAAAACCTGATGATATGGGTTTCAGACGGCCTTTTTAGTTAATTGGTACTAGATTGAAAATAAATATTTTGAATTAAACGAACTACTTAGGAAATAGTGATTAGAACATAGTTTCATCGGACTACATCTTTTTGATAGAATCTGCGACCAAATTGTAAAGATAAGCTAATTGGAGAGGCTATGTCACTACCTGTATTTCCCTATGGCAAATTAAGCTTTGCCGTCAGTCTGGCGCTGTGTTCGGCGTATTCTTTCGCAACCGAAGTAGAAAATACCCAGCCGCAAGAACGTGTCGATTTACCGACAGTTACCGTCCAAGGTGTCGGTAAACAGACTACTTCCAACTACACCATTCCCGCTTCCTCTGCCGCCACAGGCATCCGCCTGACCCAGCGTGAAACGCCGCAGTCCCTGTCTGTCGTTACCGAAAAACAAATGGACGACCAAGGTTTGGATACCTTGCAGGACGTGTTGAAACAAACACCGGGCGTGTTCCACAGCAAAATGGGTAACAACGTATCCGGTCACAGCCAGTTTATTTCGCGCAGTCAGGCGATTGACAGCATTTCCGTGGATGGCGCGCCTAAATTCCTTTACGACGGTAAAGCCATCCGCCGCGGCACCAACAATCTGGACAGCACATTGTACGAACAAGTCGTCGTCGTGCGCGGCGCAAGCGGTTTGTCCAACGGCGGTATGGGCGAGCCGGGCGGTACGGTTGCTTTGGAACGCAAAAAACCGACTTCCAAGCCTGCCATCAGCGTAGAAGCCGGTGTCGGTTCGTGGAACCACTACCGCTTCGTCCTTGATGCCAATCAGCCTTTGAATGCAGACAATACCTTGCGCGGCCGCGCTATTTTGGTCAGCGACCACGGCGGCGATTACCTGCCGAACACTTCGCGCCACAATCACACTTTCTACGGTACTTTGTCTTACGATATTACGCCGCAAACCCAATGGCGCCTCGGTACGGAAATACACCGTTTCCGCAATACCGGCAGCTCGCGTTTCAGCTACCTGACCGCAGCAGGTTCGCGTCGTACTGGATTCATACCGTTTGAGTCTTCGCCGCGCAGCAATTCTTCCGCACGCTGGGCATACGGCAAGGACACCAGTGCTGAAGTATTCACTTCCCTCAGCCATGAGTTTGACAATGGCTGGAAACTGACAGGCAATTACAGCCATGTTTCGGGCAAAAACGACATCGTTTCAGGCATTGCCGGTACTTATGTCATCAACTCCGACTATTCCGCGCTCTTTACATCCGACCGCGATCGCAGCAAATATCGCGACCAAGATTTCTCCCTGACTTTGGATGGTCACTATCCTGCATTGGGCCGTTCGCATGAGTTCAATGCGGGCATCAGCTATCAGGACAACAAAGAAAACCTGTCTTTCTACGAAGAAGGCGAATCGACGATTCCAGATTTGCGCCTCTTTAACGGTAATATCGCCAAACCCGATATGCCGTATCTGCGCGATGGTTTTTCACGCATGAAAAACCTGTCGGTTTACGGCTCGACCCGTTTCAAACTGACCGATAAACTCGCCTTTATCGGTGGCAGCCGTTTTGTGGATTGGCGTTACCGTTACAGCACCAGCCGTAACAAATTCGCACACAGCAGCCACAAACAAAACGTTTTCATTCCTTATTTGGGCGTAACCTACGACATCGGCGACAATCTGACTGCCTATGCGTCTTACACCACCATTTTCCGTCCGCAAGTGCGTTACCTGACCAAAGACGGCGCGGCGCTCAAACCGCAACGCGGCAAAACCTACGAGACCGGTTTGAAAGCATCATGGTTTGAAGGCCGTCTGAATGCTTCCGCCTCCGTCTTTATGAACAAACGCGACCATTTGGGCGTTGTCGCAGGTAAATTCGCGAATGGCGAGGAATACTACCGTGCAGCCGACAACACCACAACAAAAGGCGTGGAACTCTCTGTCGGCGGCCGCCTGAGCGACAAATGGCTGTTGAATGCGTCTTATGCACGTTCCAAAATTAAAGACAGCGAAGGTGTTCAACTGCATCCGTCTTACCCGGTTCATTTGTTCAAACTCTTTACCGCGTATGACGTAACCGACCGTTTGAACCTGGGTGCCAACGTCAACTGGCAAAGCCGCAGCCACACGCTGGACGAATACCCTGCAGACATCAATCCGGCCGCAGCCGCCGCGTTGACCCAACGTCCGTACGCAACGCTGGACTTGACCGGTCATTACAAAATCGGCAAATCCACCCGCATCAGTTTGGACTTTGAAAACGTGTTTAACAAACGCTATCGCACCATGCCAGATATTCATGTGTACGGCACGCCGCGTAGTGTGACTGCAACGGTTAAACATACGTTCTAATTGAAAAGAAAAATAGTGCAGGCCGTCTGAAAACCTGAATCATCGGGTTTTCAGACGGCCTGAATTTTTCTCATATTGAGACCTTTGCAAAATTCCTTTTCCCCAACAGCCGAAACCTAAATAAAGATTTTCGGCTGTTTTTGTTTCAAATATC
>NZ_JBQCVO010000018.1:0-12224 GCF_051958295.1 Neisseria sp. P0014.S002 | reverse complement strand
TTGGCGACGGTCTTAGCACCGCCGAGGTCGGCAAAGAGCGGGAAGGGAATAGGCGGAACAGAAGGGGGAGCGGGTGGAGGCGGCCAACAGAAATCGGGGACGGTAAAGACAACGCGGAACTTGCTGCTTTTACGGGCGATTTTATTGACGGCCATGGGGTGCTTTACTCCAGAGATTGGATGGTAATATGAAGATTGATATCCTGACTGAATCTTACTTTATTTGGAGATAAAAAGGAAAGCTTAGTGAGAAAAAAGAGGGTAAATGTGAAACATAAAAAGGTCATCTGAAATTTTTCAGATGACTTTTTTATGTAAGTGATTATACAACTAGGAGAAACAGGAATTAATAGACTAAAATACTGGTATTATAAATTTAACATAATATAAATTAATTTCCTTTTCCCTATTCTTCTACAAATTCCGCTTATTGTTCCTATATGTCAAATGAGAATTAATGATACTCTAGAGGGTAAGTTAATAGTACTCCAATTTTTAGTATAAAATCAATGGTTTTTAAGAGAAATTTGGCTGCTTAATTTACCACCTTTCCCCTGAATGGTGGAATAGGGCAGGGTGAAATGTCTCTTTATGCCTTATTTCAACCTTTCAGACGGCCTTATTTCCATTCATTCCATTTGCTTTACCATCGGCATTATCCCCGTTACTATACAGGGCTCATCGTCAGTCGGATATTACCCTTATGACCGCCCGCCAATCCTACCACCTCACCTTCGCCCGTTTTTCCCCCTCACTTTCAGTACGTTCCTTCAGCGCATCCGAAGCAGTCAATACCGCTTACCGTGTCGAAATCACCGCCACTTCAACCGATTCCTCACTGCCGCTATCTTCTTATCTCAACCAGCGCGCAGCGTTTGAGATTCGTCCGCAGGAAGGTTTACTGTCGGAAGTGGTCAGTGCATTCGGGTCTGCTTCAGACGATCCGCCGGCGAAGCAATGGCAGGGCATTATCACCTCATGCGAGAAGTTGTCGGTTTCCAAGGATGAAACCGTTTACCGCTTTGTTTTAGAGCCGCGTTTCGCGGCTTTAAAACATTTCCAAACCTCCCGGCTGTTCCAACACCAAACCGTCCCCGACATCGTTGCCGCCGTCTTCAAACACCACGGCTTCTCCGGTGTCGACTACCGTTTCCAAAAAAGCCGCAGCTACAGCGTACGCGAGTATGTGACCCAGTATCTCGAAAGCGACTTCGACTTTATCCACCGTCTGTGTGAAGAAGAAGGCATCTGGTATGCCTTCGAACAGCATGAACAACATGGCGACGTAGTCGTCTTCGGCGACAGTCCTGAACACTATTTGCGCAGCCAAAGCTTACCCGTTTCCTACCGTCCCCATGCCGGATTGGAGAGTGTCGGTACCGAAGCACTCTTTAACTTAAGCATCCGCCACAACCCCATCGTCGAAGGCATACGCACGGCCGACTATAACTACCGCAGTGCCGATACCGACAACAAACAGTCCGAAGAATCAACCGACAATACCGTTTTATTGGGCAAACAACAGCATTGGGGCCTTCATCCCAAAACAACCGATGAAGCCAAAGTTCAGACGACCCTGTTGAACGAAGCCAACCTCTGCCGTCAAACCGTCGCAGCCGGCAGCGGCAACATCGTCTCCATGGCACCGATGAAGGTGTTCCAAACCGATGTCTCCTTCCCCGAAGCGCCCGACGGCTTGCTGGTACTCAGTATGGAACACAGCGGCAGCCGCGACAGCGCCTACAGCCATACCTTTACCGCCGTTCCCGCCCAACTCGCCTTCCGTCCCGAACGCACCACACCGCGCCCCCATATCGCCGGCACACTGCCCGCACGGGTGACCGCGGCGGAGAACTGCACCTACGCCTATATCGACGATATGGGCCGCTACCGCGTCAAACTGCCGTTTGACCTGGACGAATGGAGTCCCGGCGGAGAAAGCCGTCCCGTCCGACTCGCCAAACCCTATGCCGGTCCCGAATACGGTATCCACTTCCCCTTGCACGAAGGTACCGAAGTGATGCTGTTCTTCGTCCAGGGTAATCCCAACCGTCCGTATATCTCCGGCATCATGCACGACAGCGCCCATACCGACCATATCCCTGCCGAGATGAGAACGCTAATCCTCTAATATTGACTTACGTATAGGCGTTATCCACCCTAATAAATATAAGATACTCACCATAATATGCTTTACAAAATGAACATGATTTGCGGAACGGTCACCATAATCCGAGTCAACTCCTTGAAAAGGTATGGATTAGCTTTTAGAGTCTCTCACGCTCCTTTCCTCTAATTGACGTATTTAAAAAAGGAGATGCAACATATGAACAGCTTATATATAAATTTTGGGATATTTACAATACTGGATTAACCAAAATAATGGGAGGAAAAGGTCAAATTGAAAAAAGTCTAAGTCAAATTTTTATAAAACACCTTCTTCCTAAAATTTCACCGAAATCAAAAGTTTCAGAAAAGAGTAATTGGGTTTCTTATGCAGAAGAAGATCCAGATAACACGGAAAAAGCCTTACTGCGCTATGCGCTTAATCATCTCATTCATGAATTACATAAAAACATTGAAAATTGCTACCCTGATGAAATGTATATACATTTACCAAGCCTAGAGCAGGATCAAGTAAAAGTAGATACAGGGTGCATTTTAGAAAATAAAGATAACAATAAATTTTATATTGTTTTGAGTCCTGCATGTGATTTGGCAGAGCGTGAAGGGGGAGAATGCAATACTGATAGAGCATTACTGGTTGAGATTCAAATGCTTGAAGATATTTTATCTGATGACTATTTTATTAGTAATTGCCATGGTGACAAAAAACTTAAAAAAAGGTACTTGAAAAGTAATCCTGAGTCTCCACAAGAGTATCTTTCAAAGCAACAAGATAATGACTTAATAAAATACCAAAAATTTATATTATTGTTGGCTTCCAAAGACTAGTTGTTTCAATAATGGAGCTGTCATTAATTTTAGAAGAGTCTCTACATATTCTCAAGAAGAGCTAGATGAGTCTTTTAATAGCCCTGTTATTCAAGTAGCCAGTCCGTTTCTAAAAGACATAATATCACGATTTTCATCCTATTATGCACGACAAGGGCAACCTGATATTAATATAAATCTATGATTTCAATTCTTCAATAATGAACGGGCAGTCCGAATATTCGCAACAGCCGTTTTTTTCTGTTAAAATGATTTCGTTACAAATTCAAATATAGCATCATGGATGAAATTCCTAAAAAACGAGGTGGTCGTAGAGAAGGGGCCGGTCGAAAAAGTAAATCTGGCGAATCTACGGCAGTAAAGCGTATTCCAATATCACTAATACCTGCTGTTGATGCACTGATTACCTCTTCACGACTTCCTCAAGGCAGCCTTATCCCAATTAATCGTACAACCCTAAAGGTACCATATGCTCTCGAGAAAATCCCTGCAGGATTCCCATCTCCGGCGGAGCCGTATGTTGCTGACTATCTCGATTTTAACGAATATCTTATCACAAACCCGTCTGCCACTTTCGCCGCACGTTACGGCGGCTATTCCATGCTCGACGCGGGTATCGGTAAAGACGATATTATGATTATCGACCGATCCAAAACGCCGAAGCACGGCGATATTGTGATGGCCGATGTTGGCAATGAGTTTACGATCAAACGACTGTACAAAGTTCCAGGTCGCAAGCCTGAGCTACACTCTGAAAATGCCTCCGGTGAGTACCCTGACTTTATACCTGATGATAGTGATACCTGGACAGTCGTTGGCGTTGTAACCTTCGTTATAAAAGATGTTCGTCAGGGAAGTTAAGATGTTTGCCCTTATTGATGGGAACTGCTTTTACTGTTCTTGTGAAAGAGTTTTCAGGCCGGAATTGAAGAATGTTCCGATCGTCGTCTTGTCAAACAACGACGGCTGTGTGGTTGCACGATCTACTGAAGCAAAGGCATTAGGTATTAAGATGGGCGAGCCGTATTTCAAAGTAAGGCATTTAGTGGCACAAGGCCGTCTGAAAGCTTATTCGGGCAACTACGAACTCTATGCAGACCTGTCTCGGAGGATGATGGAAACTATCGCCGGGTGTGTTCCGGCGGTTGAAATTTATTCTATTGATGAATGTTTCGCAGATATGTCCGGCATTGAAAATCTCACCGAACTCGGCTGCCAAATTAGACAACGTGTCTTGCAGTGGGTCGGCATACCCACCTGTGTCGGCATTGCACCGACCAAGACGCTGGCCAAATTTTGCAACCATCTTGCCAAACGTTACCCTGATCACTTTAGAGGAGTAGTGGTTTGGGGCGATTGGAATGAAACTATCCGTCTTCGTGCCTTGCGCAGCCAAGGAGTAGATGAAATTTGGGGGATAGGCAGACGGACTGCCGATAAACTATCCGAACAAGGGATACGAACAGCATTAGACTTCGTAGAAGCGGATACAGCCACCATACGCCGACGGTATGGTGTAACAGTGGAGCGAACGCAAAGAGAGATGCAGGGTATTGTCTGTGACGGATTACATCCCAATGCACAACCGAGACAAAACCTTGTTCGTAGTCGAAGTTTTGGAACGCGTATAGAAACATTAGAGACATTGCAGGCGGCTGTTACGCATCATGTCAGTTTAGGGGCTGAAGCATTGCGTAAGGATGGTTTAACTGCATCCGCCGTTTCTGTATTCTTACATACAGATTTTTTGCGTGAGGATGAGTCTCAATATCATAATAGCTTAGCCCAGAATTTGATTGTATCGACCGCTGATACAGTTCATTTGAACCGAATAGCACAACGACTGCTGGCAGATATTTATCGCAGTGGATACCTCTATAAAAAATGCGGAATTGAATTACATGGTTTGAAACCAGCTATTCAAATGCAGGCAGACTTATGGGAACCGACAAAAGCCAATCCTGCCATGGAGGCATGGGATAAAATCAACCGTCAGCACGGTAGAGGCCGTCTAAAACTCGCCTCAGAATTACTGGCTGATGATTGGAAAATGAACAGAGATAGGTTGAGCCCGTGCTATACCACACAGTTTATGGATTTGCTCGTAATCTAAGGATATGATTTCCACGAATCATCCACAAAATCTGTGGATAAATTATTTGAAAATGAGGACAAGTAAATCCCATTTTGTACTAATATAATATCGAATATTTCATAAAACCCGTTACAAGTATACCTGATAATCACCGCAGGTGATAAAAGAAAAGCTAATAATAATATTATCAATAATTATTTTTATTGACTAAATATGCATATATGATTAAAATACAAATTTTAATAAATTTTAAAAAGGGAATATATGAAAACTAAATTTTTAGCACTCTTACTCAGTTTTGGATTAGTAGCTTGCGGCGACGAAGTCCTTGATTATAGAAATGTTGAAATAGTAAATAAGCAAATTTATGCCCAAGGAGAAAATTCTAGCTTTACAGGAAAAGTTACGAACGTTCCTTTTGATAAAGTTATAAATGAAGAAGTTGGAAAAGTTTTAAATATATATGCAAGATCAACTGGTGACGGTAAATTGCTAGAAGCATTAGTCATTGTAGGTGTAAATGCAATGGGTAACTCTCAACAAAAAAACTCACTATTACTATGTGATATTAAGGTAAATAACGGTATTCTTGATGGAGATGTATCATGCCATTTAAATGGAAAAGAGGATACTATATTAAAATATAAATATTCGAATGGTAAATTAGATGGCACTTTGACTTTATATATGCCAGTAAATAAAAATGAAGATATTGTAAAAGTTGCTGAAGCTGAAATGAGTAATGGTACTTTAAATGGTAAAACTAAGGTCTGGAGTGCAAGAACAGGCAAACAAGTGTTTGAGATCACTATGAAAGATGGGCTTGCCAATGGTACTACTATCCAGAATGGTGCAAATGGAAGAACGTTCCAACAAGAAACTTATGAATCAGGAAAAATATTAAAAACTACTTATTTCAATCCATCTACTGGAAAAGAAATAGGATCAGTTAATCAGGATGCTCAAGGAAAGATCATTAATGGAACATCAGTTACATATTATGCTTTTAATAATGCTGGTTTGCTAGACGAGCCTAAAATTATTGATATTAAAGAATATCAAAACTCTAAGCCTTCTGGAAAAGTTATTCAATATGATGTTGAAACAGGTAAGATTTTGAGTGAACTTACTTTCAAAGATGGTTCCCCATACAATGGGTTGTATTATAGAAGAGAACCTGATGGACGTTCGATTAAGAATCCACCAGAAGAATATATTAATGGTGAGACAAAATCACAAATTGAAGCAAGAAAACGTATAGAAGAAGCAGAAGCACAGAGAAAGAAACTTGAAGAAGAATCACAAATAGTAATTCAAGCTTGTATAGAAAGGTTGAAAAATGATGAGAATTACGCTTCTTATGATATTGATGTCCTAGAAACAGAATGTCAACAAGAGCTAAATGGGATGAGTCAGTAAATTATATGCATAATATTTAGCGTGTAGATAAGAAAATGAGAGTTTTGCCAAATTCCTAAAAATCCCTCTGAGGATAATATTTTATAGAAGAAAAGGTCGTCTAAAGTCCAGACGACCTTTTTAACTCATAAACACAGACCGAGACCTTTGCAAAATTCCCCAAAATCCCCTAAATTCCCACCAAGACATTTAGGGGATTTTTCATGAGTACCTTCTTCCAGCAAACCGCCCAAGCCATAATTGCCAAACACATTGACCGCTTCCCACTATTGAAGTTGGATCGAGTGATTGATTGGCAACCGATCGAGCAGTACCTGAATCGTTAAAAAACCTGTTACCTCCGAGACCACCGCGGCCGTCCCGCCTATCCCCTGTTGTCCATGTTCAAAGCCGTCCTGCTTGGCCAATGGCACAGCCTCTCCGATCCCGAACTCGAACACAGCCTCATCACCCGCATCGATTTCAACCTGTTTTGCCGTTTTGACGAACTGAGCATCCCTGATTACAGCACCTTATGCCGCTACCGCAACTGGCTGGCGCAAGACGACACCCTGTCCGAACTGCTGGAACTGATTAACCGCCAACTGATCGAAAAAGGCTTAAAAGTAGAGAAAGCATCCGCCGCCGTCATTGACGCCACCATTATTCAGACCGCCGGCAGCAAACAGCGCCAGGCCATAGAAGTCGATGAAGAAGGACAAGTCAGTGGCCAAACCACACCGAGCAAAGATAAGGATGCCCGTTGGATAAAGAAAAACGGACTCTACAAACTCGGTTACAAACAACATACCCGTACCGATGCGGAAGGCTATATCGAGAAACTGCACATTACCCCCGCCAATGCCCATGAGTGCAAACACCAGAAATTCCGCTATGCCCGAGCAGCCTATTTCGGGCTGATTAAAGTAAGTGCGTAAAGCCATCTGAAGGCGATATGTTTGAACCTTTTGAAAGCCGCCAACAGGCTAAGTGCGCCTGTTGTCGCCTAAAAGGTGGCTGGTGCCTGATTAATCAGGTATCTGAGGGGGATTAAGGGGGGATTTGGGTAGAATCAGTGGATATTTGAAACAAAAACAGCCGAAAACCTGCGTTTGGGTTTCGGCTGTTAGGGAAAAGGATTTTTGCAAAGGTCTCAAACTGTCAAAATAAGATAAATTATATTAAATAGGAATAAATTTCATAATTATGATAGAATCCACGGAAAAAATAAATAAAAAACGTAAAAAATAACATAGTAGCAATACATTGCGAAACAACCGTGCAAACCGCCCCACTAGAATGGCGGCACTTACTCACCAAGGACGACAGAAATGAGCGGCAAACACGAAAAACTTGCCTACCGCTTGGCGCGCATCATTTCCAGGCTTAACGACGGCGAACGTCTCGACATCCATCAATTGAAAGACGAATTCCAAGTCAGCATCCGCATCCTACAAAAAGACCTCAACGAACGCCTCGACTTCCTCGAAGCCAAATTCATCGAAAAAGGCCGCCGCTACTACCGCCTCGACAAAAACAAACTCGGCCACTTGACAAGCGAAGACGTACAACGTTTCGCCACTTTTTGCAGTATCCAAAACCTTTTCCCGAAAATAGACAGCGACTTCTACAAAAATGCCCTTTTGCAAAGCGTGCAAATCAAAGGCTTCCAGTATGAAGAACTCGGCAACAGGCTGAGCGACTTCAAATGCCTGCAGGAAGCAATCGACAAACACCGAATCGTCGAATTCCACTATACCAAGGCCGGACAGGAAAAAGGCGGCTACTACCGCCTCGAACCTTATGTTCTGCTGAACAAAAGCGGCATCTGGTACCTTATCGGCACCAGCGGCGGGCAGAGGAAAACCTTCTGTTTCAGCCAAACTTCCGCCATCGGCATATCGGGCGATACTTTTGAGCCGGACCCGGTGCTGCTGGAAGAAATCAGGAACAACGACAGCATCTCCCACGGCAATCAAATCGGCGAAATCGTCATACAGGTATCACCGCAGGCCGCGCACTACTTTTTGCGTCGCAAACTGCTGCCGAATCAGGAAATCGTCCGCCGTCTCGACGATGGCGGCCTGCTGCTGGCCTGCCGCAACGTACATGAAATGGAAGTCGTACCGATAGTGCAGTATTGGATACCGCATCTGCGGATAGTCAGCCCGGCGGAATTGCAGGAAAAAATGGAAGGTCGTCTGAAAGCATATTTTTGAATAAGCAGAAAACGAAAGATTGAAATAACGGATTAGGATGATTTATTCACTAAAAGAATTACTGGCGTTTATTCGGAATAGTTTTAGAGAATAAGGTTGGTAAAGAAGATAGGCTGACATAAAAATAGAGGCCGTCCGAAAAAGTAGCAAATAGTTAGTTTTTATTAATTTTATATTTTAATTTTAAGGAGTTAAAAATGCCTTTACCATTTATCTTAGGTGCAGCCGCCGTTTCAGCCGCTGCGTTTGGTGCAAAAAAAGGATACGACGGTTATCAGACTAAAGGAGATGCTGATTCTATTATCAAAATAGCAAAGAAAAATTATGAAGATGCCAAAGCAAATTTCGATAAGATTAGTGAAGAGACAGCCCAAAAACTGGATGATTTGGGCTCATTTCAATTACAAATTGGCAAGGATTTTAACAAATTTCGTACTATTGCTGAGGAGTTATTAAAGAAACTGGAAAAAGCGCAACAGAAAGATTTGAAATTCTCACTGCCGGATAAAAGCCGCTTGGATAAAATCGAAATGATTGAGCTGTCCGCAATTAATTATTTAGGGACAATGGTTGGGGCAGGTGCCGTTGGTGCCGCTGCCGCTTATGCAGTATACGGTGGCGTGTTGGCAATGGGTGCTGCGTCTACAGGTACGGCAATTTCAGCTTTATCAGGGGCTGCCGCTTACAATGCGACATTGGCTGCAATCGGTGGGGGCTCTCTTGCTGCCGGCGGATTAGGAATGGCTGGCGGTACGGCAATTTTGGGAGGTGTTGTCGCCGCCCCCGTATTAGCTATTGCGGGCTGGGCTTATAATGCTCATGCTGAAAAAGCCTTGGAGAACGCCCTGAAAACAAGCGAAAAGGTTAAAGAAGCTATTGAAAAAATGTCTGCTGGTAATAAACATTTTTTTGAAACACAGAGTTATATCAACAAAATTCTGGCTTCCCTGACGAAAATTTATACAGTATTTACCGATTATTTCGGCAAATTAAAATTTTGTGCTGAGTATTTAAACCAAGGTGGCGATCTTAAAAATATTGAAGAGGATGTGTTGTTGGCTATCGGAAACGGTTACCAAGTATCGGCAATTTTGGCCGACATTATTTCTACACCATTGTTCAAGTTTAAAGCCAACGCCATCGGTAATGCAGCGATAAATGAAGAAAACCTGCCGATTATGGAAACTGATAAACATGGATTTAAGGTCCTTAATAGTGAAGGTATTGACAAAGTATTGAATATAGCGGATTCCGATGTTGAGAAATTTTCCAGTTAATTTGTAAAAGAAAAAGTGCAGGCTGCTTTTGCATAATGGTTTTCAGGCAGCCTGCATATCGAGGGGATAGAAAATGACAACGCAAACACAGATGAAAGAATTTGATTGGGCGGGCGAACTGCATCAAACTATGATTAAAAGTTTAGCCACTTCTTTCGGTTTGGATTTTTTGCTTTTCCAAGACAAAAGGGGCGGCAATGTTGATACCGTGCATAAGGTGCGCGAGTACCAGAAAGAGCTTCAAAAAAACGGGGAGACAGATATTCATGTTTCTACAGAAATATCTGTACAATTAACTTCTGATGGTAAAAACGCAGTGCGTTATGATTCGCATGCCTATCATACAGATGATAGGTATATCAAACGTGGACAGCAGGATAAAAAACTGCAAGATCAAGGCCAATTGCATGATGTTTATCGTAATCGGAATATGGCCGAACATGAGAAACGCCAATTAGACCATGTTATAGCAGCCAGTAAGATACATCATGATGCAGGCAGGATACTATCAGGGTCGGATGGCGTCGAATTAGCCAATCAAGAAACGAATTTTCAGTCTACTCAGGGCTATATCAATACTAAAAAAAGTGATATGTCGATAGAGGAATTTATTTCCAAGCTGCCTGAAATGAAGAGGAATAAGGAAGATTCTATCGCTCAAAAGCAAAAACAATTGGCAGATATACCGGAAAATACGCCTGCAAATCGGCATAAAAGACAGCGGCTAAAAGATGAAATCCGGAAAGAGCAGGAACATCTGAAAGGACTTGAAAGTGTCAATGAAACAGGTATGCGTAATAAGGATAAACAAGCACGGGAAGCGTATGACCAGCAAATCAATTGGAGCTACTACACCAGTAGTAAGTTTTTTGGTTCTGCAGCCATAGATATGGGCAAACAGGGTTTTAAAATGGGTTTGCGCCAATCAGTCGGTATTGTGTTGGCTGAAATTTGGTTTGAGTTACGAGATAGAATTCCAAAAATTTTTGCCGAATGTAAGCAGGATTTTCAGCTTGAAAATTTTTTTAATCATATTAAAGAAGCGCTTAATGGTATTTGGGAGGGTGTTAAAAAACGTTTTAAAGAATTATTGAATGCGTTTAAGGACGGATTGATCAGTGGCATTATTTCAAGTGCTACCACAGCTCTTTGGAATGCGTTTCAAACTATTGGTGGTAATGCCATTAAAATTATTCGTGAGACATGGGTAGGTTTAGTTAAAGCGGTAAAATTAATCTTTTTTAATCCTGAAAAATTAAAGCTAGGTGATTTGATTCGTGAAGTTACAAGGATTTTAGGTACTACGGCAGCAGTAGCGGCAGGAACTCTAGTTTATGGGGCATTGGGTAAGTTACCTTTAGGTATCTCAGGATTTCTTTCTGCATTGGTATCCGGCATTTTGACTATGGGTTTGAGTTATTTTCTTGATCATAGTGAAATGATGCAAAAAGTGTGGAGTTTTTTGAATAGTCGTAAAAGTCAGTATGAAAAGATTTTGGAACGTTATCAGGAAATTAATGCCGAACTCGATCACTATCTAATGGAATTATCTAAAATTGAGTTCAATATGAATCCGACTGAACTGGATCAGTTTGCTAATGATTTGGTATTGGCTAATGATGAGTTTCAACGTCATTTGGTATTACATAAGGAAATAGTGAAGCGAAATATTGAGTTGCCTTTTGAAGCAGGGAATACGGATAGTACTCGGCAATGGTTAATAAATATTCAAGCTAAAAAATGAATAAGCTTTCCCCCTTTCCTTGCACAGCTTGTGGCCAATGCTGTCGCCGTGTCCATTTAAGCGAACAAACCCAATTTCTTGACCGTGGCGATGGTATTTGCCGACATTTTGACGAACAAACCAATCTTTGTACGATATATGAGACTCGTCCACTTGTATGTCGCGTTGAAGATTATTACAAGGTTTATTTGGATGAACAGTTGGAATGGTCGGAGTTTGTAGAGGTGAACTTGGCTGTTTGTAAGTTATTACAGCAAGATAATGAATAGAAAGGGAACGATTAAATTTATTTTGTTGAAAGTTACTATTAGGTTGAGCCCTTTGCAAAAAAGCCTTTCCTCCAACAGCCGAAATCCAAACACAGGTTTTCGGCTGTTTTCGCCTCCAATTACTCCTGATTTTACCCAAATTCCCCCTTAATCCTCCCCGGACACCCCATAATCAGGTATCCGGGGCCGCCTTTTAGGCGGCAACAGGCGCACTTAGCCTGTTGGCGGCTTTCAAAAGGTTCAAACACATCGCCTTTAGATGGCTTTG
>NZ_JBQCVO010000017.1:0-12982 GCF_051958295.1 Neisseria sp. P0014.S002 | reverse complement strand
AAGAAGGTGGTCATAAGAAATCCCCTAAATGTCTTAGTAGGAATTTAGGGGATTTTGGGGAATTTTGCAAAGGTCTCGGCCTTTTTTTTATTTAGCCTAATATACTGTCAATCAGATAATTCCAGCATTGGCGGCAACAGCTGTGTCATCATGAACATCGGCCGTATCGACAGATGAGTAGCTCATACGCTCAGTGTGTGTATTTACAGCTGACAAATTACTGATATTGCCATTACCTGACAACCTGCCCATCAACTCTTGCAGGCTCAATGTACCTTCATCGAAACGGAAGGTATCAATTACGGCATCGTTAGTGTTACTAGAAACGAATTGGTCATTGATGGTAATGCTGTCCCCTTCTGATCCCTTGATGGTAATTTTCCAATCGATATTGCCTCGAACATCAGTGATGGCATCAATATGCAGGTCATTAACAGAGATATTTTGGCCGAATTGCAGTGCATTATGTTCGCCCACATTATCGGTAATCGTATCCTTACCTTCTCCAAGGCTGAAAACATAAGTATCGGCACCCTTGCCGCCTACCAAGTAATCGGTTCCTTGTCCGCCGAACAAAACATCGTTACCATCGCCGCCATTCAAACGGTCATCGCCACTTTCGCCCCATAAGGTATCGTTGCCATTGCCTCCATGTACAGAGTCATTACCAATACCGCCATTAAGACGATCGTCCCCATCATAGCCGAAAATGATGTCATTACCTGAATCACCGTTAATCGTATCATTGCCCAAACCGCCTCTGATACGGTCATTGCCATCGCCGCCGCTGACAAGAGCATGGCTGCTGTCCGTAATGGTTATGATGTTATTCTCCCCTAAATGAAGCGAGGCTTGGGTAAGACTATGATCATCTACTTCCGCTACATTTTTTGCAGAATTATTTTCTGCTACCGAAAGGCTATGATTATTTTCGATGGTCAATGTCGTCTCGTTTACCGGCTCCGGAACATTGCCTTCTTTAGGATTACGGGTTTTGGTAATTTCTTGATCGGAAAGATTATTCACAATAGTGTTATTTTCAATTTTGATATTTTTGAGTTCTCCCAAAATATCTTTTTCGGGAGTAGCATAATCCCTGCCTTCTTCCAAATCGATAGAACCTTTAACACGACCATATGTATCTGCATTAGTCCCGTTGTTTACCAGTAAATTATCGTGAACGGAAATGCCTGTATCATTTAAATCAAAATTACGGCTGTTTTTGAATACAGTGTTTAAACGTACGCCGCTCCAATTGGCATTATCTTTGATAAGGTTATTGGCTACTTCATGGCCTTTGCCACCAAAGATACCAATACCGGCCGCACGCCAGCCTAATTCAACGGTATTATTCAAAAAGCGGTTATTTTCAGCAACATTGGCATTGGTATTCTCATGATTACTTGACCATGTTGCTAAGCCATCATCACCATTACCGCGGATATTGGAATTGATAACGGTAGAATTGCTGGTACCTTGAGCAAAGTTAACTCCGTCTGCAAAGTTGTTGCGAATAGTGGCATTGGAGATAGTCAAACCATCAGTGCAATTTAAAGGTTTGTTTTTAGAATAATCCCCAATCCAAACACCTACTTCAAAATGTTCAATTTTGATATCGTGAATAGAAGAGCCAGTACCTAAAGTTCCGGATATACCTTTGTAATTGGCTTGCTCATTATGTCTTGAATTTAGATTTGAATCCATAGAAAGATTGCCCAAATCTATATCTTTACTACCAGGTTCAAAAGTAATACCACCGCCACCGCTCACATAACCCTTATCATCATATTTAGCAGCTTCTGTATTCAAAAAATGTAACTTAGTGTGCCATTGCCCTGCACCGGTAATCTTAATGCCATCAGGAACATAAAGAAAAATCGGACGTGAAAAATCAAATTGACCTTCAGGAATGTAAACAGATTTTTTAGACGCTTTGGCAGATTCAATCGCAGCCATGAATGCTTGGTAATCATCCGAGCCATCATTGGCGACTGCGCCGAAATCAGTAATGCTGACACTGTTTTCAGGCTGTCTAATGGCGTCCGGTGCCTTTTCCAAATCAATCAAGTCAATGCCTACGGGCGTGCTGTCGAGATTAGTGATGGTAACTGTATCTCCTTTATTGATATGGGCATCTTTAAATAATTGGCTGACTTCGTCAAATTGGAAGCGGGCAAGCCTATCTGCCGCGGGTGTATCATAAACTTTGGCATCCGGATGATATTTATAGTTATCCAAATATTGCCAGTTAGATTTGGAAGACAAATCCAAAGTACCGATCACTGTATCATTGACTTTGACCTCTACTTTACCGCTTTCACCGTCAGGAACGGTATAACGGACGGTTGCCGCATTAGCATCTGCTTTCGCAATAAATGAAACAGACGCATTGGTCGGCAAATCGACATATGCCTGACCGCTTGCTTCACGGGCAGTTGCGCGATCTGCTTCTTTAGAAGAAGACTGGTTCTCAATGATACCGTTCTTCAACTCGCCTTGTTCTGCCTCGTAAGTCGTATAGGCAAGTTTTGCACCATATTGGGAAGCGTTTGGTACTACAGTTTTAAGGTCTATCATTTAATATATTCCTTCAAAAATATTGTATTTTTAAATTAATCTTCGATACAGGCTCCTATTGGTCATAAAATCAGCATAAAAGTTCAGTAATCTATTATTAAGTTTGATAAAGAAAAAAATGCCGTCTGAAAACACAACGGTTTTCAGACGGCATTTCAATATCTTAATAGCTTATCAGCATGAGCTTAAACTAAGCCTTTTTTCTCCAGATAGCTTTCGTAATCGCCCAAGTAGTGTTCATATCCGCCTTTGCCATCCAATTCGATGATTTGGGTAGCCAATGAAGATACAAACTGACGGTCATGCGAGACGAAAATCAGCGTGCCGTTGTATTTTTCCAGCGCCATGTTCAAAGATTCGATACTTTCCATGTCCATGTGGTTGGTCGGTTCGTCCATGACCAAGACATTGGGTTTCAACAGCAACAGTTTGCCGTAAAGCATACGGCCTTTTTCGCCACCTGAGAGAACCTTCACTTTTTTCACGACATCGTTGCTGCCGAAGAGCAAGCGGCCCAAAGTGCCGCGGATGACTTGTTCGTCATCGCCTTCCTGACCCCATTGGCGCATCCATTCGCTCAGGTCCATATCGACGTCGAAGTCGTTTTCATGGTCTTGCGGATAGTAGCCAACACTGGCTTTTTCCGCCCATTTGATGGTGCCTTCGTCCGGCAGCAGGCCGTCTGAATATTCGGGGTTGTATGCGCCTGCCAAGAGTTTCAGCAAGGTAGATTTACCTGCGCCGTTCGGGCCGATGATGGCGAGGCGCTGGCCTGCTTCAAGGATAAAGTTCAGGTTTTTAAACAACTGGGTTTCAAAACGTTTGGCCAGTTTTTCAACTTCCACAGCCTGACGGTGCAACTTGGCTTTTTCATCGGCTTCAAAACGGATATATGGGTTTTGACGGGTAGAAGGTTTGACTTCGACCATCTCCGATTTGATTTTGTCTGCCTGTTTCAGACGACTGGTTGCCTGACGGGCTTTGGATTTGTTGGCGGAGAAGCGAGCAACGAACTCTTGCAGCTCTTGCAGTTTCTCTTTGGCTTTGGCGTTGTCTTTCAGGGTGCGCTCACGCGATTGGGCGGAAGCGAGCATATAGTCGTCGTAATTGCCCGGATAGATGGTGATGGTGTTGTAGTCCAAATCCGCCATGTGTGTGCAGACTTCGTTCAAAAAGTGACGGTCGTGCGAGATAATGATCATGGTGGAGTCGTATTGGTTCAACACACCTTCCAACCAACGGATGGTATTAATGTCCAAGTTATTGGTCGGTTCGTCCAAAAGTAATACGTCTGGCTTGGAGAACAGGGCTTGCGCCAGCAATACGCGCAGTTTGAAGCCCGGGGCAACTTCTGCCATGGTCGCATTGTGCAAATCTTCGGAAATGCCCACGCCGCTCAACAATTCGGCAGCGCGTGCTTCGGCGGTGTAGCCGTCGTATTCGGCGAACTTAGCCTCCAGTTCGGCGGCTTTCATGTAGTCGTCTTCGGTGGCTTCGGGATTGGCGTAAATCGCATCACGCTCGGTCATTGCCGCCCACATTTCGGTGTGACCCATCATCACCACGTCCAGCACGCGCATGTCTTCGTAGGCAAACTGGTCTTGGCGCAATTTACCCAAACGCACGCCGTTTTCAATCGCGACTTCGCCGGCAGTCTGTTCCAAATCGCCGCCGAGGATTTTCATGAAGGTGGATTTGCCTGAGCCGTTGGCGCCGATCAAGCCGTAACGGTTGCCTTCGCCAAATTTGACGGATACGTTTTCAAACAGCGGCTTTGCGCCGAACTGCATGGTGATGCCGTTGGTAGAAATCATTATTCGTAAAACCTTTATAAATAGAATGTTATAATCGGACGCGATTGTAGCATATTTTTGCAAAGACCTCAGGATTGAGGCCATGGCAAATGCGCCCAATTTCAATGCAAGATAAAAACAGACAACGCTTCACGCAAAAATGCGTTGTAGGCAGTATTTCAGGCCGTCTGAAACGGAGAAACGATATGGAAACGCACAAAATCTATTACGCCGTAATTATTTTGGTATGTGCCGCCTCCATGCTGCTCAGCCCGTTTTTCTATATCCGCCGCACGCGCTCGGGCGCCGAATTGCGGCGCGCACCCAGACAGTGGAAACCCATCCTCTTCGCCAACATCATCATGATTGCGGCTTTGTTTGTTTGGTGGAAATGGTTTTAAGGAAAAATAAAAAATGAACAAAATTTGGATCAGCACATTACTGCTCGCTTTGACAACTGCAGTTTCCGCCGCGCCCATTTTTGAATGTACCGATTCCGCAGGCCGCAAAGTCTATACCCAAGCCGGCGGCAAAAACTGCAAAGCCAGCAATATCGGCAAACCGTCCGTATATACTTCTGCGCCTGTTTCAACACCGGCAACGCTGATTTCCCCAAGCAAAACCGAGCAAGCAGAAGAAGCTGTCGCCCCGGTCAATCCGGCTGATGTCGGCGCGGCCAAGCGTGCTTTAGATACTGCCAAGAAAAATTTGGAAGAAGGCAAAAAAGTGCGTTATGGTAATGAACGCAACTATGCCCGCTATCTCGAACGGATCAATGGTTTGGAAAAAGCCGTCCGCTCGGCTCAGGAAAACTATGACGCGGCGCAACACCAGCCCTCATCGCCTGAATCTGTTGCTTATTGATTCCCCAACACCAGCAAGGCCGTCTGAAATTTGATGTTCAGACGGCCTTTTCATCTTTTCAATATAACAAAATCGTCTTTATACCAAACAAAGCATTCTTTCCAGTTTTCAGACGGCCTTGTTAAAGTAAGCGTGTATTAAATTCTGACGGTTGCCATTATGTTGTTACTCAAAACACCTTCTGTATTGCCGGGTTTTAAGCTCAGCCTAGGCTTGACGGTTTTGTGCCTGTCGCTTTTGGTGGTTTTGCCGTTTGCGATGATGGCGGCCAAAGCGGCGGAAATTGGCTGGAGCGGATTTTGGAACACGATTACCGAACCCAATGTCTTGGCGGCCGTCTGGCTGAGTTTGCGAATGTCGTTTTATGCGATGTTGACCAATATCGTGTTCGGCACGTTGGTTGCCTGGGTATTGGTGCGCTACGAATTTCCGGGCAAAGGGTTGGTAAACGCTTTGGTCGATTTGCCGTTTGCGCTGCCGACGGCGGTAACAGGCATTGCGTTGGCGACCCTGTATGCGCCCAATGGCTGGATAGGCCGTTTTTTTGAGCCTTTGGGCATCAAAATCGCCTTTACACCCATCGGCATTTGGATTGCGCTGATTGTCGTCAGCCTGCCCTTTATCGTCCGCGCCGTGCAGCCGGTATTGGAAGAATTATCGGGCGAATATGAAGAAGCGGCGGCGACTTTGGGCGCAAGCCGTTGGACTACGTTTCGCCGCGTCCTCTTGCCTGAAATCACACCGGCCCTGTTAACCGGCGCGGGCATGATGTTTGCCCGCTCTACCGGCGAATACGGCTCTGTCATTTTTATCGCGGGCAATATTCCGATGGTGTCTGAAATCCTGCCCTTGATTATTACCGGCAAACTGGAGCAATACGATGCTCAGGGCGCATCAGCCGTTGCTCTGTTTATGCTGATGATTTCATTTGTTATCCTGCTGATTTTGAACATTATGCAATGGACTTTGAGCCGCCGTGCCGGAGCAAAGGTTTAACAAACAACAGGCCGTCTGAAACACCAAGCAAACATTTTTCAGACGGCCTAAACGGATACAAGAATAAATAGAGACTTCACTAACATGAAAACCCATTCCACCAATCCAAACCTGAGCGAACCGCGTTGGCTGCGCGTGTTGCTGACTGCTACCGCCTTGGGCTTTCTGCTGCTGATGCTGGTCGTGCCTTTGGTTGCCGTATTCTATGAGGCCTTAAAAGGCGGTTGGGATTTGTACCTGCAATCCTTGATCGATCCCGAGGCATGGTCTGCCATCAAATTAACGCTGATTACCGCGCTGATTGTCGTTCCCGTCAATGCCGTATTGGGCGTGGCGATGGCGTGGCTGCTGACCCGTTTCGACTTCCGCGGCAAGCAGTTGCTGACCACCCTGCTCGATTTGCCGTTTTCCGTATCGCCCGTGGTGGCCGGTTTGATGTTCGTCTTATTGTTCGGCGCGCACACGGCATTGGGCGGCTGGCTGGAAGCGCAAGGCATACAGATTATCTTCGCCATCCCCGGCATTATTTTGGCGACGCTGTTCGTTACCTTCCCCTTTGTCGCACGCGAAATCATCCCGCTGATGCAGGCGCAGGGCGACAGCGAAGAACAGGCAGCGCTGATACTCGGCGCAAGCGGCTGGCAGATGTTTTGGCGCGTTACCCTGCCGAACATCAAATGGGCGCTGCTCTACGGCATCATCCTCACCAACGCCCGCGCGATGGGCGAGTTCGGCGCGGTCAGCGTGGTATCGGGGCATATCCGTGGCGAAACCAATACCATCCCGCTTTTGGTCGAAATTTTCTACAACGAATACAACTTCACCGGCGCATTCGCCCTCTCCGGCGTATTGGCACTTTTAGCCTTGGCCACCTTGCTGGTGCAAAATATCATCACCAAATTACAAGATAAAAAACTCGCCGCCGCCGAAAGGAACGCAGCATGAGCATCACCATCCAAAACCTAAACAAACACTTCGGCAGTTTCCACGCGCTGAAAAACATTAACCTCAACGTCCCCACCGGCAAACTCGTTTCCCTGCTCGGTCCTTCCGGCTGCGGCAAAACCACGCTCCTACGCATCATCGCCGGACTGGAAAACGCCGACGGCGGCCAAATTCTCTTTGACGGCCAAGACGTTACCGCCAAGCATGTGCGCGAGCGCAAAGTCGGTTTCGTGTTCCAACACTACGCCCTTTTCCGCCACATGAACGTGTTTGACAACGTTGCTTTCGGTTTGACCGTATTGCCCAAGTCCGAACGCCCGTCCAAAGAACAAATCCGCGCCAAAGTCGAAGAATTGCTCAAACTCGTGCAGCTCTCCCACCTCGCCAAATCCTATCCGCACCAGCTCTCCGGCGGCCAACGCCAGCGCATCGCCCTCGCCCGCGCGCTTGCGGTCGAACCGAAACTCCTGCTTTTGGACGAACCCTTCGGCGCGCTGGATGCCAAAGTACGCAAAGAATTACGCACTTGGCTGCGCGACATTCATCACAACCTAGGCGTAACCAGCATTTTGGTTACACACGACCAAGAAGAAGCCCTTGAAGTTTCCGACGAAATCGTCGTCATGAATCACGGCAAAATCGAACAAACCGGCAGCGCCGAAGCCATTTACCGCAAACCTGAAAACGCCTTCGTTACCGAGTTCTTAGGCGAAACCGACGCTTTTGAAGGTCGTATCGAAAAAGGCATCTGGCACTACAACGGCTTCGCATGGAAATTGGACGCGCACTACAAATGGCAGGAGCAAACCGCCACCGGCTACATCCGACCACACGAATGGCAGCTTGCCGCCGAACACGAAACCCCGATGATTCGTGCCAAAATAGAAAAAATCCACGCCGTCGGCGCATTGACGCATATTTTGGTAAAACACGACAAACAAGACGTACATATCACGCTGGCTGGCAGCGATGCCGCGCGTTACCAAATCGCCGAAGGCAAAGAATTGAAGCTGATTCCAAAACAGGTTTATGTCTTTTCTCAAAACGAACTGATTGAATATTCGATTTGAGACTAAATCATAAGGCCGTCTGAAAATCTGCTTTCAGACGGCCTTTTATCTTATTAAACCTGCCAATCAATCGGCTCTAAACCATGCGCCTGCAAATAAGCGTTTGCCTGCGAAAAATGTTTGCAGCCGAAAAAGCCACGATACGCCGACAAGGGCGAAGGATGCGGCGCGGTCAGCACCAAATGGCGGTTGCGGTCGATAAACGCGCCTTTCTTCTGCGCATGGCTGCCCCACAGCATAAAGACTAAATGCTCGCGTTCCTTATCCAATTGTCGGATAACTTCATCGGTAAACGCCTCCCAACCAAAAGTCGCATGAGAATGCGCCGCACCGGCACGGACAGTCAATACCGTGTTCAACAGCAACACGCCCTGTTCCGCCCAATGCTGCAAATAGCCGTGTTGCGGAATCTGAAAGCCCTCAATATCCGTCGCCAACTCTTTATAAATATTGACCAGCGACGGCGGCACCGCAATTTCAGGTTGCACGGAAAACGCCAAACCATGTGCCTGACCTGCGCCGTGATACGGGTCTTGCCCCAATATCACTACTTTTACATTTCCGAATTCAGTCGTCCGAAAGGCATTGAATACATCGCGTTCAGGCGGATAAACGGTTATCCCCGCCTGCCTTTCATGGCGCACCTTCTCCAAAATAGTTTGAAAATACGCCTTTTCTTTTTCCGCACCAATTGCCTCGTGCCAAGTCTGCATTATTTGCTGCTCCGTATTTGAATGGACTTATTATAACTGAAATAATTTTCAACCTGTTGTTGCCGCTTTGGACGAAGCGGCAGGCAGATGGGGGTGTAAAAGTCTTGCGTTACGAAATCAAAGACTTGGCTCCGCTGGTTTGAAAATCATCGACGGCAACAAGCCTAAAGCCTCATAATAGCGTTCTGACTCAGGCCGTCTGAAAACCCAATACGGCTTTTCAGACGGCCTTTTTATATCGTTCGATTTTTATATGAATACACAAACCATCAAAACTTATCTTGTCGGCGGCGCAGTCCGCGACCATCTGTTAGGCCTGCCCGTTAAGGATCGCGACTGGGTAGTCATCGGTGCAGATGCGCAAACCATGTTGGCTCAAGGCTATCAACCTGTCGGCAAGGATTTTCCCGTCTTTCTCCATCCGGACAGCCATGAAGAATACGCCCTCGCCCGTACCGAGCGCAAAACCGCCAAAGGCTATGCCGGATTCAGTTTTCATGCCGATAAAGACGTTACGCTGGAACAAGACCTGATGCGCCGCGACCTGACCATCAATGCCATGGCTCAGGATTCAGACGGCACAATCATCGATCCTTTTGGCGGACAACAAGACTTGACGGCCGGCATCCTGCGCCACGTTTCGCCTGCCTTTGCCGAAGACCCCGTGCGGATTTTGCGTATCGCCCGTTTTGCCGCGCGTTATGGTTTTCAAATTGCCGATGAAACCATGTCGCTGATGCGGCAAATGGTAGAAAACGGTGAAGCAGATGCCTTGGTTGCCGAACGCGTCTGGCAGGAATTGGCCAAAGGCTTGATGGAAAAAAATCCGCGCCGAATGATTGAAGTTTTACGCGAATGCGGCGCACTCAAAGTTTTACTACCCGAAGTAGATGCCCTGTTCGGCGTACCGCAACGCGCTGACTATCATCCCGAAATCGACAGCGGTATTCATACGCTGATGGTTGTACAACGAGCAGCAGAAATGAATCTGTCCCTCGCCGAACGCTATGCCGCCTTATTGCACGACTTAGGCAAGGCAAAAACACCGACCGATATCCTGCCGAAACACTACGGACATGATATCAACGGCGTCGAACCCGTCCGTGAAGTCAATCAACGCCTGCGCGCACCCAAACACTGCGCCGAGCTTGCCGAACTTGTCTGCCGTTGGCACATCATGTTCCATCAAGTCTGGCAGTTCAAAAGCAAAACCATTTTGAATGTTTTGAAAAAAACCGACGCATTCCGCCGCCCAGAACGTTTTCAGACGGCCTTAAACGTCTGCGTGGCCGACAAACAAGGCCGTCTGAACCTTGAAGACGCCCCCTATCCGCAGCGTGATCACTGGCTGGCCTTACTTGAGGCCGCCAACCAAGTAGATGCAGGCAAAATTGCCGCCGAGTGCCGCGCGCAAGGCAAATCCCATTTAATTGCCGAACAAATCGATCATGCCCGCTTGGCGCAAATTACACCGCTGCAAAAAGCGTATCAGGATGAAAAAATAGGAGGCTATTGATGGCATCTTCGCGTTATAAAATTGAACAAACACCTAGCAAAATTACCTTGTCAGCAAAAATTATACGCAACAGACTCAAACTTCTATTAACTTGCAGAGATCTTGTAATCGTACTATTGATATTGGCAAACATTCCAAATTTAAATTTTGAATCAACATTTAATATCATACTCCTCATATTTTTAGGCCTACTTTCTTGCCAATGTATTTATGACTTACTGTGGCAACTTTTTGGACAAGAATATATCCATGTTCAAAATGGAATACTTTCACACCAATTCGCGCTGTTTGGATTGGGAAAAGGTAAAAAATTTTCACTCGTAGAAATATCGCAATGGCAGCCACATGAGAACTATGCAAATACTAAAAACACTAAAATCACACTGCGTAACTATTTGAGTCAGAGAAGGAATACATCCACCATCTCCAGCCCCTTACGACAACCAAATAGTAAACAAGGTGCATGGTCATTTGTTTATCATGGGAAAACCATATACATTGGAGAATTTTTTTATAGCGACGATTACCAAGCAATTAACTCTAAATTAAACAACCTAATACCGAAAAAAGCCAAAAAAGGGACACTTTCCGAACCAGAACACGGACTTTGAAACATCCGCCACAATATCCGCTATAATCTGCACCTTGACCATCTTATTTCAACAATAAAAATCATGACTATCCAGACCGATTTACTTCACGAAAAAATCAGCAATGAAGATTATCAACGCCTCATTATCAAACACAGCGAATCTTTCAGCGACGGCGAAATCCGCCTATTAAACGAAATCCTTGAAAAATTCCGCTTTGATGTCGTACAGGCTCAAGCTTTGGCGCAAGCCGTCATGCAGCAGGTGCGCTTCGATCCGAACGACTACCATATCGATAGCGATGATGAAGATACAACCGGCATCTGTCCGCACTGCATCAATCCGCCCATGCCGCCTCTGCGCGATTATTTGGTTTGGCGCGAAACGCGCGGCTGAAAATTTTCCTAATCGATTTTGATAAGTTATTAACCATTCGCTATCGAACAAGGCCGTCTGAACAGGTGTCATCGTTACATTTGTTCAGACGGCCTTTTGTAAATAAATGTTCATGACTAGGATAAATCAGTATAATTTGCGCCGTTTAAATTTTCTTCGGAGCTTTTATGAACCAGCTTAAAACGGCGATAGCCGGTGCGCAGATTTTGTTTGTCGCATTCGGTGCCATGGTGCTTGTACCGCTTTTGACGGGACTGAACCCGGCTTTGGCATTATTGGGCGCAGGCTTGGGCACTTTGTTGTTCCAATTGGTTACGAAATGTAAAGTGCCGATTTTCCTCGGCTCTTCTTTTGCCTTTATCGCACCGATTATCTACTCCATCGGCGAATGGGGCCTGCCTTCTACCATGTTCGGCCTGTTTGCGGCCGGCTTCATGTACTTTGTCTTTGCCGCGCTGATCAGATGGCGCGGTCTGGATGCGGTACACAAACTGTTACCGCCCGTGGTTATCGGCCCGGTGATTATGGTAATCGGTTTGTCCGTAGCCGCTGCAGCCAGCAGCATGGCCATGGGTCAGGCAGATGGAAAACAGGTCATCGACTATATCGACTCGCTGATTCTGTCCGGCTTTACCTTTGCGGTACCCGTTATTGTTTCTGTCTTCGGCAGCAAAATGATGAAGCTGATTCCAATTCTGATCGGCGTGGCTTCCGGCTATGTATTGGCTTTGATCATGGGCCTTGTCGATACCAGCGCCATCATCAACGCTCCTTGGTTTGCCGTCCCTCATTTTGAAACGCCTCAAGTCAACTGGCAGGCTGCTTTGTTTATGTTGCCCGTCGCCATCGCCCCGGCCATCGAACACATCGGCGGCATTATGGCTATCGGTAATGTAACCGGCAAAAACTACACCAAAGACCCGGGCTTGGACAAAACCCTCGCCGGCGACGGCTTGGGCGTGTGCGTAGCCGGTTTGATTGGCGGCCCTCCTGTAACCACTTACGGCGAAGTAACCGGCGCGGTGATGATTACCAAAAACAGCAACCCCGTTATCATGACTTGGGCGGCAATTTTTGCGATTTTGATGGCGTTTTTCGGTAAATTTAACGCGTTTTTGGCTTCGATTCCCATGCCGGTTATGGGCGGCATTATGTTGCTGCTGTTCGGTACAATCGCCTCTTTGGGCATCAAAACATTGATTGATGCGAAAGTCGATTTGATGCAGCCGAAAAATCTGGTTATCGTTAGCTCCGTATTGACGACCGGTATCGGCGGCATGATTATCAAAATAGGTACTTTAAGCTTCGCCGGTGTAGGTTTATGCGCCGTATTGGCCATTATTCTGAACTGCGTTTTGCCCAATACAAAATCAGAAGAAGCATAAATAACTTGTTCAGCGTTCATAAACTCAAAGGCCGTCTGAAACTGAGATTTCAGACGGCCTGAGACCTTTGCAAAATTCCCCAAAATCCCCTAAATTCCTACTAAGACATTTAGGGGATTTCTTATGACCACCTTCTT
>NZ_JBQCVO010000016.1:0-15836 GCF_051958295.1 Neisseria sp. P0014.S002 | reverse complement strand
GAAGGCGTAGAAATGGTAATGCCAGGTGAGAACGTAACCATTACTGTAGAACTGATTGCGCCTATCGCTATGGAAGAGGGTCTGCGCTTTGCGATTCGCGAAGGTGGTCGTACCGTAGGTGCGGGTGTGGTTTCTTCTGTAATCGCTTAAGTTTAGAGGCCAATAGCTCAATTGGTAGAGTATCGGTCTCCAAAACCGAGGGTTGGGGGTTCGAGACCCTCTTGGCCTGCCAAATAAAAAATTAACCGGCCTTGTGCCGGTTAATTTTTTTGTACTTAAGTTTTAAGATTATTTGGAATTAATTAATGGATCAATGCCGCTATCTAAAATGAAGGCGGGTGGGGTATTGATAAGTGAGTAAAGATGACAGAACATCCGTCTGGACGCAAAGAAGACCATCAGAAAAAGGAAGTTGTGGTAAGTAATAAGCCGGCTCCTGAAAAGAAAGAAGGTCTGTTTGCATATTTTAAGAGCTCTTGGACTGAGTTTAAGAAGGTAGTTTGGCCGAGTCGTGATGAAGCGGTCAAAATGACTGTATTCGTGATTATCTTCGTTGCAGTTTTAGCAGCCTTCATTTATGCGGCAGATACAATTATTTCATGGTTGTTTTTTGATGTTTTATTAAATAGGAAAGGGTAAAGATGTCAAAGCGTTGGTATGTGGTACAGGCCTATTCCGGTTTCGAGAAAAATGTTCAAAAAACATTGAAAGAGCGTATTGCTCGTGAAAACATGGAAGAATATTTCGGTCAGATTCTCGTTCCTGTAGAGGAAGTGGTAGATATCAAAAATGGCCGAAAAACCATCAGTGAGCGTAAATTCTATCCAGGCTATGTGTTGGTTGAAATGGAAATGACCGATGATTCATGGCACTTGGTTAAGAGTACTCCTCGAGTAAATGGTTTTGTAGGTGGTAGCGGAAATCGCCCAATCCCAATTTCTCAAAAAGATGCAGATGCTATTTTGCAACAAGCCAAAACAGGTGTTGAGAAGCCAAAACCAAAAGTTGAATTCGAGGTTGGTCAGCAGGTTCGTGTGAATGAAGGCCCATTTGCTGATTTCAATGGAATTGTTGATGAGGTTAACTACGAGCGTAATAGATTGCGTGTTTCAGTTCAGATTTTTGGTCGTGAAACACCGGTTGAATTAGAGTTCGGTCAGGTTGAAAAGATTTAAGTGGTTTAATTCGCTTGAAAAATTTTTTTTAAGCGGATATAATCGCAAATTCTGTTTGGGAAGCGGAATGGTTCCGCGTTATACCCGTTTTTAGGAGTCCTTAAGTGGCAAAGAAAATTATCGGCTACATCAAACTGCAAATTCCTGCAGGTAAAGCCAATCCATCTCCCCCAGTTGGTCCAGCTTTGGGTCAACGTGGTTTGAACATCATGGAATTCTGTAAAGCATTTAATGCTGCAACCCAAGGTATGGAACCTGGTTTGCCAATTCCAGTCGTGATCACTGCATTTGCAGATAAATCATTCACTTTTGTGATGAAAACTCCACCAGCTTCTATCTTGTTGAAAAAAGCTGCTGGTCTGCAAAAAGGTAGTTCTAATCCTCTGACTAACAAAGTGGGTAAATTGACCCGCGCTCAGTTGGAAGAAATTGCTAAAACTAAAGAGCCTGATTTGACTGCTGCTGACTTGGATGCTGCTGTTCGTACTATCGCCGGCTCTGCTCGCTCAATGGGCTTGGATGTGGAGGGTGTTGTATAATGGCTAAAGTATCTAAACGCTTGAAAGCTCTGCGCTCTTCTGTTGAAGCTAACAAACTGTACGCAATCGATGAAGCAATTGCTTTGGTTAAAAAAGCTGCCACTGCTAAATTTGACGAGTCTGTTGATGTATCTTTCAACTTGGGTGTTGATCCTCGTAAATCTGACCAAGTTATCCGTGGTTCAGTCGTTCTGCCTAAAGGTACCGGTAAAACAACTCGCGTAGCCGTGTTTACTCAAGGTGCAAATGCAGATGCTGCTAAAGAAGCTGGTGCAGATATTGTCGGTTTTGAAGATCTGGCCGCTGAAATCAAAGCTGGTAACCTGAACTTTGACGTTGTTATCGCTTCTCCTGATGCAATGCGTATTGTTGGTCAATTGGGTACCATCTTAGGTCCTCGTGGCCTGATGCCAAACCCTAAAGTAGGTACTGTTACTCCTAACGTTGCTGAAGCAGTTAAAAATGCAAAAGCAGGTCAAGTACAATACCGTACAGATAAAGCCGGTATCGTTCATGCAACTATCGGTCGTGCTTCTTTCACTGAAGCTGACTTGAAAGAAAACTTCAATGCGTTGCTGGATGCTATCGTTAAAGCCAAACCTGCTGCTGCTAAAGGTCAGTACCTGAAAAAAGTTGCTGTATCCAGCACTATGGGTTTGGGTGTCCGCGTTGATACTGCAAGCGTGAACAACTAAGAAATTTTCAGGTGATCCAGTTTTCTGGATTGCCTGAATTTGGGCTACTTAAAATTAAGTAGATGTCCAAGACCGTAGGGATCGTAAGATTTAATCGTAACTGCCCTACGCAGACGGTAGTCCTGAAACACATTGCAAGATTGCTTGTAAGATGTCTTTTTAGGTTACCGCGCTGGTGGGATATCATTTCGGTATCCTGTTTATAAACAGTGGGAGGTAGACCTTGAGTCTCAATATTGAAACCAAGAAAGTGGCCGTAGAGGAAATTAGCGCAGCAATTGCTAACGCTCAAACTCTCGTAGTCGCTGAATATCGCGGTATCAGTGTTTCCAGCATGACTGAGCTTCGTGCGAATGCACGTAAAGAAGGCGTTTACTTGCGCGTTCTGAAAAATACTCTGGCTCGTCGCGCAGTAGAGGGTACTTCATTCGCAGGTTTGGCCGATCAAATGGTTGGTCCATTGGTTTACGCTGCTTCTGAAGATGCTGTTGCTGCTGCTAAAGTGCTGCACCAATTCGCGAAAAAAGATGACAAAATTATCGTTAAAGCTGGTTCTTACAATGGCGAAGTGATGAATCCTGCTCAGGTTGCTGAGTTGGCTTCTATTCCAAGTCGCGAAGAGCTGCTGTCCAAACTGTTGTTCGTTATGCAAGCTCCTGTATCAGGCTTTGCACGTGGTTTGGCTGCTTTGGCAGAGAAAAAAGCTGGCGAAGAAGCCGCTTAATCGATTTTGTTTCATTTAATCAATTATTTTTTAATACAATATTTGGAGTATAAATAGCATGGCTATTACTAAAGAAGACATTTTGGAAGCCGTTGGTTCTTTGACCGTAATGGAATTGAACGACCTGGTTAAAGCTTTTGAAGAAAAATTTGGCGTTTCTGCTGCTGCAGTTGCAGTTGCAGGTCCTGCAGGTGCTGGTGCAGCTGCTGCTGAAGAAAAAACTGAATTCGACGTAGTATTGGCTTCTGCCGGTGATCAAAAAGTTGGCGTGATTAAAGTTGTCCGCGCTATCACTGGCCTGGGTCTGAAAGAAGCTAAAGACATCGTTGACGGTGCACCTAAAACTCTGAAAGAAGGTGTTTCTAAAGCTGAAGCTGAAGACATCCAAAAACAACTGGAAGAAGCCGGCGCTAAAGTCGAAATCAAATAATTTGATGCTTCCTATGAAGGCTGGCAGTTTTCTGCCAGCCTTATTTTACTTCTTAAAATAAGCATCAGGCATTGTTTACATTTATTTGCATAGTCTTTATAAAATCATTGCAAATAAATGTAAATACCAGGTTGATGCATGCCGTTGTTTCAGACGGCCTATTATTTAAAATTGCTTTTCGGAGTGTATATGAGCTATTCGTTTACCGAGAAAAAACGTATCCGTAAGAGTTTTGCAAAGCGAGAGAATGTCTTAGATGTTCCTTTCCTGCTGGCAACCCAAATTGACTCTTATGCGAAATTTTTGCAGCTGGAAAATGCTTTTGACCAACGCACTGATGATGGTCTGCAAGCAGCATTTAATTCTATTTTCCCGATTGTGAGCCATAACGGTTATGCGCGATTGGAGTTTGTGCATTACACATTGGGCGAGCCTTTGTTCGATATTCCTGAGTGTCAATTGCGCGGCATTACTTACGCGGCTCCATTGCGTGCCCGTATCCGTTTGGTAATTTTGGATAAAGAAGCATCTAAGCCGACTGTAAAAGAAGTTCGTGAAAACGAAGTGTATATGGGTGAAATCCCATTGATGACGCCAAGTGGCTCTTTTGTCATCAATGGTACTGAGCGTGTAATTGTTTCCCAGCTGCACCGTTCTCCTGGCGTGTTCTTTGAGCATGACCGTGGTAAAACACATTCTTCCGGTAAGCTGTTGTTCTCTGCTCGTATTATTCCTTACCGTGGTTCATGGTTGGATTTCGAATTTGATCCAAAAGATTTGTTGTATTTCCGTATCGACCGTCGCCGTAAAATGCCGGTTACGATTTTGTTGAAAGCTTTGGGCTACAACAATGAACAAATCTTGGATATTTTCTACGACAAAGAAACTTTCTATTTGTCTTCAAACGGTGTTCAAACGGATCTGATTGCAGGCCGTCTGAAAGGTGAAACTGCTAAAGTTGATATCTTGGATAAAGAAGGCAATGTACTGGTCGCCAAAGGTAAACGCATTACTGCGAAAAATATCCGTGATATTACCAATGCAGGCTTGACTCGTTTGGATGTAGAGCCAGAAAGCCTGATAGGCAAAGCATTGGCTGCTGATCTGATTGATCCGGAAACCGGTGAAGTATTGGCTTCTGCTAACGATGAAATTACAGAAGAACTGTTGGCTAAGCTTGATATCCATGGCGTAAAAGAAATTACGACCCTTTATATCAATGAATTGGATCAAGGTGGTTACATCTCCAGCACTCTGCGTACAGACGAAACTGCTGATCAGCAAGCTGCACGCGTAGCGATTTACCGCATGATGCGTCCTGGCGAACCGCCTACCGAAGAAGCTGTTGAACAGCTCTTCAACCGCTTGTTCTTTAGTGAAGACAGCTATGATTTGTCTCGCGTAGGCCGTATGAAATTTAATACGCGCACATACGAGCAAAAATTGTCTGAAGCGCAACAAAACTCTTGGTATGGCCGTTTGCTGAACGAAACTTTGGCTGGCGCAGCTGAAAAAGGCGGTTACGTTCTGAGCGTTGAAGACATTGTTGCTTCTATTGCTACATTGGTTGAACTGCGTAACGGTCATGGCGAAGTAGACGATATCGACCACTTGGGCAATCGTCGTGTTCGTTCTGTGGGTGAGTTGACTGAAAACCAATTCCGCAGCGGTTTGGCTCGTGTAGAACGTGCAGTTAAAGAGCGTTTGAACCAAGCAGAATCTGAGAACTTGATGCCGCATGACTTGATCAATGCAAAACCTGTTTCTGCCGCGATTAAAGAATTCTTCGGTTCCAGCCAATTGAGCCAATTTATGGATCAGACCAACCCATTGTCTGAAGTAACCCATAAACGCCGTGTATCTGCATTGGGCCCTGGCGGTTTGACTCGCGAACGTGCAGGCTTTGAAGTGCGAGACGTACATCCAACCCACTATGGCCGTGTATGTCCTATTGAAACACCTGAAGGTCCAAACATTGGTTTGATCAACTCATTGTCTGTTTATGCGCGTACCAATGATTATGGCTTCTTGGAAACCCCTTACCGCCGTGTTGTCGATGGCAAAGTAACTGAAGAAATCGACTACTTGTCTGCTATCGAAGAAGGCCGTTATGTGATTGCACAGGCGAATGCCGATTTGGACAAAGACGGTAATCTGATTGGCGACTTGGTTACTTGTCGTGAAAAAGGCGAAACTATTATGGCAACGCCTGACCGCGTCCAATATATGGACGTGGCAACCGGTCAAGTGGTATCCGTTGCAGCATCTCTGATTCCATTCTTGGAACATGATGACGCGAACCGTGCATTGATGGGTGCCAACATGCAACGTCAGGCCGTACCGTGCCTGCGTCCTGAAAAACCAATGGTTGGTACCGGTATCGAACGTTCTGTTGCCGTTGACTCTGCAACTGCAATCGTTGCCCGCCGTGGTGGTGTGGTTGAGTATGTAGACGCCAACCGCGTTGTGGTTCGTGTTCATGATGATGAAGCGACTGCCGGTGAAGTGGGTGTCGATATTTACAACTTGGTTAAATTCACCCGTTCCAACCAATCTACCAACATCAACCAACGTCCGGCTGTAAAAGCAGGCGATGTGTTGCAACGTGGTGACTTGGTAGCCGACGGTGCATCTACCGACTTGGGCGAGTTGGCTTTGGGTCAAAATATGACCATCGCCTTCATGCCATGGAACGGTTACAACTACGAAGACTCGATTCTGATTTCAGAAAAAGTGGCTGCGGACGATCGTTACACTTCGATTCACATTGAAGAACTGAACGTTGTTGCACGTGACACTAAACTGGGTGCGGAAGACATTACCCGCGATATTCCGAACTTGTCCGAACGTATGCAAAACCGTTTGGATGAATCCGGTATCGTATATATCGGTGCAGAAGTAGAAGCTGGTGACGTCTTGGTAGGTAAAGTAACACCTAAAGGCGAAACCCAACTGACTCCTGAAGAAAAACTGCTGCGTGCAATCTTTGGTGAAAAAGCATCCGACGTAAAAGACACCTCGTTGCGTATGCCTACCGGTATGAGCGGTACCGTTATCGACGTTCAAGTCTTTACTCGTGAAGGCATTCAACGCGACAAACGTGCTCAATCCATTATTGATTCTGAATTGAAACGTTACCGTCAAGATTTGGGCGATCAATTGCGTATTTTCGATAATGACGCATTCGACCGTATCGAGCGTATGATTGTGGGTCAAAAAGCCAATGGTGGTCCGATGAAGCTGGCTAAAGGCAGCGAAATCACTACCGAATATTTGGCAAGCCTGTCCAGCAAACATGATTGGTTTGACATCCGTCTGGCTGACGAAGACTTGGCCAAACAGTTGGAACTGATTAAATTGAGCCTGCAACAAAAACGCGAAGAAGCAGACGAGTTGTATGAGATCAAGAAGAAAAAACTGACCCAAGGCGACGAGCTGCAACCGGGCGTACAAAAAATGGTGAAAGTATTTATCGCCATCAAACGCCGTCTGCAAGCCGGTGACAAAATGGCGGGTCGCCACGGTAACAAAGGTGTGGTATCACGCATTCTGCCAGTGGAAGACATGCCTTACATGGCTGATGGCCGTCCGGTAGACATCGTACTGAACCCATTGGGCGTACCTTCCCGTATGAACATCGGTCAGATTTTGGAAGTTCACTTGGGTTGGGCGGCAAAAGGTATCGGCGAACGCATCGACCGTATGCTGAAAGAGCAGCGCAAAGCCAGTGAGCTGCGTGAATTCTTGAACAAACTCTACAACAGTAGCGGTAAGAAAGAAGATTTGGACAGCCTGACAGATGAAGAAATTATCGAATTGGCTTCCAACCTGCGTAAAGGTGCATCTTTCGCCTCTCCAGTATTCGACGGTGCGAAAGAGTCTGAAATCCGCGAAATGTTGAACTTGGCTTACCCAAGCGAAGATCCTGAGGTTGAGAAACTGGGCTTTAACGACAGTAAAACTCAAATTACGCTGTATGACGGCCGTTCAGGCGAAGCATTTGACCGCAAGGTTACAGTCGGTGTGATGCACTATCTGAAACTGCACCACTTGGTTGACGAAAAAATGCACGCCCGTTCTACCGGTCCATACAGTCTGGTTACCCAGCAGCCTCTGGGCGGTAAAGCTCAGTTCGGTGGCCAACGTTTCGGTGAGATGGAGGTTTGGGCATTGGAAGCATACGGCGCGGCATACACGCTGCAAGAGATGCTGACTGTGAAGTCTGACGACGTGAACGGCCGTACCAAAATGTACGAGAACATCGTCAAAGGCGAACACAAAATCGATGCCGGTATGCCTGAATCCTTCAACGTATTGGTTAAAGAGATTCGCTCACTGGGCTTGGATATCGATTTGGAACGCTACTAAACAGAAGTTTTCAGACGGCCTTTTAAGGTCGTCTGAAAAAGCGGTTTCAGAATAAGAATGAAGCAATCGGCATTTAGGCCGTCTGAAATCGAAAGTAGCGTTTCCCAATATCGAAAATCCGCCATGCGGTAAAAATACTTCCTTCAAGGAGCAAAAATGAATTTGTTGAACTTATTTAATCCGTTGCAAACTGCCGGCATGGAAGAAGAGTTTGATGCCATCAAAATCGGTATTGCCTCTCCCGAAACCATCCGCTCATGGTCTTATGGCGAAGTTAAAAAACCTGAAACCATCAACTACCGTACGTTCAAACCTGAGCGCGACGGTTTGTTCTGCGCCAAAATCTTTGGCCCGGTCAAAGACTATGAATGTTTGTGCGGTAAATACAAACGCTTGAAATTTAAAGGCGTAACCTGTGAAAAATGTGGCGTAGAAGTGACTCTGTCCAAAGTACGCCGCGAACGCATGGGCCACATTGAATTGGCAGCACCAGTTGCACACATTTGGTTCTTGAAATCCCTGCCTTCCCGCTTGGGTATGGTACTGGACATGACTTTGCGCGATATCGAACGCGTATTGTACTTTGAAGCATTTGTGGTAACCGATCCCGGCATGACTCCGTTGCAACGTCGTCAATTGCTGACTGAAGACGATTACTACAACAAACTGGACGAATACGGCGACGACTTCGATGCCAAAATGGGTGCAGAAGGTATCCGCGAATTGCTGCGCACCTTGGATATTACCGGCGAAATCGAAATCCTGCGTCAAGAGCTGGAATCTACCGGTTCTGACACCAAAATCAAAAAAATCGCCAAACGTTTGAAAGTATTGGAAGCCTTCCAGCGTTCCGGTATGAAACTGGAATGGATGATTATGGATGTGTTGCCGGTATTGCCGCCTGATTTGCGTCCGTTGGTTCCATTGGATGGCGGTCGTTTTGCCACTTCCGATTTGAACGATTTGTACCGCCGCGTTATCAACCGTAACAACCGTCTGAAACGCCTGTTGGAACTGCATGCGCCTGACATCATCGTTCGTAACGAAAAACGTATGTTGCAAGAAGCAGTTGACTCTCTGTTGGATAACGGCCGCCGCGGTAAAGCCATGACCGGCGCCAACAAACGTCCGCTGAAATCATTGGCAGACATGATTAAAGGTAAAGGTGGCCGCTTCCGTCAAAACCTGCTGGGTAAACGTGTGGACTATTCTGGTCGTTCCGTGATTACCGTAGGCCCATACCTGCGTCTGCACCAATGTGGTCTGCCGAAAAAAATGGCTTTGGAACTGTTCAAACCATTTATTTTCCACAAATTGGAAAAACAAGGTTTGGCTTCTACCGTTAAAGCTGCGAAAAAATTGGTAGAGCAAGAAGTACCTGAAGTATGGGATATATTGGAAGAAGTCATCCGCGAACATCCGATTATGCTGAACCGTGCGCCAACCCTGCACCGTTTGGGTATTCAAGCGTTCGAACCTATCCTGATCGAAGGTAAAGCGATTCAGTTGCACCCATTGGTGTGTGCCGCATTTAACGCCGACTTTGACGGTGACCAAATGGCTGTACACGTTCCATTGAGCTTGGAAGCACAAATGGAAGCACGCACGCTGATGCTGGCTTCAAACAACGTATTGTCTCCGGCCAACGGTGAACCAATCATCGTACCTTCTCAAGATATCGTGTTGGGTCTGTATTACATGACCCGCGACCGTATCAATGCCAAAGGCGAAGGCAGCCTGTTTGCCGATGTGAAAGAAGTGCATCGTGCATACCATACTAAACAGGTTGAACTGGGTACGAAAATTACCGTACGTCTGCGTGAATGGGTGAAAAACGAAGCAGGTGAGTTTAAGCCTGTCGTTAACCGTTACGAAACAACCGTCGGTCGTGCATTGTTGAGCGAAATCTTACCTAAAGGCCTGCCATTCGAGTACATCAACAAAGCGCTGAAGAAAAAAGAAATTTCTAAACTGATTAATGCGTCATTCC
The DNA here is from genome assembly GCF_051958295.1 of Neisseria sp. P0014.S002. Taxonomy (NCBI): domain Bacteria; kingdom Pseudomonadati; phylum Pseudomonadota; class Betaproteobacteria; order Neisseriales; family Neisseriaceae; genus Neisseria; species Neisseria sp. P0014.S002. The sequence goes on along the minus strand of NZ_JBQCVO010000016.1, from coordinate 5,915 downwards.
GTCTGTGCGGCTTGCGTGAAACAGTTATTTTCGCCGACCACCTGATGTATACCGGTTTCGGTTTTGCGGCTAAAGGCGGTATTTCTATTGCGGTTGACGATATGGAAATTCCGAAAGAAAAAGCAGCCTTGCTGGCTGAGGCTAATGCCGAAGTTAAAGAAATTGAAGACCAATACCGTCAAGGTTTGGTAACCAACGGCGAACGTTACAACAAAGTGGTCGATATCTGGGGTCGTGCCGGCGATAAGATCGCTAAAGCGATGATGGACAACCTGTCCAAACAAAAAGTTATTGACCGTGACGGCAACGAAGTTGATCAAGAGTCCTTCAACTCTATTTACATGATGGCTGACTCTGGTGCCCGTGGTTCTGCGGCTCAGATTAAACAGTTGTCCGGTATGCGTGGTCTGATGGCGAAACCTGACGGCTCCATTATTGAAACGCCTATTACCTCTAACTTCCGCGAAGGCCTGACCGTATTGCAATACTTTATTGCGACCCACGGTGCGCGTAAAGGTTTGGCGGATACCGCGTTGAAAACTGCAAACTCCGGTTACCTGACCCGTCGTTTGGTAGACGTAACCCAAGATTTGGTAGTTGTTGAAGACGATTGCGGCACTTCAGACGGCTTTGTGATGAAGGCAGTGGTACAAGGCGGTGATGTGATTGAAGCCTTGCGCGATCGTATTTTGGGTCGCGTTACTGCTTCTGATGTTGTCGATCCTTCGACTGGCGAGACTTTGGTTGAAGCCGGTACGTTGTTGACCGAGAAACTGGTAGATATGATCGACCAATCCGGTGTCGATGAAGTCAAAGTCCGTACGCCGATTACTTGTAAAACCCGTCATGGCCTGTGTGCACACTGTTATGGTCGTGACTTGGCACGCGGTAAACTGGTTAACGCCGGTGAGGCAGTTGGTGTGATTGCTGCACAATCCATTGGTGAACCAGGTACTCAGCTGACCATGCGTACGTTCCACATCGGTGGTGCGGCATCTCGTGCGGCAGCAGCCAGCCAAGTAGAAGCCAAATCCAACGGTACAGCGCGTTTCAGCAGCCAAATGCGTTATGTTGCCAACAACAAAGGCGAGTTGGTTGTTATCGGCCGTTCTTGTGAAGTAGTGATTCACGACGATATCGGTCGCGAACGTGAACGTCACAAAGTACCTTACGGTGCAATCCTGCTGGTACAAGACGGCGAAGCCATTAAAGCCGGTCAAACTTTGGCAACTTGGGATCCGCATACCCGTCCGATGATTACCGAACACGCAGGTATGGTGAAATTCGAAAACGTGGAAGAGGGTGTTACCGTTGCGAAACAAACTGACGATGTAACCGGTTTGTCTACTTTGGTAGTGATTGACGGTAAACGTCGTTCCTCTGGTGCTTCTAAACTGTTGCGTCCGACTGTCAAACTGTTGGATGAAAACGGTCTGGAAATTTGCATCCCAGGTACGACTACCCCAGTTTCTATGGCATTCCCGGTCGGTGCGGTGATTACTATCCGTGAAGGTCAGGAAGTTGGTAAGGGTGATGTATTGGCGCGTATTCCACAAGCGTCTTCTAAAACCCGCGATATTACCGGTGGTCTGCCACGCGTAGCCGAATTGTTTGAAGCACGCGTGCCGAAAGATGCAGGTATGTTGGCAGAAATTACCGGTACAGTTTCTTTCGGTAAAGAAACCAAAGGTAAACAGCGCCTGATTATTACCGACGTAGACGGTGTGGCATACGAAACGCTGATTTCTAAAGAGAAACAGATTCTGGTACACGACGGTCAAGTGGTAAACCGCGGTGAAACCATCGTAGACGGTGCCGTAGATCCACACGACATTCTGCGTCTGCAAGGTATCGAAGCATTGGCTCGCTACATTGTTCAAGAGGTACAAGAGGTTTACCGCCTGCAAGGTGTGAAGATTTCCGATAAACACATCGAAGTCATCATCCGTCAAATGCTGCGTCGAGTGAACATTGTTGATTCCGGTGATACAGAGTTCATTACCGGTGAGCAAGTTGAGCGTGGTGATGTGATGCTTGCCAATGAAAAAGCCATGGCTGAAGACAAAGAGCCGGCACGTTACGAAAACGTGTTGCTGGGTATTACCAAAGCTTCCTTGTCTACAGACAGCTTCATTTCAGCGGCATCGTTCCAAGAAACAACCCGCGTCTTGACAGAGGCCGCTATTATGGGCAAACAAGACGAGCTGCGTGGTTTGAAAGAAAACGTGATTGTTGGTCGTTTGATTCCTGCTGGTACAGGTTTGACCTACCACCGCAGCCGCCACCAACAATGGCAGCAAGCTGATCAAGAAATTTCTGAAACCGAAGCTTCAGACGAATAATCCCTCGGGATTATTGTAAAAATAAAACCGCAAGCTAGTCTTGCGGTTTTATTTTTTAGAGGATTTAAAAGAGGGTAGAGATTAAGGCCGTCTGAATAAATAAGGAAAGCAATGGAGAAAATAAGTAGAGAGCCAAATTACGGACTTATTTAAAATGACAAAGGCCGTATGAATCTTTCAGACGGCCTTTGTTTCCAAAATTTAGACATAAATTGGAAAACACCAAACTTTATCAGTCATTTGCTTGACTAAATCCTTGCAATAAAAATATAATTCCAATCTTGTCGACATGGTGTCGGCAAGTATTTAACTCAACAGGACGAGAAAATATGCCAACTATTAACCAATTGGTACGCAAAGGCCGTCAAAAGCCTGTGTACGTAAACAAAGTGCCTGCACTGGAAGCTTGCCCGCAAAAACGTGGCGTGTGCACCCGTGTATACACAACTACCCCTAAAAAACCTAACTCTGCATTGCGTAAAGTATGTAAAGTTCGCCTGACCAATGGTTTTGAAGTCATTTCATACATCGGCGGTGAAGGTCACAACCTGCAAGAGCACAGCGTCGTATTGATTCGCGGCGGTCGTGTAAAAGACTTGCCAGGTGTACGTTACCACACTGTACGCGGTTCCTTGGATACTGCAGGTGTTAAAGACCGTAAACAAGCCCGTTCTAAATACGGTGCTAAGCGTCCTAAATAATTATCGGGACTCAAATAGGCACGTCGGCCGCCTAAGCTGAACAACGGCCGAGTAAGTGAATACTCAATTGGGTATTCATGGGAATTGACCCAACTGAATAGATTAAAGGAAATTAAAATGCCAAGACGTAGAGAAGTCCCTAAGCGCGACGTACTGCCAGATCCTAAATTCGGCAGCGTTGAGCTGACTAAATTCATGAACGTATTGATGATTGACGGTAAAAAATCTGTTGCAGAACGTATCGTTTACGGTGCACTGGAACAAATTGAGAAAAAAACCGGCAAAGTAGCAATCGAAGTATTTAACGAAGCCATTGCAAACGCCAAACCTATCGTGGAAGTGAAAAGCCGCCGTGTAGGTGGTGCAAACTACCAAGTTCCTGTTGAAGTTCGTCCTTCACGTCGTCTGGCTTTGGCAATGCGCTGGGTTCGCGACGCGGCCCGTAAACGTGGTGAGAAATCTATGGACCTGCGTTTGGCAGGCGAATTGATTGATGCGGCTGAAGGTCGTGGCGGTGCGTTGAAAAAACGTGAAGAAGTACACCGTATGGCTGAAGCTAACAAAGCATTCTCTCACTTCCGTTTCTAATATCGAAAGGCTAACAAAATGGCTCGTAAGACCCCTATCAGCCTGTATCGCAATATTGGTATTTCTGCCCATATTGACGCGGGTAAAACAACCACAACAGAACGTATTCTGTTCTATACAGGTTTGACTCACAAGTTGGGTGAGGTGCATGACGGTGCAGCAACTACCGACTACATGGAACAAGAGCAAGAGCGTGGTATTACCATTACTTCTGCTGCTGTGACTTCTTATTGGTCCGGTATGGCGAAACAGTTCCCTGAACACCGTTTCAACATCATTGATACCCCGGGACACGTTGACTTTACCGTAGAGGTAGAGCGTTCTATGCGTGTATTGGATGGTGCAGTAATGGTTTACTGTGCAGTAGGTGGTGTTCAACCTCAATCCGAAACCGTATGGCGTCAAGCTAACAAATACCAAGTTCCTCGCTTGGCATTTGTAAACAAAATGGACCGTCAAGGTGCCAACTTCTTCCGCGTTGTCGAGCAAATGAAAACCCGTTTGCGCGCAAACCCTGTACCTATCGTAATCCCGGTTGGTGCAGAAGATAGCTTCAGTGGTGTTGTTGACCTGCTGAAAATGAAATCTATCATCTGGAACGAAGCTGATAAAGGTACAACCTTTACCTATGGCGATATTCCTGCTGAGTTGGTTGAAACTGCTGAAGAATGGCGTCAAAACATGATTGAAGCCGCAGCAGAAGCCAGCGAAGAATTAATGGATAAATACTTGGGTGGTGAAGAGCTGACCGAAGAAGAAATCGTAGGCGCATTGCGTCAACGTACTTTGGCAGGTGAAATCCAACCAATGTTGTGCGGTTCTGCATTTAAAAACAAAGGTGTTCAACGTATGTTGGACGCAGTAGTAGAATTGTTGCCTGCTCCTACCGACATTCCTCCTGTTCAAGGTGTTAACCCTAACACTGAAGAAGCAGACAGCCGTCAAGCCAGCGATGAAGAGAAATTCTCTGCATTGGCGTTCAAAATGTTGAACGACAAATACGTTGGTCAGCTGACTTTCATTCGCGTTTACTCTGGTGTCGTGAAATCCGGTGATACCGTATTGAACTCTGTAAAAGGTACTCGCGAACGTATCGGTCGTTTGGTGCAAATGACTGCTGCGGACCGTACTGAAATTGAAGAAGTGCGCGCTGGCGACATCGCCGCCGCTATCGGTCTGAAAGATGTTACTACCGGTGAAACTTTGTGCGCAGAAAGCGCGCCGATTATCTTGGAACGCATGGAATTCCCTGAGCCGGTAATCCATATTGCCGTTGAGCCAAAAACCAAAGCTGACCAAGAGAAAATGGGTATTGCCCTGAACCGTCTGGCTAAAGAAGACCCTTCTTTCCGTGTTCGTACAGACGAAGAATCCGGTCAAACCATTATTTCCGGCATGGGTGAATTGCACTTGGAAATTATTGTTGACCGTATGAAACGCGAATTCGGTGTGGAAGCTAACATTGGTGCGCCTCAAGTTGCATACCGTGAAACTATCCGCAAAGAAGTTGAAGCTGAATACAAACACGCTAAACAATCCGGTGGTAAAGGTCAATACGGTCACGTTGTGATCAAAATGGAACCTATGGAGCCGGGTGGTGCAGGTTACGAATTTATCGACGAAATTAAAGGTGGTGTGATTCCTCGCGAATTCATTCCTTCTGTTGATAAAGGTATCCGTGACACCCTGCCTAACGGTATCGTTGCAGGCTACCCAGTAGTTGACGTACGCGTACGTTTGATCTTCGGTTCTTCGCATGATGTCGACTCTTCACAACTGGCCTTTGAATTGGCAGCTTCTCAAGCCTTTAAAGAAGGTATGCGTAAAGCCAATCCTGCTCTGCTTGAGCCAATCATGGCAGTTGAAGTGGAAACCCCTGAAGAATACATGGGTGACGTAATGGGCGACTTGAACCGTCGTCGTGGCGTTGTATTGGGTATGGATGATGACGGTATCGGCGGTAAGAAAGTTCGTGCCGAAGTGCCTCTGGCAGAAATGTTTGGTTACTCAACCGACCTGCGTTCTGCAACCCAAGGCCGCGCTACTTACTCCATGGAGTTCAAAAAATACGCTGAAGCTCCTGCTCACGTAGCTGCTGCAGTAACTGAAGCCCGCAAAGGCTAATCAGAAAAGGCCGTCTGAACTGAAAATAAATTTTCAGACGGCCATTGTTCTTTAATCGATCTTTATATGTAAAGGAATTAGCTCATGGCTAAGGAAAAATTTGAACGTAGCAAACCGCACGTAAACGTTGGCACCATCGGTCACGTTGACCATGGTAAAA
>NZ_JBQCVO010000015.1:0-16550 GCF_051958295.1 Neisseria sp. P0014.S002 | reverse complement strand
ACAAAAACAGCCGAAAATCTTTATTTAGGTTTCGGCTGTTGGGGAAAAGGAATTTTGCAAAGGTCTCGGCCTTTTTAATCCCTGCCATTGAGACAAAACGATGCCCCTTAAAGCAGAAGCCTTAAGGGGCAGAGCGTTGCGGCACATCTTTTCAGACGGCCTTAAAGAAGGTATTTAAACCCTGCTGATGACGCAACGCCCCGCCCTGTCCGGCGATGCTGTTCAAAAAATGTTGGGACATTGCACCTTCGAACCGACAGAGCCGAAAGCCGCTAAAAACACCTACACAGCCGAACGTTTCGTCTGGCTAACCAAACTGAACAACCTGCGTATTTTAGAGCAAGGCAGCGAACGGCCATTGACCGATATCGAACGCGCCACGCTTATGGACGAGCCATACAGAAATAACTGTTGGTAAAAAAGGGGTTATTGAAGGCATCGGCGTCAAAACCGCCCTTTCATTCTAAAAATACCAAATCGACGAACTGGGTAAAGAAATCAGACCATGCCGTCTGAAAAAACGCCCGCCTGTCCGTTAAATTAATCTATCCCTGTTTCAGACGGCCTGAAGCAGGGATTTTTTATATAAAAATAAGGGGAAAAACATGACTTGGCGCAGCCTGCTTATTCAAAACGGCGGCAAACTATCCTTGCAACGCCAGCAACTGCTGATTCAACAAAACGGCGAGTCCCATACCGTACCATTAGAAGACATCGCTGTTATTATCATCGAAAACCGCGAAACCCTGATTACTGCCCCGCTCCTATCAGCCTTAGCCGAATATGGCGCAACCTTACTGACATGTGACGAACAGTTCCTGCCCTGCGGACAATGGCTGCCTTATGCCCAATATCACCGCCAACTTAAAATCCTCAAGCTGCAGCTGAATATAAGCGAACCCTTAAAAAAGCAACTCTGGCAACATATCATCCGCCAAAAAATCCTAAATCAAGCATTTGTCGCAGACGAAACAGGCAATGATCTTGCAGCCAAACGGCTGCGCTCTTTGGCAGTTGAAGTCCGTTCAGGCGATACAGGAAACCGTGAAGCCCAAGCTGCCGCCCTCTACTTCCAAGCCCTCTTTGGAGAAAAATTTACCCGTAATGACAACAATGCCGTCAATGCCGCATTGAACTATACCTACGCCGTACTCCGTGCCGCAGTCGCACGCGCCCTGACCTTATATGGCTGGTTGCCTGCATTAGGCTTGTTTCATAGAAGCGAACTAAATCCATTCAACCTCGCTGATGACTTTATCGAACCCTTACGCCCATTGGCCGACCTGGTCGTTATACATTTGCATGAACAAGGCCGTCTGAAAACTGATCTGACCCCCAACATCAAACAAAACCTTATCAAGACCCTTCACTGTCAAATCTGCATCGAACGGCAACATTTCAGCACCTTGGCTGCCATCGACAAAATGATTTCTTCATTTCAAGCCAGCGTAACCGATAAAAACGCCAAACAGCTGAAACTGCCTGAAATCTTGCCATTGAAAGAATACCAATATGAGTGAGGCCAAATTTATGAGGATTATTGTCTTCTTCGACCTACCGGTTACCACAGCGGCAAAGCGCAAAGCCGCCAATCAATTCCGCCAGTTTCTATTAAAGATGGATACCAAATGCTCCAGCTTTCCGTATACAGCCGTATTGTCAAAGGTCGAGATTCGTTGCAAAAACACCACAATAGGCTATGTGCAAACCTACCGTAAGAAGGGTCAATCCGCTGTTTGGAAGTAACGAAAAGCAATATACCACCATGAAACTGCTGTTGGGAGAGCTGAAAACCCAAGAAAAAAGGGTAAATTCCGACCAACTATTATTATTTTAAGTCCTATTTTTCAGACCAAATAAAATGGGAAACCCTTATAGAATAAGGGTTTCCCATTAAGGTATTGTAGCACTACGAAATGAGAAAGGGAGCTACAACTAAATGTATTATGCCGTTGTTCCAGTTTAAATTGTAGCACTGCGAAATGAGAAAGGATCCATCCAAATAAAAAAGCACCACCTAAACAGGTAGTGCTTTCATATTAATGTGCTTATTCAGCAGAATCAGCTGCTTTATCAACCAATTCAACCAATGCCAAAGGAGCATTGTCGCCTTTACGGAAACCGTATTTCAGTACACGAACATAGCCGCCGTTACGAGCAGCAAAGCGTGGACCCAATTCGTCAAACAATTTAACTACAACATCACGATCGCGAGTGCGGTCAAAAGCCAAACGACGGTTTGCCAAAGAAGGTTTTTTACCCAAGGTAATCAAGGGCTCAACTACGCGACGCAATTCTTTTGCTTTAGGCAAAGTTGTCACGATGGTTTCGTGAGTCAACAAGGAATTCGCCATATTGCGCAGCATCGCAGCACGGTGGCTGCTAGTACGGTTTAATTTGCGGTTGCCATTACGATGACGCATGTCATTATCCTTTAATCTTCAAACTTACGGCTTTTCTAAGCCTACAGGCGGCCAAGCTTCTAATTTGGAACCTAATGTCAGACCTTTGGAGGCCAACACTTCTTTGATCTCATTCAAAGATTTACGACCCAAATTAGGGGTCTTGAGAAGCTCGGTTTCAGTACGTTGAATCAAATCGCCAATATAGTAAATATCTTCAGCTTTCAGACAATTAGCTGAACGTACGGTTAATTCCAAATCATCTACAGGACGCAGCAAGATAGGATCGATAGGAGGTGCTTTTTCTTCAACCTCTTCAACCGGAGTACCTTGCAGATCTGCAAAAATAGACATTTGGTCAATTAAGATACGTGCGGCACTGCGTACAGCTTCTTCTGGATCAATAGAACCATTGGTTTCAATATCCAAAACCAATTTATCCAAATCCGTGCGTTGCTCTACGCGTGCAGGTTCAACTTCAAAGCTAACACGACTGATGGGCGAAAAGCTCGCATCCAACTGAATCGCACCAATTTGTTTGTTCTCATCACGCAATACGCGACGACCTGAAACAGATTGATAACCACGACCTTGCTCTACTTTAATTTCCATGTCGATTTGGCCATTGTCAGCCAAGTGGCAAATAACATGTTCAGGATTAATGATTTCCACATCGTGTGGCAAATCAATATCACCGGCTACAACAGCACCGGCACCTGTTTTTTTCAAAGTCAACTGAACTTGGTTACGACCGTGAAGCTTGAATACGATACCTTTAATGTTCAAGAGAACGTCGACAACATCCTCTTGAACACCATCAATAGTAGAGTATTCGTGCAATACACCGGAAATAACTACTTCAGTTGGGGCAAAGCCATTCATGGATGACAGTAAGATACGACGCAAAGCATTACCTAAAGTATGACCAAAACCACGTTCAAATGGCTGCATAGACACCTTGGCCCGAGTGGAAGACAAAGTATCTACATCGATTTGACGAGGTTTCAAAAATTCGGTTGTGCTATTTTGCATTTAACTGTCCCTCATTGAGCTAGCATTATTTAGAGTAGAACTCTACCACCAGCTGTTCATTAATATCGCCAGACAATTCTGAGCGATCCGGCATATTTTTGAATACGCCTTCCAATTTGTCGGCATCAACAGATACCCAGCTTGGCAAGCCAATTTGAGTAGCCAGGCTCAATGCTTCTTGGATACGTACTTGTTTCTTAGCTTTTTCACGAACAGCTACAACATCACCTGCTTTAACTTGGAAAGAAGGGATATTAACAACTTGACCGTTTACGACGATAGCTTTGTGAGAAACCAATTGACGTGCTTCGGCGCGAGTAGAGCCAAAACCCATACGGTAAACGACATTGTCCAAACGAGACTCCAGCAATTGCAACAGCAATTCACCGGTAGAGCCTTTACGACGATCTGCTTCCGCGAAGTAACGACGGAATTGACGCTCTAATACGCCATAAATACGACGGATTTTTTGTTTTTCACGCAATTGCAAACCGTAGTCTGACAAACGTGGTTTTTTTGCACCGTGTTGACCAGGTGCAGAATCCATTTTACATTTGGAATCCAAAGAGCGACGTGCACTCTTCAAAAACAGATCCGTACCTTCGCGACGTGCTAATTTACATTTAGGGCCAATATAACGTGCCATGTTTTAAATCACTCCAATATTAAATACGACGTTTTTTAGGCGGACGGCAACCGTTATGAGGCAACGGGGTAACGTCAGTAATGCTGGTAATCTTGAAACCAAGAGCGTTTAAAGCACGTACAGAAGATTCGCGACCAGGGCCAGGGCCTTTAATGCGGACTTCTAAATTTTTAACGCCATACTCTTGGGCAACTTTACCAGCTGCTTCTGCTGCAACTTGTGCTGCAAATGGTGTACTTTTACGAGAACCTTTAAAACCAGCGCCGCCAGAGGTAGCCCAAGACAATGCATTGCCTTGACGGTCAGTGATTGTAATGATGGTATTGTTGAAAGATGCATGAACGTGCACAATACCTTCGCTTACGGTTTTACGTACTTTTTTACGTACACGCGAAGCTGTGTTTGCTTTAGCCATTAATCAAATTCCTTAAAATTTATTTCTTACCGGCAATCGCTTTGCGCGGACCTTTACGGGTACGAGCATTTGTGCGAGTGCGTTGACCACGACAAGGCAAGCCACGACGATGACGGAAGCCGCGATAGCAACCCATATCCATCAGTCGTTTAATGCTCATCGTTACTTCACGACGCAAATCGCCTTCAACTTCATATTTAGCAACTTGCTCACGCAAAGCGTCTAATTGAGCCTCGTCCAAATCTTTTGCTTTAGTAGTAGGAGCAATATTTGCTGCCTCACAAATCAATTTAGCACGAGTCGCACCAATACCATAAATAGCCTGAAGGCCAATTACGATATGGGCATTATTAGGGATATTTACCCCTGCAATACGAGCCATATTTTTTCCTTTTTAGGGCAAAGTATGTCACTATACCACAAAATCAATAGTTAAGAAAACTAGCTTCTTAACCTTGACGTTGTTTGTGACGTGGGTCAGTACAAATTACGCGAACTACACGATTACGACGAATAATCTTGCAATTGCGACAAATTTTCTTTACAGAAGGTTGTACACGCATTTTATTTCCTTTTATCGTTTATCTTGCTCGGAAAACAATCCGAGCACGGGTTAAATCATAAGGAGTTAATTCAACTGTTACCTTATCACCTGGAGAAATACGGATATAGTGCATCCGCATTTTGCCAGATATATGACCAAGTACTACATGATCATTTTCCAGTTTTACTTTAAATGTTGCATTGGGCAGAGTCTCAAGGATTTCGCCCTGCATCTGTATGGTATCTTCTTTAGCCATAAGCCTACTTACGTGACAAAGATTTCATATCTGGACGACTCATCAAGTCTTCATACTGACTACTCATTCGATATGAATTGATTTGTGTCCTAAAATCCATTGTAACGACAACCAAAATAAGCAAAGATGTTCCACCTAAATAAAAAGGAACCTTCAATGCTGTCGTTAAAAATTCAGGTATCAGACAGATTATAGTGATATACAAAGCACCAAATAATGTCAGTCTCAGTACAACTTTTTCCAAATATCTAGAGGTTTGCTCACCTGGGCGAATACCCGGCACAAATGCACCACTCTTCTTCAAATTTTCAGCCATCTCTTTAGGACTAAACACCAAAGCAGTATAGAAATAACAGAAAAAGATGATCGTTGTGGCAAATAATACAATATACAAAGGCTGTCCGTGTTGCAGCATTGCAGCAACCTTATGAAGAACAGAATTCGTACTGTTTGAACCAAACCAACCTAAAAGTGTAGATGGAAATAAAATGATACTGGAAGCAAAAATAGGAGGAATAACACCCGCCATATTTAGCTTGAACGGCATATGAATGCTTTGTCCCGGCATCATCCCAGAGCCAAACTGTCTTTTAGCATAATGCACAGGAACTTTACGCTGAGCACTCTCAAAATAAACTACAACATAGATCAACAGCAAAATACCAATCACAATTGATACTGCCATCAACATACTCATGGAACCTTGTTCAGTCAAAGTTAACAACCGAACAATACCGGATGGGATACCCGATACAATGCCTGCTGTAATGATTAAAGAAATACCATTACCAATACCACGCTCGGTAATTTGCTCCCCTAACCACATCAGAAACATAGTACCTGTAACCAAACAGACTACTGTAGAAATATGAAACTCAAGCGAACTCGTTACAACAACACCTTGTTGATAAACAAATGTTGCAACACCAAAGCTTTGCAATACAGCCAATAATACCGTCCCATACCTAGTATATTTCGTAATTATTTTCCTACCAGCCTCACCTTCCTTCTTTAAAGCTTTTAAAGAAGGAACAATTTCAGAAGCGAGCTGAACAATAATCGATGCCGAAATATAAGGCATGATACCAATTGCAAATATACTAAAGCGCTCCAACGAACCACCCGAGAACATATTTAACATTCCGAATATGCCGTTTGCAGCGCCTTCGTATAACTTAGCTAATGCAACAGCATCTACGCCCGGTACCGGTATATGAGCACCAATACGGAAAACGACTAAAGCACCTAAAAGGAACACCAGACGTTTTTTCAGATCACCAAATTTGGATAATCCTGATAAAGATTGTTGATTAGCCACTGTAGTGCAAGCCTTATTCTTCTACTTTACCACCGGCAGCTTCAATAGCAGCTTTAGCACCTTTAGTAGCTTTTACACCTTTCAAGGTAACTGCTTTTGAGATTTCACCAGAAGCAATAACTTTTACATTAGAAGCAGTTGCAGGAATCAGACCAGCTTGTTTAAGAACTAAGACATCAATCTCGTTCACAGCAATCAGATTTAATTCACTCAAACGAACTTCAGCATTAGCGGCAGCAGTCAAAGATTTGAAACCACGTTTCGGCAGACGGCGTTGCAAAGGCATTTGACCACCTTCAAAACCTACCTTGTGGAAGCCACCAGAACGGCTTTTTTGACCTTTATGACCACGACCACCTGTCTTACCCAAGCCGCTACCAATACCACGGCCTACACGACGGCTAGTGTGAGTAGCACCCTCAGCAGGTTGAATAGTATTCAAAAACATATTAAGACTCCACTTTCAACAAGTAGCTGATTTTATTGATCATGCCACGGTTTTCAGGGGTATCCAAAACCTCTACAGTATGTTCACGGCGGCGCAAACCTAAACCACGAACACATGCACGATGAGATTCAATTGTACCGATCAGGCTCTTAACCAATGTAACTTTAATCTTTTTTTGCTCAGTCATGGTTAGCTCCCAAAATATCTTCTACTGTCAAGCCACGTTTAGCAGCAATATCAGCAGGGGTATAAAGTTTAGACAAACCGTCTAATGTAGCGCGTACAATATTGTAAGGATTAGTAGAACCATGCACTTTAGCTGAAATGTTATGGATACCCATAGCATCAAATACTAAACGCATTGGACCACCAGCTTTTACACCGCTACCTTCTTTAGCAGGTTGCATAAATACTTTAGTAGCACCATGACGACCAATAACCTCATGATGAATAGTACCATTTTTCAAAGGTACTTTAATCATAGAGCGTCGAGCTTGATCCATTGCTTTTTGAACAGCAACTGGCACTTCTTTTGATTTACCTTTGCCCATACCGATGCGACCATCACCATCACCAACAACAGTCAGTGCAGAGAAAGCCATGATACGGCCACCTTTAACTACTTTAGTCACGCGATTAACTGCGACCATCTTTTCAATCAGGCCGTCACCGCGTTCTTCAATTTCATGTTTTGCCATCTGAAAGTCTCCAAATATTAGAAGCTTAAACCATTTTCACGTGCAGCTTCAGCCAAAGCTTTCACACGACCGTGATATTGGAAACCTGAACGGTCAAAAGCAACTTTTTCAACACCTACTGCTTTAGCTTTTTCAGCAATACGCTTACCAACTACAGCTGCTGCTTCAACGTTGCTACCTGATTTCAGGCTACTACGTACTTCAGCTTCCAATGTAGAGGCTTGAGCCAATACTTTATCACCTTCAGCACTAATTACTTGAGCATAAATATGATTATTGCTGCGGAACACACATAATCTTACCATTTTCAAGTCCGCAATACGCGCACGGGTTTTGCGTGCACGACGGAGTCGGGTTGTATGTTTATCCATTAGTGAACCTCAATTATTTTTTCTTGGCTTCTTTCATCACTACTACTTCACCTACATAACGAACACCTTTACCTTTATAAGGCTCAGGAGAACGGAATGCACGGATTTCAGCAGCGACTTGGCCAACCACTTGTTTATCTGCACCAGTCAAAACGATTTCTGTTTGGCTAGGAGTTTGAACAGAAACGCCTTCAGGCATTTCGTATACGATTGGATGAGAGAAACCCAGAGACAAGTTCAAAACTTTGCCTTGAGCTTGGGCACGATAACCCACACCAATCAATTGAAGTTTTTTCTCAAAACCTTCAGAAACACCCTTAACCATGTTATTAACCAATGCACGAGCAGTACCAGACATAGCATTAGCCTGTTTACTGTCATTTTTTGCAGCAAAAGTCAATTTACCATCGTTCAGTTCAATAGCAACATCGGAATGCAAAGGAAAAGACAATTCGCCGTTTTTACCTTTGATAACCAATGCTTCTGTTCCGAATTTTACTTCTACACCAGCAGGAACAGTCACTGGGTTTTTTGCGACGCGTGACATTTACTTTTCTCCACTAGGCTACGATGCACAACAACTCACCACCAACACCCTCAGAACGGGCTTTGCGATCAGTCATTACACCTTTAGAAGTACTAACAATAGCGACACCCAAACCATTCATTACGCTAGGGATCTCACTTGATGCTTTGTAAATACGCAAACCTGGACGTGAAACACGTTTAATTTGCTCAATCACAGGACGACCTGCATAGTATTTCAATTGAATTTCCAATACCGGTTTTGCATCAGCAGAAACCGCAAAATCCTCGATATAACCTTCTTCTTTCAGAACTTTTGCAATTGCACATTTCAGTTTAGAGGAAGGCATGGCAACTGCTGCTTTATTAGCACGTTGCGCATTGCGAATACGAGTCAACATATCGGAAATAGGATCATGCATACTCATTATTTATACTCCTATTACCAGCTAGCTTTAACAACACCAGGGATCTCGCCACGCATAGCGATTTCACGGATTTTAATACGGCCCAAACCAAATTTACGGAAAGTGCCACGAGGACGACCTGTTAAAGCACAACGACGACGTTGACGTACAGGTGCTGCATTACGAGGAATGGATTGAAATTTCAAACGTGCTTCAAAACGTTCTTCTTCAGTCGCATTAGCATCATTAATAACAGCGAAAATTGCCTCACGTTTAGCTGCAAACTTTTTCGCCAATGCTTGACGTTTCAGCTCACGATTAATAAGTGCTTTCTTAGCCATGATTATCCTTTAAACGGAAACTTGAACAGTGACAACAAAGCTTTCGCTTCTTCATCAGTTTTTGCAGTAGTTGTAATAGTAATATTCAAACCACGCAAAGCATCGATTTTATCGTATTCAATTTCCGGGAAAATAATTTGCTCACGAACGCCCATATTGTAATTGCCACGACCATCAAATGATTTACCGCTTACACCACGGAAGTCACGTACGCGAGGCAACGCAATAGTAATCAAACGATCCAAGAATTCAAACATTTGATCACGACGCAATGTTACTTTGCAACCAACTGGATAGTTATCACGGATTTTAAAACCTGCGATAGATTTACGAGCAACAGTAACAACTGGTTTTTGACCAGCAATTTTCTCTAAATCAGAAACAGCATGCTCCATAACTTTTTTATCAGCAACAGCTTCACCCACACCCATATTCAAGGTGATTTTTTCAATACGTGGAACTTCCATTACTGATTTGTAACCAAATTGTTTAACCAATTCAGGAACAACTGTATCTTTATAAAACTCTCTCAAACGAGCCATGTTATCTCCTTATGCTCCAATGATAGAGCCATTTGATTTGAAGAAACGAACGCGTTTAACTTTGCCTTCATTTTCAATCAGCTTAATACCAACACGGTCTGCTTTATTAGTTTCCGGATTCAGGATTGCAATATTAGAAATATCCAAAGGCATTTCTTTAGTAATAATACCACCCTCAATACCACGCATTGGATTAGGTTTTTGATGGCGTTTCACAACATTAACACCCTCAACAACAACTTTATCACCCAACACTCGAACTACTTGACCTTGCTTACCTTTATCTTTACCGGTAATCACTACAACCTGATCGCCTTTAATGATCTTATTCATCGCGCTATTCCTTATAATACTTCAGGCGCCAATGAAACGATTTTCATAAATCGCTCAGTACGCAATTCACGGGTTACCGGACCAAAAATACGGGTACCCAGAGGTTCAAGTTTATTATTCAACAACACAGCAGCATTGTTATCGAATTTAATTAACGCACCATCAGGACGACGTACACCCTTAGCAGTACGAACAACTACCGCATTGTATACATCACCTTTTTTGACACGACCACGTGGGGCTGCATCTTTAACTGCAACTTTAATAATGTCGCCAACAGAAGCGTAGCGACGCTTAGATCCGCCCAATACTTTGATGCACATTACGCGACGCGCACCAGAGTTATCAGCCACATCTAAGATGGTCTGCATTTGAATCATATTAGTACCTTTAAATTAACCAACTTAATTTACCACTTTCATATAACTCGCACCTTACTTTAAGCTGCTTATTAAATGAAACCATCACGGTTCTAGTAAACCAGTCTTGGATCCCGAAGGGAGAGAAACTTCCATAAGAAGTTGGAAGATAAGAAACGAAGTTTACACGCAAATTAACTTTGCTGCAAGACTTCGTTTCTTATTAAGCTACATTACTTTGTTTTAAATCAAACAGTACGCGCTTTCTCAACCAATTCTTTTACAACCCAAGACTTGGTTTTTGACAAAGGACGAGATTCCTCGATTACCACTACATCACCAATACCATATTGATTGTTTTCATCATGAGCATGGATTTTAGTTGATAAACGAATAATTTTACCGTACAGAGGATGTTTAACTTTACGTTCAACCAATACGGTAACAGTTTTGTCCATTTTGTCGCTTACCACTTTGCCTTGCAAAGTACGAACATTTTTAGCTTCGCTCATTACTTAGCACCTTTTTCAGTTAAAATGGTTTTAATACGAGCAATATCGCGACGTACACGTTTCAACTCGCTAGATTTACCCAACTGACCGGTTGCATTTTGCATGCGTAAGCCAAACTGAGCTTTCAACAAGTCCAACAAATCAGAGTTTAATTGCTCAATAGATTTGTCTTTCAATTCATTTGCTTTCATTATTGACCCACCTGTCTTACTACAAAGGTTGTAGGAATAGGCAATTTGGCAGCGGCCAATTCAAATGCTTCACGAGCCAAAGACTCAGGAACACCGTCCATTTCGTACAATACTTTGCCTGGTTTAACTTCAGCAATGTAATATTCCACATTACCTTTACCGCCACCCATACGAACTTGGATAGGTTTCTCAGTAATTGGTTTATCAGGGAATACACGAATCCAAATACGACCGCCACGTTTAATATGACGAGTCATAGTACGACGAGCAGCTTCGATTTGGCGGGCAGTCAAACGACCACGGCCTACGGCTTTCAAACCGAACTCACCGAAACTTACTTTGTTACCGCGAGTAGCAATACCGGTGTTACGGCCTTTTTGTTGCTTGCGATATTTCAGTCTAGTTGGCTGCAGCATTACGTCCACCTGCCTTTCTTTGTTTCTTCTCATGTTCAGGTTTAGAAGATTTAATATTACCTTCTGTATAAACCCAAACTTTCAGACCCAGTACACCATAAGTAGTGTGTGCTTCGCTAGTTGCATAATCTACGTTTGCACGCAAAGTATGCAAAGGTACACGACCTTCACGGTACCATTCGCTACGAGCGATATCAGCACCATTCAGACGGCCTGAAGTCATGATCTTGATGCCTTTAGCACCAGAACGCATTGCATTTTGCATTGCACGTTTCATAGCACGACGGAATTGAACACGTTTTTCAAGCTGCTGGGCAATACCATCAGCAATGATTTGCGCATCCAATTCAGGACGACGAATCTCTTCAATATTTACATGAACTGGCACACCCATCAGAGCTTGCAAGTCACGTTTCAAGATTTCGATATCCTCACCTTTTTTACCAATAACCACACCTGGACGAGCAGAGTGAATGGTAATACGTGCAGATTTAGCAGGACGCTCGATCACTACGCGACCAACTGAAGCATTGGCCAGTTTTTTACGCAAGTAGTTACGAACATCAATATCTTGTTTCAAAACAGTAGAAAAGTCGGTGCTTTTAGCAAACCATTTTGAAGCCCAGTCTTTAGTTACCGCCAGGCGAAAGCCTGTAGGGTTAATCTTTTGTCCCATAGCTTTTCCTTAGTTGCCCACTGTCACGTTAATATGACAAGTTTGTTTCTCGATGCGGTTACCGCGACCTTTGGCACGAGCTTGGAAACGTTTCAAGCTTGGGCCTTTGTCAACAAAGATAGTTACCACTTTCAGTTCGTCAATATCAGCACCATTGTTGTGCTCGGCATTGGCGATTGCTGATTCCAACACTTTTTTAATCAGCTCAGCACCTTTTTTAGGGCTGAATGCCAAGATATTCAAAGCTTGGGCAACGTCTTTACCACGAATCAAATCAGCTACCAAACGAGCTTTTTGAGCTGAAATACGGGCGTTTTTATGTTGTGCACTTACTCTCATGATTCACCTTATTTCTTTTTAGCCTTTTTATCAGCCAAGTGGCCTTTAAAGGTACGGGTCAATGAGAACTCACCTAATTTATGACCAACCATATTGTCGCTGATGAATACAGGCACGTGAGTGCGACCGTTGTGAACAGCGATAGTCAGACCGATGAAATCAGGCAAAATGGTAGAACGACGTGACCAAGTTTTAATTGGGCGTTTGTCGTTGCTTGCACGAGCAGCATCTACTTTTTTCAGCAAATGCAGGTCTACATATGGGCCTTTTTTTAATGAACGAGCCATACTAATTAACCTTTATTTGAGTAACGACGACGAACAATCATGTTATCCGTGCGTTTATTATTACGAGTGCGGTAGCCCTTAGCAGGAGTACCCCATGGGCTAACCGGTTCGCGAGCCTCACCAGTACGGCCTTCACCACCACCATGTGGGTGATCAACAGGGTTCATTACAACACCACGAACGGTCGGACGAATACCACGCCAGCGGTTAGCACCAGCTTTACCGATTTTTTTCAGGCTTTGTTCTTCGTTACCAACTTCACCGATAGTTGCACGGCAATTTACGCTAATTTTGCGCACTTCACCAGAACGCAAACGAACTTGTGCGTAAGCACCTTCTTTTGCAAGCAATACCGCAGAAGCACCAGCAGAACGTGCAATTTGCGCACCTTTACCTGGTTTCATTTCGATACAGTGAATAGTTGTACCAACAGGAATATTGCGGATCGGCAGAGTGTTACCTACTTTGATAGCAGCTTCAGCGCCGGAAACCAATACTGCACCGGCTTGAATACCACGAGGAGCAATGATGTAGCGACGCTCACCATCTGCATAGCACAACAGTGCAATAAATGCAGTACGGTTAGGGTCATATTCGATACGCTCTACTTTTGCAGGGATACCGTCTTTGTTACGTTTAAAATCTACGACGCGGTAATGATGTTTATGGCCACCACCTTTATGACGGGTAGTGATATGACCATTGTTGTTACGACCGGCAGTAGAATTTTTCTTTTCCAGCAGAGGTGCATAAGGTGCACCTTTGTGTAAACCTTCTGTTACCACGCGAACCATGCCGCGACGGCCTGCAGAGGTCGGCTTCATTTTAACGATTGCCATTTTGTTTATTCCTTATCTGCAGCTGCAGCAGCGGCTTCCAAATCCAACTCTTGACCGGCAGCCAGGCTTACATAAGCCTTTTTAATATCGCTGCGACGACCTAAAGTGCGACCAAAACGTTTAACTTTACCTTTAATGGTAACAGTAGTAACGTCTGCAACTTGGACGCCGAACAGCAGCTCAACAGCCGCTTTAATTTCAGGTTTAGTTGCATTTGCCAAAACTTTAAACGTCATTTGGTTACGTTTTTCAGCCAATACGTTGCTTTTTTCAGAAACGATAGGTGCCAAGATTACTTGAGTCAAACGTTGTTGATTCATACCCATTGCTCCTCTAATTGTGCAACTGCATCTTTAGTGATAACGACTTTTTTGTAACGCAGCAAGCTGTAAGGATCAACTTGTTGAGCTTCCAAAACCAATACGTTAGGCAAGTTGCGTGAAGCCAAGTAAACATTCTCGTCGAGCTGTTTAGTTACAAACAGAACTTGTTCCAAACCCAAATTTTTCACTTGTTCGGCAAAAACTTTGGTTTTAGGAGTTTCAACAGTCAATGCTTCAATTGCAAACAAACGTTCATCACGAGCCAATTGGGATAAAATAGTCGCCATACCAGCACGATACATTTTACGGTTCACTTTTTGAGTGAAGTTTTCGTCAGGTTTGTTTGGGAATGCACGACCACCTTTACGCCACAGCGGAGAAGAAGTCATACCGGAACGAGCACGACCGGTACCTTTTTGGCGCCATGGTTTTTTAGTAGAGTGGTTTACTTCGGCACGAGTTTTTTGAGCACGATTACCAGAACGGGCATTTGCCAAGTAGGCAGTAACCAGTTGGTGAACCAGAGCTTCATTGTATTCGCGAGCAAACAAAGCATCAGAAACAGCCAAGCTGCCAGATACTTGTCCTTTAGCGTCAATTACTTTCAATTCCATTACGCACCTACTTTCACGCTAGGACGAACCACGACGTCGCTGTTAACCGAACCCGGAACAGCACCTTTAACCAACAAGAGTTGGCGTTCAGCATCAACACGTACAACTTCCAATTTTTGAACAGTTGCTTTAGTGTTACCGTATTGACCTGCCATGCGTTTACCAGGGAACACGCGACCAGGGTCTTGTGCCATACCGATAGAACCAGGAACACGGTGAGAACGGGAGTTACCGTGGGAAGTACGTTGAGCACCGAAATTATGACGTTTGATCGTGCCAGAGAAACCTTTACCTTTAGAGGTGCCGGTTACATCTACCAATTGACCAACTTCAAACATAGAAACGGTAATTTCATCACCGGCTTTCAATTCAGCCAGTTTTTCTTCAGTCAAAGCAAATTCAACCAAACCGCGACCGGCTTCAACACCTGCTTTAGCAAAGTGACCAGCTTCAGTTTTGTTGACACGATTAGCTTTTTTCTGACCAAAGGTAACTTGTACAGCAGTGTAGCCGTCAGTATCTTTGGATTTCACTTGTGTAACGCGGTTGGCAGACATATCCAAAACAGTTACCGGAACAGAAACACCTTGTTCGTCGAACACGCGAGTCATACCAACTTTGCGTCCAACCAGACCTAAAGTCATGATTATTTTCCTTTTAAGTAAAGGGGCGGGCTACGATTGGCCTGCCTTTCAGACAAAGTTAAACTTGATACGGATGTACCAAGTCCGCCATTATAATTGACAAATCAAAGAAATATCAACAAAAATTTCAATTTAACTTCTTAAACCCATCATTTTTTTCGGATGTAGTGTTGCCAAATATCTGAAAATTTTCAGACGGCCTAAGAATTCTATAAAAAACCGAACAGCTTGGCTGTTCGGTTTTTCAGTTCTTATTGAACTTTAATTTCTACATCTACACCTGCTGGAAGATCCAGTTTCATCAGTGCATCAGTAGTTTTGTCAGTCCAATCCACAATGTCCATCAGACGCAAGTGGGTACGGATTTCCAATTGTTCACGAGAAGTTTTGTTCACGTGAGGAGAACGCAAGATATTGAAACGTTCAATTTTAGTTGGCAAAGGAATCGGACCTTTAACAACAGCGCCAGTACGTTTGGCAGTTTCAACGATTTCTTGCGCAGAACGGTCAATCAGACTGTAATCATAAGCTTTCAGGCGGATACGGATTTTTTGGTTTGCCATTTATCAATATCCCTCAATTAAGCGATTACAGAAGAAACCACACCCGCACCTACGGTACGACCACCTTCGCGAATCGCAAAGCGCAGACCTTCTTCCATAGCGATAGGCGCAATCAGTTCTACAGTAATGGTTACGTTCTCACCTGGCATTACCATTTCTACGCCTTCTTCCAAAGTAACTGCACCAGTTACGTCAGTAGTACGGAAGTAGAATTGTGGACGGTAGTTAGCGAAGAATGGAGTGTGACGACCACCCTCTTCTTTGCTCAGCACGTATACTTCTGCTTTGAATTTGGTGTGAGGAGTGATAGTACCTGGTTTAGCCAATACTTGACCACGCTCTACGTCTTCACGTTTGGTACCACGCAGCAATACGCCTACGTTGTCACCTGCTTGACCTTCGTCCAGCAGTTTGCGGAACATTTCAACGCCAGTACAAGTGGTTTTTTGGGTTTCTTTCAGACCTACGATTTCGATCTCGTCACCAACGTGGATGATACCGCGCTCTAC
>NZ_JBQCVO010000014.1:0-23719 GCF_051958295.1 Neisseria sp. P0014.S002 | reverse complement strand
TTTTACCATGGTCAACGTGACCGATGGTGCCAACGTTTACGTGCGGTTTGCTACGTTCAAATTTTTCCTTAGCCATGGCAATATCCTATAATCTAAGCTTTTGAAAGAAAGGGTAAAATGAGATGGTGCCCATGGGCAGATTTGAACTGCCGACCTCTCCCTTACCAAGGGAGTGCTCTACCCCTGAGCTACATGGGCGAATTGTTTGGAGCGGGTGAAGGGAATCGAACCCTCACCGTAAGCTTGGAAGGCTTCTGCTCTACCATTGAGCTACACCCGCATACTCACTTTTTGCTCCAAGTAAGAATTTTTGGTGGAGGGAGAAGGATTCGAACCTTCGAAGCTCACGCAACAGATTTACAGTCTGCCCCCTTTGACCGCTCGGGAATCCCTCCAAAAGAGAACGCTAGTTTATTGGCAACTCAGATTTCCGTCAAGATTTTTTTTCATTTATTTCTTTAAAAACATCCAAGCTTTTGCTTTTAAACACTATTTATTTAAACTGAATGATTTTTTCGTACTTAGCCATCAGTTCTTCATGCGTTTCAGGATGTTCTTCATCAATCAAGATACAGTCGACAGGGCATACCTGTTGGCACTGAGGCTCATCGTAATGGCCTACACATTGTGTACACAAATTTGGATTGATTTCGTAAATTTCTTCACCTTGCGAAATGGCATCATTAGGGCATTCCGGTTCGCACACATCGCAGTTAATGCACTCATCTGTAATAAAGAGCGACATTTCTATTTCCTTTTTTCTTAAATTATCAAAACCGATTGGGCGCGGATTATAGCACAAATGACGTCGGAACAATCCGTTTGAAAGAATGTTTTACACCTTGGGAATGATTCTCAAATTCCATACTATTCAGCAACTTGCAAATAGAGCAACAATTCAAAACTACTCATTCCCGCCTTTCCTTCCCGATAAATTTCCAGCCAATCCGGTTTTTCAGGCAGCTTCCCTGCTTCAATATAGACCATTGCCCCATTTTTCAAGTGGCTTTGCAATCGGATAAACAGATTTTGCCAATCTTCCCATGCAAACGGCGGATCAAGGAACACAACATCAAATTTTTCAGACGGCCTTGCCAGATAAGCCATGCCGTCTGAACACACGATTTCCACCTGTTTCAAACCTAATTCACGGATATTTTTCTGAAGCGTTTGAACAGTTTGGCGGTGGTTATCGACCATTACCACTTTTGCCGCATTACGAGAAGCAGCCTCCATTCCCAAAGCACCACTGCCGCTGAATAAATCCAATACTGTTTTACCGGTTAAATCCTGACCCAGCCAATTAAACAGTTTTTCACGCACGCTGTCAGGCGTCGGACGCAGGCCGTCTGCAGATAAAAATGTTAACTTTCGTCCCCTGCATTGCCCGCCAATAATGCGTACTTGATTGGTATGTTTGGAATGTTTGTTGTTTGCCATGATTTTTAAAAAGATGCCGAGTTTTCAGACGGCCTCAATTATATAGTGAAACTGCCATCAAGCCGTATTCACTCTATTCTTTTAGATACAACAAGGCCGTCTGAAAATCATTTTTCAGATAGCCTTGTTGTTTCGAATTTGATAGCATGAAATATTGAACTGCGCTTCACCGGTTGAAGTGCGTTTTAAACTTAAACTAGATAAATTACATTTACTTATTTATAATGAGTATTCCTCTGAGAAATATTTATATAAGGTTATTACCATGTCAGATCTGAATCTCAGTAACAGCATCTTCCAAGGTTACAACGACAAACATGGCTTAATGATTTGTGGCTATGAATGGGGCTGGAGTAAAGCCGATGAAGCTGCTTATCTAGCAGGTGAATACAAACTCCCTAAAAATAAAATCGACCATACATTTGCCAACAAATCCCTCTATTTTGGTGAGCAGGCAAAAAAGTGGCGTTACGACAATACGATAAAAATTTGGTTTGAAATGTGGGGACACCCCTTAGACGAAAATGGATTGGGCGGTGCATTTGAAAAATCCCTGGTTCAAACCAACTGGGCTGCTACACAGGGCAACACTATCGATAATCCCGACAAGTTCACACAACCCGAGCACATCGATAATTTTCTCTACCACATCGAAAAACTGCGTCCGAAAGTCATCCTCTTCATGGGCAGCAGGTTGGCGGATTTTCTGAACAACCAAAATGTACTGCCACGCTTCGAGCAGTTGGTCGGTAAGCAGACCAAACCGCTGGAGACGGTGCAAAAAGAATTTAACGGTACACGTTTCAATGTCAAATTCCAATCGTTTGAAGATTGCGAAGTCGTCTGCTTTCCCCATCCCAGTGCCAGTCGCGGTCTATCTTACGATTACATCGCCTTGTTCGCGCCTGAAATGAACCGGATTTTATCGGACTTTAAAACGACACGCGGATTCAAATAAACCAATCACAGAAAAGTAAAGGTCGTCTGAAAATTTTTCAGACGACCTTTTCTCTTTCAAACCAACCTAATCTCACTCTTTCGGTGCAGGCGGTTCGATCTGTTCTTTCCAACCGCATTCTTTTTGCGGGCAGACTTTTTCGACGCCCCAGCGTTTGGTGGTTTTGATGGTTAAAACCGGCCATGCACATTTCGGACAAGTTTCTGCAATGGGCGGATTCCATGTGGCGTAGTTGCAATCCGGATAAGTGCTGCAACTGTAAAACAGTTTGCCGTAGCGGGATTTGCGCTCGACGAGGTTGCCTTTTTTACATTGCGGGCATTGGACACCGGTATCTTTCGGTTTTTCCAGCGGCTCGACGTGTTTGCATTTCGGATAGTTGGCGCAGCCGATGAATTTGCTGCCGGTGCGGCTGTATTTGTACACTAGGCGACCGCCGCATTTAGGGCATTCGCGTCCGTCGAGTTCGGCTTGCTCTGCTTCAGCTTTGGCGATGCGCTCGGCGGCTTCTTCGGCGGTTTCGTTAACGTTGCGCGTGTAGCTGCACTCGGGATAACCGGCACACGCGACGAAACGACCCATTTTGCCGAATTTGATTTGCAGTTTGTGTTCGCCGCATTTCGGACAGGTTTCGTCAAGTTCCTGCGTAGTAAATTTGGCGCGTTCGATGCCCTCTTTTTCTTCCACTTGCTTGATAAACGGCTTCCAAAATTTATCCATAACAGGAATCCATTGGCGTTTGCCGTTGGCAATTTCATCAAGCTGGTCTTCAAGTTTGGCGGTAAAGTGGTAATCGACATATTGGGCGAAGTGTTCGGTCAAGAATTTATTGACGATGTCGCCTGTGTCGGTGGGCATAAAGCGTTTTTGCTCAAGGGTAACGTATTCACGGTCTTTGAGCGTGGAAATAATACTGGCGTAGGTGGAAGGGCGGCCGATACCGTATTCTTCGAGGGCTTTAACCAGCGTGGCTTCGTTGTAGCGTGGAGGCGGAGTGGTAAAGTGTTGTTCGCCGTAAAGTTTGTCCACAGGCAATTTGTCGCCTTCGCTCATTTCAGGCAGTTTTTTGCTGTCTTCACTCTCTTCGTCGTCGCTGCTTTCTTCATAAACGCTCAAGAAGCCTGCGAAAGTTTGCACTTGTCCGGTTACGCGGAACACGCCTTTGCCGACGGTAATATCGACGGTGGTTTGGTCAAATTTGGCGGGCGTCATCTGACAGGCAACGGTGCGCTGCCAAATCATTTGATACAGTTTGAACTGGTCTGCGCTCAGGAAGGGTTTGACGCTTTCAGGCGTACGGTACACGGAAGTCGGACGGATCGCTTCGTGGGCTTCTTGGGCGTTTTTGGATTTGGTTTTGTACTGCTTGGCCGAACTTGGCAGATATTCTTTGCCGATTTTGTTTTCGATGTAATGGCGGATTTCGGTTAACGCTTCATCGGCCAAATTCACGCTGTCGGTACGCATATAGGTAATCAGACCGATGGCACCCTGCCCTACGTCTATACCTTCATAAAGCTGTTGGGCGGTACGCATGGTGCGGTCGGTGGTGAAGCCGAGTTTGCGCACAGCATCCTGCTGCATGGTAGAAGTGGTGAACGGCGCGGCGGGATTGCGGCTGCGCTTTTTCTTTTCGATGGCGGTAACGACGGCCTCTTTGCCTTCGAGTTCTTTCAATACGTCGGCTTGCGCGGCTTCGTTCGGCAGGTCGAACTGTTCGAGTTTCGCGCCGTTGTATTGGGCCAGTTTGGCGGTAAACTTACTGCGACCTTTATGGCTGTCGAGATGCACCGTCCAATATTCCTGCGCTTCAAACGCGCGGATTTCGTTTTCGCGTTCGCAAATCAGACGCAAGGCGGGACTTTGCACACGGCCTGCGCTCAAACCGCGGCGGATTTTTTTCCACAACAATGGTGAGAGGTTAAAACCGACCAGATAGTCCAAAGCGCGACGGGCTTGTTGCGCATCGACCAAGTCCATTTCGATTTCGCGCGGATGGGCAACGGCATCGAGCACGGCGTTTTTGGTGATTTCGTGGAACACGACACGCTGTGGCTTGATGTTTTTCAGGCCGCGTTTGGATTTTAGAATTTCCAAAAGATGCCAAGAAATGGCTTCGCCTTCCCTATCCGGGTCGGTTGCGAGGTAGATGTTTTCGGCTTCTTTGGCACCGGCAACGATGGCATCGACATGTTTGCTGTTGCGGCTGATCAGTTGGTATTTCATGGCAAAGCCATTGTTGGGATCGACTGCTCCGCTTTTGGGTACCAAGTCGCGGACGTGGCCGTAAGACGCCAAGATTTCAAAATTACCGCCCAGATATTTTTTCAGGGTTTTGGCTTTGGACGGGGATTCGACGATTAATAGGTTTTTCGCCATTGTTGTTCTCTTTTGGATGTATTGGGTTTATGTTTCAGACGGCCTTTTATCATTTTGTTCAGGCCGTCTGAAAAAAGGTTTAGTGCATCACGTTTTGTCCGGTCAACGCACTCATCAAGTCGTCGCCTATCAGGACGGGCAACTCGCTCTTGTGCATCCACAACACCAGCAATACCAACACTTTGGCGGTATCGAGGGTGATTTCGTCTGATGGAATGTGCATCAGGGCGTGAATGACGATTTCGCGTTGCTCATAAGTAATTGCGCGTTCGGTAACCAGATACTGCATCAAACCCATGACTTCCTGCGGCAGGTTTTCAGCTTCTTCACGGCAGAATACGCGCAGGGAGTCGCTGTTAAACGGCTCGGCATAGAATTCGGACGTATTGAACAAGACTTCCATCATCATCAATGTATTGCCGATTTCCGTAGCATCAAAACCCGCATCTTCCAAGAGGCGACCCAAATCCTCCGGAGGCGGACAATTGTCGAAATCTTGGAAGTGTTCGATTAAATAGGCAATGACTTCGGTCATGCTGGTTCCTTAAATATAGATAATTTATGCTTTGACACGCTGATAACGGCCGCCCGGCAAGGCGGCGACGATACCGTCAAGTTCGTATTCCAAAAGCTGTGCGTACACGTCTGCCGCTGCCGTATTGGTTTGTTGCGCCAAAATATCGGGATGTATCGGGTCGTAACCCATTGCTTCCAATAAAACGCTAGTTGATGGGGCGGCAGGTAGGTTTTCAGACGGCCTTTGCGGTTCATCCGCTATT
Organism: Neisseria sp. P0014.S002; assembly: GCF_051958295.1. Classification (NCBI taxonomy): domain Bacteria; kingdom Pseudomonadati; phylum Pseudomonadota; class Betaproteobacteria; order Neisseriales; family Neisseriaceae; genus Neisseria; species Neisseria sp. P0014.S002. Next base: position 18,163 of record NZ_JBQCVO010000014.1, on the reverse strand, counting down.
GTTTTTGGTTGCAGATGTTTGGTTTGATCGTTTTTCGGTTTGACCGTCTTATTTATAGAATATGATGGAACAGGCGTATTTTGCAATAGCTGCGGACACTCATGGAGAATATCGTCCAAACATTCCACCAGTTTTGCCCCGTCTTTAATCAGCTTGTGACAGCCTTTGCTGTGCGGATTGTCTATCGAACCGGGTACCGCCATCACTTCGCGCCCCATCTCCGCCGCTAATTTGGCAGTAATCAATGAGCCGGATTCCAATGCCGCCTCGACCACCAATGTCAGTTGCGATAACGCGGCAATCAGACGGTTGCGGCGCGGAAAATTGCCTGCGAACGGACGCGTGTCCAAAGGGAACTCGCTGACAATCAATCCTCTTTCGGCAATTTCATAAGCAAGGTTTTTATTGGATGGCGGATAAATGCGGTCTATACCGGTTCCCCAGACGGCAATGGTACCACCATCTGCCTGCAATGCGCCCTGATGGGCGGCGGTATCGATACCCGAAGCCATACCCGATACGACGGGAATGCCTTTTTCGCTCAACGCCCTGCCAAAATCTTTGGCAATCCGCATTGCCTGCGGCGTGGCATGGCGGCTGCCGACAATCGCGGCAGAAGGTGTGTGCAGCAACTCTGCATTGCCGCGTAAAAACAAGACCGGCGGCGCGGTAATGCCTTGTGTCAGCATTTCGGGGAAATCATCATCTTGCAGCAGCAACAGACGGCAACCGTCCTGCATTTCCCATTGTAAAGCGGCTTCAGCAGACCGCTGTGCCAAAGCCCGTTTGTCCGCATTACGCCACGACTCGGCTGCCTGTTTATGGCGCACCAACACAGCAATTTTGTCTGCCGGCGCATTCAAGGCTGCTTGTGCGCTACCGAATTGCTGCAACAGCACTAAAAAACTTTCTGCGCCGATATAGGGCGTAAATGCCAGTTGCAACCAAGAAAAACGCTCGTTTTCCGTCATCAATCTGTTCCCTTTTTGTAATGGTTGTTCAGACATCCTGAAGTAAATAAAGGCCGTCTGAATATTTTATTAATATAAAGCTTTTGTTGGCTTAAAAGGCAAAATAACCATGCCTAGCCATATCATTATTTTTTATAAAGTATTGCTTGTCTAAACACACCGTCAAATGACGATGCCGTCTGAAAAACCTGATGGCTTTCAGACGGCCTCTTTTGTGTTTAAACCGATATTGCGCTTATTCTTCGGATTTGTCGGCGCTGCGGCGCGATACGCTGATACCGAGTTGTTTGAGTTTGCGGTAAAGGTGTGTACGCTCCAAACCGACCTTTTGCGCCACGCGGCTCATATTTTGGCCTTCTTGGGCGATGTGGTACTCAAAGTAGCGGCGCTCAACTTCTTCCCTCAATTCGCGCAAAGGCATATTGAAATTGAAGCCGCCGATGATTTCTGTCGCCGTTGCGTTTTCCTTCTGACCCAAAGCCACGGCAACGGCCTGCTCGTCCACTTCTTTGCCGTCAGATTCCAACATGATGTTTTTCACCGTTTCGGCAAGCTGGTCGTAATTGCCCGGCCAATCGTATTGGCGCAAAACCACCAACGCGCTGTCGCTGAATTTTACCGGTTGGATTTTTTGACTTTCGGCCAAATCGGTCATGATGCGGTTGATTAAAAAGACGATGTCGTCCGGCTGGCTGCGCAAAGAAGGAACATTGATGCGCTCTTTCAACAGCTCTGCCAGTCTGCCGGTAACGACGTCATCGGCGCTCTCACCGCGTTTAAAACCGCATGAAGCAATCACACGGACATTGTAGCGGTCGGCTTTTTCCAGCAAGAAAGCAATACCGTTTTGGATGTTTTTGCTGTACCGGGCAATATCGCCGACATACAAAATACCGCCTGATGCCTTTTGCAACAGCTCCATCGGCGTGTCGACAATGTGTTCGACACGGTCGGTTGCCACCCAAGGCGTACCGCTTTTGTGCAGATAGCGGGCGACAATCTCAAACGGCGAGCCTGCCTCACCGGCCAACAACAGCGGGCGGTTGTGTTTGGCAGCCGCTTCAATGCTGCTGTTCATTTCTTGAATGACGGGGCTGTTGCCCAGTTTGTCCAAAGTCATACCGGAGGCCGTCTGAACTTCACCATGTTTTAAGGCGCGTTCTACTGCGGACAAGAGTTTTTGCAGGGCAATCGGTTTTTCCAGAAAATCGAGCGCGCCGATTTTGGTGGCTTCAACCGCGGTATCGATACTGGCATGGCCGCTCATCATCACCACAGGCATATTGAGTTGGCCGTTTTTCGCCCACTCTTTCAACAAAGTGATGCCGTCGCAATCGGGCATCCAAATGTCCAGCAACACCATGGCTGGACGCGTTTGATAACGCAATTGGCGCGCTTCTTCGGCATTTTCGGCCAAAGTGACGGTATAGCCTTCGTCTTGAAGGATTTCGGAGAGCAGGTCGCGGATGCCTACTTCATCATCTACAATCAAAATATCACTGCTTCGCATAAGTTTCTGCCATTTCCGGTAAAGCTATTTTGACGCACGCGCCGCCGCTGTTCTGATTGCTCAGGCTGATACGGCCGCCATGCTCCTCGATAATTTTTTTCACAACAGGCAAACCCAGCCCCGTTCCTGTCGGTTTGTCGGTAACGTACGGCTCAAAAGCATTGTGCAGCATTTCTTTGCTGAAACTTTTACCGTTGTTGCAGACGGTCAGGAAAACCTGTCCGCCTTCGCGCCCTGTTTCGACGTTTACTTGCGGCGCTTCGTCCGACTCTGCCGCTTCTGCGGCATTCTTAAATAGGTTATGCAACACTTGGCGCATCGCCGTCGTATCGGCAACAATCGGCAGTGCGTCGGCGCTGAGCCGTGCATTAAACTTGCACGCTCCGGCCTCATATAATACCAATACTTCCGACACCAAACCGTTTAAATCTTGTTTTTCTAAATTCAGCGACGGCGCACGCGCATAATTGCGGAATGCTTCGACCATTTCTTTCAGCGCGGCCACCTGTTTGACGATGGTATCGGTTGAACGGCTGAGGATTTGGGCGTCTTGTTCGTCAAGTTTATCATGCAATTTCCATGCCAATCTCTCGGCGGAAAGCTGAATAGGCGTAAGCGGATTGCGGATTTCGTGCGCCAATCGTTTCGCCACTTCGCCCCATGCGGCCTCTTTTTGTGCCCGCATCAAGACGGTAATGTCATCAATCACCATCACCACGCCGTTATCGTTGTCTTCCGGCAGGATGGTGGCCTTACCCAATAAGATTCGGGCATCATCGGGCGCGGCATATTCGACTTGGACGGGTTTGTCGCTGTCGGCGGTTTCATTAATGGCGGCAAACACATCGGCCAACAGGGTTTGCTGCGGCGATTTTCCATGCCATTGATGCCAGTTGCTGCCCCACAAAGACACCAGCGAAACACCCAAAATCCGTTCGGCGGCCTTGTTAAAGGTTTTCAGACGGCCATCAGCATCCAAAGTAATCACGCCTGTGGTCAAACTTTCCAACACGCATTCCAAATAATGGCGGGCGGCTTCTTCGCGCAAACGGTTGCGCTCGTCTGCCTCTTTGGCAATCGCCAATTGCTCGGTCATGTGGTTGAACAATTGGGTCAACCGGCCGAACTCATCATTGCGAAACACCGGCCGGGTCTGGCTGAAGTCACCCTGAGCCACCGCCCGCGCACCCTCTGCCAACGACAATACCGGTGCCACAAAACGGCGGGCAAAATACAAAGCCATCACCAACGCCAAAAAGATGGCCAACAATGTCGCAACCAACAGCGTGGACAGGAAAAAGGTTTGCAGGCCCTTTTTGGTATAACTCAGCTCGGCGTATTTGGCGCGGGCCGCTTCAATCAACGTCGCGTCTTGGGCAACATCTTTCGGAATCGGCTGTCGGAAAAACAACGCATAATCCTGATTTTTATGCGTACCGATCAGCATCCAGCCTTGAGCATACAGCACGCCGCCAATGTTTTCCAAGCTGCGCACCGAGCCGGTCTGCTCCAACTGCTCCCATCCTTCTTTGGTGAGTTCGGGTTGATTTAGTTTCAGGGGATTGATGCTTTTCTCAGCTTTATGGGTGGTCGCGTTATAAAGCGCCAGCTGGGCAAAGTCGGCAGTAAGCGCCGATTTTGCCAGCGTCTGCCCTAAATTGCCGTCCAGTGAAGCGGCACTGATTAAGTCGATCTGCACCGGTGTGGCGTTGCTGACAGCGTTGTCCACCGCCAAGTTCAGCGCGGATTTGCTCAAGTTTAAGCTGCGCTCCAGAGCCTCATGGGTATCGTTGCCAAACCAAGAATTAATCGTACCGTTAATAAACTGGGCGGAAATGCCGAACAAAAACACACCCGGCAATACAGCAACCAAGGTAAACATCCCCGACAACCGACGCGCAATCTGCGAACCGAATACACTTTTGCTGTTGTCGCGCATCAAAAGCACGACATAGCGCACCAACACTGCTGCCAACACCAGTAACAGCAAGCCGCACAAAGCAACAATCCACCAAAAATAATCGGACAACACGTTGCTGCTGCCCGTTGCAACAGTCAGACCGTACAACAAAACAACGGCGAATACGGCGGCAATCAGAAGAAAGCGGCGCATGGTTTACTCCTGCACGACCGACAAGGACTTCCAACCAGAATCCAAATGCCAGTTTTTAGACGTCAGGGCATTGATTTGGAACGGTTTCGGCAGCTTGGCGGTTGTCAGCAGCAGGCGGATTTCAGCCTTCGTGTCTTTGGCGGCCACATCACTCAGCGCGCCCTTGGACAAAACCTTCCAATTCGCGACCGCGCCCACTGCGCGCAAGGCAGTCTCAAGCGTGTCGTACTCGGTAGAAAACGTACCGACGGTAACGCGATAGCGGTTGGTCAGCGGATGGAAGGATAATTTGTATTGAATCGTGCTGTCGTTATTGAGCAGCTGGTCGAACTTGAATTTATAAGACGACATAGACGGCGCTGACAGCTGCCAACTCAAATTGAAATGCAGGGGGACGCCCTGTTTGAGTGCTTCTTTAAGCTGGTCGGGCAGGTCGGTGCGGAAACGGCTGCTGACGGAAAGCTGTCCGGCATGGGTCAGCTTTGCCTCGGCACGGGTCGCACTGATGCCCTCGCCCGCCGCGTTCAGCGATACGGCGAGCAAGAGCGGTACAATCAGCGTTTTACTGCTTTTTAATAAGCGCGTAATAAAAGCCATCTTGATGTTTGTTCGGTAAGAGCACATGCGATTCGATCAACTCGGCATCGGCATGGCGGTTAAGGAATTTTTGCAACTGACCGTCGTTTTCTTCGACAAAGACCGAGCAGGTAGCCAGCAACATCCTGCCGTTTTTCGTCAGGGTCTGCCACAGTGCGTCTAATAATGCTTCCTGTTGGCGTGCGGTTTTGACGGCATCGGTCGGCCGGCGCAGCCATTTGACATCAGGATTGCGGCGCGCCACACCCGAAGCGGTACACGGCACATCGGCCAAGACAGCGTCAAAGGCCTTGCCATCATACCACGCTGTCAAGTCCTGCGCATCGGCACAAGTCAAAGAGGCCGTTTGAAAGCCTAAACGGTCAAGATTGCTCTTCACCCTGTTCAGACGGCCTTCGTCTATATCCAAAGCGGTAACATGACAATCTGCCAGTTCCAAGATATGGCCCGTCTTGCCGCCCGGCGCCGCGCAGGCATCGAGGATGCGTTCGCCATCTTTCGGATTCAACAAATAGGCAGCACGTTGCGCACCAAAATCCTGCACCGACACCAGGCCGTCTGAAAAACCGGGCAGACGGCTGACCGGCACGGCTTCTTCCAACATCACGGCGTATTCGTCCAAAGCCCTGGCCGGAATACCTTCCGCAGCCAGTTTTTCCAAATAGCTTTCGGCATTACCGTGTCGGCGGTTGACGCGCAAAGTCATCGGCGGATGCGATTGCAGCGCGGTAGTAATGTTGTGCCAATGTTTCGGATAATGGTTTCTCAAGTAAGCTACCCACCACAGCGGCAAATTGTGTTTCGCCACATCGTCTTTTTTGCAGGAAGCCGCGAGCTTGTCGCGTTCACGCAAAAAGCGGCGCAAAATCGCATTGGCAAACGAGCGAAACTGGCCGCGGCCGATTTTGGCAATGCTTTCCACCGCTTCATTGACCACGGCATGAGGCGCATTGCGCGTGTAATGCAGTTGGTACATCGCCGCCAAAAGCAGGCTTTCGAGCTGCGGATTGTCAATCGGCTTTTTCAGCATTTGACCAAGCATGTGCTTCAAACTGCCCAAATAACGTTGGCAACCGTAGGCAATATCCTGCAACGCGCCGTTTTCCTGCGCCGTCAGCTGCGGATGCGCCGCGCGGATTTCCGCCAAGACATCCTGAAGATTGCGCCCTTCGGCAACCGCGGCAACGCTGTCGGCGGCCAATTTTTGGGCGAGGGACATACTCATATTTTTGCTTTCTGATTCATATCTGATTTCAAGTGTTCGGAGGATTTCAGACGGCCTGTTCAGCTGCCAGCAATGCCCGATAATATTCGGCATCTGCTTTGGAAAAACAGCAAAAGATGACTTTTTCTACTGCCGGACATTGCGGCAGGGTTTGTTTCAAACTCTCCAAAGCGATACGCGCGGCGGCTTCGGCCGGGAAGCGGTACACACCGGTGCTGATGCACGGAAAGGCGATGCTGTGGAGATCGTGTTTCTGGGCAAGCAGCAAGGAATTGGCGTAGGATTGTGCCAATTTAGCCTCTTCATTTTGCTGTCCGCCAAACCATACCGGCCCGACCGTGTGGATGACAAAACGCGCAGGCAAACGATAGCCTTTGGTTATTTTGGCTTCGCCTGTGCGGCAACCACCCAAAGTGCGGCACTCGTCCAGCAGCTCTTTGCCCGCGGCGCGGTGTATTGCACCGTCTACGCCGCCACCGCCCAACAGCGATGAATTGGCGGCATTGACAATCGCATCTACTGCCAATCGGGTAATATCGCCCTCGACCACTTCAAAAACAGCCATTACCTTCTTTCCTCTACGTTGATTTCCAGCCTGTTACAAAACCGTTCCGACTTCAATCGTCCGGCCTGCCGCAAATGCCTGTATGCTCATGCGTTTGCTGCCGGAAGGCTGCAATTCGGTGATGTTCAGCGCATTTTCACCGCACGCCACCAGCAGGCCGTCTGAAGTGCAAGACAATACTTCGCCTGCCTTACCCTGTTTGGCCACCACTTCGGCACGCCAGATTTTCATCGGTTTGCCTTGATACTCGACCCACGCGACAGGCACGGGGTTGAAAGCACGGATTTTGCGCTCAATCACAGCAGCACTTTCATTCCAATCGATACGCGCTTCTTCTTTGCTCAATTTCTGGGCGTAGGTAACACCTTCTTCAGGCTGCTTAACCGCGTTCAGACGGCCTTCCACCTGCAGACGCTGTAAGTCGGCAACAATCGCTTCCGCACCCAAACCCATCAGCGCGTCATACACTTCGTTGGCGGTATCCGTAGGTTGGATGGCATAGCGGTGTTCACTGACCACATCGCCGGTGTCCAAGCCGATGTCCATCTGCATGATGCACACGCCGGTTTCGGCATCGCCGGCTTCAATCGCACGTTGAATCGGTGCCGCGCCGCGCCAACGGGGCAACAGCGAAGCGTGGATATTGAGGCAGCCGTGTTTGGGCGTATCCAACACATCCTGCGGCAAAATCAAGCCATACGCAGCCACCACCATCACATCCGCGCCTGTATCTTTGAGCATTTGCAGGGCTTCGGCGTTATTGCGCAACTTTTCCGGCTGCGCCACGGTCAAACCCAATTCCAAGGCAGCCTGTTTGACCGGCGATGCGGTCAACTGCATACCGCGGCCTTTGGGGCGGTCGGGCTGGGTCAACACCAGCGGAATTTCAAAACCTGCGGCGGCGATGGCTTTCAAGGCGGCGGCGGCAAAATCGGGCGTACCGGCAAAGATGACTTTCATGTTGTGTCCTTGTGGAAATGGTTTGAATGGCGCGTTGGGCAAACTGTTTCAGCTGAAAAGGCCGTCTGAAAGATTGAAAACCGAAGTCTGCCTTCTGTTTTGTCTTTTCAGACGGCCTTTAAGCGATGCGTAGGTCAGATGGTGTGTTTCTGACGTTTTTTCAGTTTGGTTTTAATGCGGCCTTGTTTCAGCTGCGACAGGTGTTCGACAAACACGATACCCATCAGGTGGTCCAATTCGTGCTGCACGCAGATTGCCAGCAGGCCGTCTGCTTCCAGCGTGAATTTCTCGCCTTTTTCGTTCAAGGCTTCAACTTTGACGCGCTCGGCACGGGTTACGGTATCGTAAATGCCCGGTACGGACAGACAGCCTTCTTCGTAAGTCGTCTCGCCGTCTTTTTCGACAATGACGGGATTGATGAACACGCGCGGCTCACTGCGGTCTTCGGTCAAATCCATCACGACGATGCGCTCGTGTACGTCGACCTGAGTGGCCGCCAAGCCGATACCGCGTGCTTCGTACATGGTTTCAAACATATCGGCAACCAATGTTTGGATGCGCTCATCGATTTTTTCAACAGGTTTAGCGACCGTGTGCAAACGCTCGTCGGGGTATTGGAGGATGTTCAGTAAAGCCATAATATTCTCGTTTTATAAAGCTGATGTGTGATTTTCATACAGATTCGGTTTCCGCCGCCACAATCTCCTGTCATGACAGCAACATTCAATGCTAAAATAACGCCGAAAAATGTTAAGATAGCGCGACGGAGGCCGTTCGTTATCGTATTGATGAATGGGCGGCAGTTTCGCAAACTCCAGCCTTCTCTGTTTATCATCTGAAGACAAACCGAATCGATTTCAAGGGGAACGGTTATGCAACAACGTATTATAACCCTGCTTTGCATGGCAGGCATGGCTATTTCTGCCCACACTCAGGCAGCTTCTTTAAAAATCCGCCCCAATGCGCCGCAACGCTACGTCGTTAAAAACGGCGATACCTTGTGGGGTATTTCCGGCAAATATCTGTACAGCCCATGGCAATGGAACCGCCTTTGGGGCGCGAACCGCAACACCGTCCGCAATCCGCACCTGATCTATCCGGGTCAGGTGTTGGTTTTACGCTACGTCAACGGCCAGCCGCGACTGGGTTTTGAACATGCCCAAACCCGTTCAGACGGCATTCCCGTGATCAAACTGCATCCGCGCGTACGTGAAACTTCCGGCTACGGCATCCCAACCGTCAATGTCAATCTCTACCGCATGTTCATGAAACATCCGCAGATTATCGCTCCGGAAGAAACCGCCAATGCGCCGCGCCTGATTGCAGGTCCCGACAACCGCGTCCTCTACACCCAAGGTAACCGCGTGTACGCATACGGCCTGACCGAACCCGGCCGCTACCTGACCTACCGCGTCAATAAAAACATCACCGACCCGGAAACCGGCAAATTCCTCGGCCAAGAAGTCGTGTTCAGCGGCATCGCCAACACGCTTCCTTACACCGACTCCGCCTTGGAACACCGTACCCGCGCTTCTGACGAAAAACTCAAAAGCAACGAGTATTACACCCAAGTCAACAAAGCCATGAAGCTGCGCACCCAATCCGCGCAACCTTTGGTTATCGAAGAAGCCGTTTCCGAAATCCGCAAAGACGACTATCTGCTGAAACTGCCCGAAGGCCTCGACAGCTTCAATGTTATGCCTCACGCCCCTGCCCGTCCGATTCAGGCTAAAGTCGTTTCCATTTTCGACGGCGTGGGTGAAGCCGGCCAGTTCCAAACCATTACTTTAGATAAAGGCGAACTCGACGGCTTGGATAAAGGCACTGTGGTCAGCCTCTACAAACGCGGCCGCCAAGTCCGTGTCAATCTGTCCAATAACCTGATTCGCAAGCCGAAAGATAAAGATACGGTTGAATTGGTTTCCATTCCGGCGGAAGAAATCGGTTTGGCAATGGTGTACCGCACATCCGACCATCTGGCATCCGCCATTATTTTGGAAAGCCTGAACAGCGTTTCCATCGGCGATACCGCTTCCGAACCCGGCCGCGATTTGGACAATATGGCCGATGAAAAAACCATGGACAAACCGGCTGAAGACGAACAAGAAAGAGAAATCGAACTGGAAGTCCACAGCTGATTGGACTTTTTTAGCAGCCATCCGGCAAATAAAGGCCGTCTGAAAACCTGTTTTTCAGACGGCCTTTTGATTGCTGCCCATCAGAATAAAGAAATCTGTAACACGTTGTTTAAAGCGCAAACAACATCTTATTTCTCAAGCCGATAATCGGCTATTCCCTTTTCTATCGTCTTTCCGTTCTACCATTCCAATCAGAAATATGAAAAGCCCAATACGCCATTTATTGCCTGTGGATTGTTCCATCTGTTCCTACCAATCAAAAAGGCCGTCTGAAGATTTCAGACGGCCTTTCTATCCATAATTCAAATCCGATTATTTGAATTTGTAAGTGTATTGCAAGCCCAAGATGTCCGCTTTGTTTTTGAAGCGGGCAGAGGAGGTACCGCGGCTGTCTACGTCGTTGCCGCTGGCTTTGCCGGTGCGGTAAACCGTGTCATTGATGTGGATATGGCTGTACGCCGCATCGATAACATGGTTTTTACCCAGTTGATATTTGGCACCGACGGAGAACCAGATACGGTTGCCGTCAGGCAGGCTGTTCATGCGGTCTTCGGCGCTTTTAACCGGTGATTTGTCGAAAGCGATACCGGCACGCAGTTGCAATGGTTCGGTAACTTGGTAAGAGCCGCCGAATGCGACTTTATAAGTGTTGCGCCAGTTAGGCGTGATGACGGTACGGTCAGATTGGCCGTTGACAACTTTTTTGGTGTTTTCAAACACCAGCTCGGCTTTGTTGAAGCGGCTGTGGCGCGTCCAAGTCACATCGCCGAACAAATTGGTTTTGTCGGTGGCGCGGTACATACCATGAACAGACAAAGACTCAGGCGTGACGATTTTGACGCTGGCTTTTTCGTTCGGCACATAACCGCGTGCAGCCATTGCACCCAAATCCCAAGCACGTTTTGCATATGCGCCGTCCGCTTCCCAATCGGCAGTGCCTTTCAGCGTATGCGATACTTTGGAACGATAGTTCACACCCACGCGTGCGCGCTCGTTGATGTCCCACATCCACGCCAGTTGATAGCCGAAGCCCCAATCGTGGCCTTTTACATCGGCATGACCGTCAGCTTTGCCGGTCGCATCGACAGCAACAGGACGACCTGCTTGACGGGAAGCCAAACCGCTGGCCAATTGGCTGATGGCGCCGGAAGCATCCCAGTCGGAGTATTTGCGCAATTCGGCTTTGGAATATTGGGCAATCAAACCGGCACCGACGGCGTGTTGCTCATTCAATTTCCACGCGACTACCGGCTCGATGGCGATGGTGGTCAAACCCAGTTTGTTGATGTTGTGGCGCAATACGGAATCTTTTTCGTATTCTGTTGCGGAACCGAAAGGAACGTACACGCCCAAACCCAAAGTCACATCGTCGCTGGCTTTGTACGCGCCATAGACGTGCGGAGCAATAGTGGTTTCGGTAATTTTGCCGCTGGTCGAGCCGCTGACATCGGCACCTGTGCGGAAGTGTTTCGCAGATTCCGCTTCATAATGAATGCTTGGGAAAACGATATTGGCATTGACGGAAATTTGGCTGCTGTCGATTTTGCTCAAACCGGCCGGATTGTAGAAAATGGTTGAGGCATCGGCGGCTTCGGCGGCGGCGGCGTTGGCTGTGCCTTGTGCGTTAACGGATTGTGTGCCGAAGTGGTAACCAGAAGCTTGGACGGCAGTAGATAAAAGTGCTGTGCTTAAAATAAATGCTGTTTTTTTCAAATTGAAATGAATCATTTTGGTTTACCGTGAAAGTAGCGGACAAAGAAAAAGGCCGTCTGAAACGTCCTTTATTGATTTAGTATAGGCACTCAATTCTATACTACATCGTTATTCTTGCCTATTATTTTCGGTTTTTTACATAAAAAATACCCAAAATATAAAAAAAGCAGGCTGAGGGCAGCCTGCTTTTTCCACTTAGTAAAACATTGATTCAATTATTTGACTTGCAACACTTCCAATGTGTTGGTCGAACCGGATTCGCGCATTTTCGAGCCGCTTGTAATGATGTATTGGTCGCCGGAACACAGAATTTGGTGTTCGACCAACACAGCTTCCACTTCGTTCAGCGCAGTATCGTGGTCGGTACTGGTCGCCAAAATCATCGGACGCACGCCGCGATACATTGCCATGCGGCGTTGGGCGGAAATGCTCGGAGTCAGGGCGAAAATCGGCAAGGTGATGTTGTGGCGGCTGATTTCAAAGGCGGTTGAGCCGCTTTCGGTCAGGGCGACAATCGCTCTGGCGTGAACCGCACGCGCTACGCCGACTGCGCCGCCGGCAATCGCCAAGTTGGTGCTGACGGCTTCGGGATACTCAACTTGTTCGGCAACGCCGTTGAGCGAGTCCTGCTCTTTTTCGGCTGCCGCGCAGATAATCGCCATTTGGCTGACGGTTTCAAACGGGTATGCGCCGACGGCGGTTTCGGCGGAACACATCACCGCATCGGTGCCGTCTAACACCGCGTTTGCCACGTCGCTCACTTCGGCGCGGGTCGGTACGGGGTTGGTAATCATGGATTCCATCATTTGGGTCGCGGTAATGCTGAAGCGGCGCAACTCGCGGGCGCGGCGGATCATGCGTTTTTGCAGGGCAGGAACAGCGGCATGGCCGACTTCCACTGCCAAGTCGCCGCGGGCAACCATAATACCGTCGCTGGCGAGGATGATTTCGTCCAGATTTTCAATGGCTTCTACGCGCTCAATTTTGGAAACCAAACCGGGGCGTACGGCTGTACTGCCTTTCATTTCTTCTTCGACTTTGGCGCGTGCGATGTGCAAATCTTCGGCAGATTTCACAAAGCTGATGGCCAAGTAGTCGCAACCGATGGCAATCGCCGTTTTCAGGTCGCGGAAGTCTTTTTCGGTCAACGCGCCGGCAGACAGGCCGCCACCGCGTTTGTTGATGCCTTTATTACTTTTCAGCACATGACTGTTTTCAACTCTTGTAATAATCTTACTTCCTTCAACCGCCTCAACGGTCAAGGTCAACAGGCCGTCATCCAGCCACAAAACATCGCCGGCAACGACGTCATTCGGCAAATCGCGGTAGTCCAAACCCACCGCTTCGCGTGTGCCTTCGCCTTCAAGCGCGGCATCCAAAATTAAGGTTTCATCTTTATTCAGCTCGATGCTGCCGCCGGCAATTTTGCCGACACGGATTTTCGGGCCTTGCAAGTCGGCAAGGATAGCCACTTCCTGACCTGCGCGTTTCGCAGCTTCACGCACGATGCGTGCATTTTCTTCATGGAACTCCGGAGTACCGTGACTGAAATTGAAACGGACGACATTAAGACCGCCGACACGGATCATGTCTTCCAACAATTGCACATTGTTGCTGCCCGGACCCAATGTGGCGACAATTTTGGTATTGTGACTGATACGGGTTAAATCACGTTGCAATTCGCTCATGTAAACGTCCTTTCCTGTTGATTCCACGTTTGATAATGAAGAAGATTGTACGCTTAATACAATAACGTTGGCGTAAAATTACATTATTTTCTGACTTAAACTAAATTTATTTTTGCATTAACCTACTTTTCTATCAGATACAATACACTCTCACGTCGTCATTTTTGATTTTCAGACGGCCTCCCTCATACTAATAGAATACTCAACTGATCCATGAAACGTTTTTTGACTCCACTACCCATCGGCATCGTTTTGGCCGACCTGATCTACGGTTTCGTACTTAATGTCATGCAAGGCTTAAATTTGCAACAAACCGCCGCCAACCAGTCCGGTACCATTTCCGTTACGCCCGACATTGCCTTCAACAGCCTGCAAATCGTCGCCAACGGCGGCATGGTTTGCATCATCGGCTTCGGTTTGATTGTTTTGTTCCAACTCAACCGCACCGTATTGCGCCAACAAATCCTGCCCATCGGCATTTTCCGAACCCTCGGCCTGTTGGCTGTTTTGGCATTCAGCATTTCGTCTTTGTGGGAATGGTTGCATGCCGCTTTGTCGCTGCTTTCCGGTCACAACGTTTTAAACTTCAGCAACCCGCGTTATCTGGTTACCGCGGCCTGCATGCCCATTATCGCTTTCTTGTGCATCTTGCGCCTGTACAATTGGTATCGCCTGCATCGGACTGTTGCCACTGACGACACCTCCACGCCCCTCTAATCAAGCTACAAAAAGGCCGTCTGAAACAGGAAAACCTATTTCAGACGGCCTTGTCATTGTATATCTCAACGTTGATGGCTGGTTTCTACACCGGCCTTAATCTCACCATACATTTGCGAGCTGCCTTGTCCGCTGCCTGATGCGCAGTCCGCCAAGCTCAGTGTCAAAACAGCCGCAGTCAAAATCTTCAACATAGATTTCTCTCTTTCTACAAAAATTATTTCGGATCGCAACGGAAATGGTAAGCGCAGATTTCAAATCCGTTTTTGAAGTAGAGACGATGGGCATCTGCACGGTCATGGTTCACATGGACATTCAAATGGATTTTGGTTGCCCCGGTTTCCGCACCAATTTTGCGTACTTCTTCCAACAAGCGAGAAGCATAGCCTTTTTGGCGGCATTGCGGCATGGTTACGAGATCATCAATATGGATATGGTAACCACTGGCCAAGTTATGTGCAGCATGGAAACCGCATACGGCTACGGCATTTTGTTTACCTTCTTCAAAAATACCCAACAGGCGGTAGCCGGTTTTGCGCTGATGCTCGTTGATTTGTTCGACAAAACGGTGAATATCGGTCAAAGAAGAACGCAAAATGCTCAATGCCGCAAAAGCGGTTGCAGTTTCTTCCGGCGGAATTTCACGCAATACGCCGACCACAGGTGCGGCAGCTTGAGGCTCAGACTGCGCATTGACCGCTTCCGCACGCTCGGCAGCATGTTTTTCTTCAATCGCCTGCGCCAACAAAACGCGCTCGACCGGCACTTCGCCCTGCTGTTTGCTCTCTTGCTCTTTGAGCAAGGCTTTGCAGTCAATCACGCGCAAATCATTATCCGCCGCAAAGTCCATCAAGAAACGGAACATTTGCGGATTGTCTTCTTCCAACTTTTTATCGACCGCCACACAACGGACATTATCCACCAAAATCGGGCGCACCCAATTAGAATAGGAAAGGCGGTTGTCTTTAGTAAAGGAGGACAAAATACCGCACAGGCGCTCCGCCCAGTCGCTTGGTCGGAAAATCTTGCCTTTGCTGGTCGTACCATGGATCACAACTTCATAAGGATTACACACTAACATAAGCAGCTTCCTGAGAGTAAATGGCTGAAGGAATATTTCGCCAGTGCCAACATCAGAAAAAGTTCCGATACATAGCAACAGATTATTGAAAAATATCAGTAAGGTTTTGAAATACGACAATGATGAGACAGCTTGCCGATCCTGACAATCCGTTTCGAATTCTCTGATTATTATACCCGATACGCCTCTTTTTCTTCAAAAATCATTTGAAAAATAACAACAGGCCGTCTGAAAACAAGTATTTCGGTTTCAGACGGCCTGCATATTTTAAATATCAATACAACAATTTCTTGCGGGGCTTTTGCTCGCCACTGGATTTAATTTCTGACAAATTGAAATTCAGTATGCTCAAATCCAAAATGCTTTCAGAAGTGCATTGATCGCCAAAGGCATTTTCATAAGTGGCCTTCAGTTTCAATACTCCGCCGAATGTTTGGTCCGGCAATTCGGCAGCCAGCGCCAACATACTTGCAAACACGCCGCCATACAATTCGCCCGATGCCAGCATATCCACGCCGCTGGAAAACATCTCCAACTGCATCACTGCATCGGCAACCAACTTGCTCGGCAAGTGATCCGGCAAAGGCTCTGCCTCAAAGCGCACATTCTTCGCCAAGCCCTTACCGCTATTGCGGACAACCAAAACCAATAAATCCGTTTGACCGTCAGAACGCTGCAACGTCGCATGCAAAACCGGATGAATGCTCTCTTTTTGAATCAGCTGCTCGCGGTGCAACATCTTGCTTTTAGCTTTGGATCGCGCAGAGACGACGGCCCAAATCAACCAAACCAATGCAACGGCAGAAATGGCTGTAACCAAAAGGGGAAGATTGGCCAAATAGGCTTGCTGATTAAACCAAACTTGTGCGGCTAAAAATCCGGCAAAGAAAATCAAGACGTATAAAATTGGGGCAAACCGGCTTTGTATGGATGAGTGCATGAGTTTTCCTACATTTCGTATCATGTTATTAAAAAATAATGCCTTTCGGGCGAATAATGTCATCAACCCGGAAGGCATCATTTTAACGTAATTTTAACGCAACTTGGCTTAATATCTTGCTTTTTATCATCTAATGTATCAAGCAAACAACTCAAACTTCGCAGCCGTGTCTTCAGACGGCCTGAGATTTTTATCAGGCTTCGGCAACCGAATCACGCGAGAAGATTTTTTCGCAATAATGACATTTCAAACGTGTCTGACCATGATGTGAGCGGACATAAAAACGGCTGATGACCGGCTCGCCATGACTGGCGCAATTGGTATTCGGACAGCGGAATACCTCCGAAATTTCATCCGGCAATGATAAATGCTGTTTCTCAACGACCTTAAACCGATCGATTTTGTTGACCACTGCTTCAGGGGCAAACAAAGCCAAACGGTTTGCCGCATTGGCATCCAACCATACGCCGCTGATTTTAATAATGTCTTTGCTGCCCTGCGTTTTGCTGGGCAAATTGAAGCCGACCGTTACTGCATTGCCATAATGCAGCAGTTTGAACTGCCTTAAAATGGCCAAGCCCTTACCGGCAGGAATATGGTCAATGACCGTACCTTGTTCGATCGCTTCCACGCTGAGTTTTGAGTTTTCCATCTTTCGCTCCTTAAACTTCTTCGTTCAATACCAAAGACAAAATCGCCATCCGTGCATACACACCGTTGGTTGCCTGTTCAAAATAATAAGCATGAGGTGTTTTATCCACATTCGGATGAATTTCATCTACCCTCGGTAAAGGATGCAAGACGCGCAAATTAGGTTTGGCATTTGCCAACATTGACGCATCAAGATTGAATTTACCCTGGATTTTGGCAAATTCCTGCTCATCAAAACGTTCGCGCTGAACGCGGGTCATGTACAAAATATCCGCCCATTCGACCGCTTCCTCCAAGCCGGACAAAATTTGATAAGGGCAACCGGCCTCTTCCAGCTCTTCAGTGATATAGTCCGGCATCGCCAAGCTGGGAGGGGATACAAATGCAAATTCACAACCCCAACGCTTCAATGCCTGACATAATGAATGTACCGTACGGCCATATTTCAAATCGCCGGCCATCGCAATCTTCAAATTGCTCAAACTGCCCTGCGTTTCATAAATCGTTACCAAGTCCAAAAGCGTCTGACTCGGATGTTGGTTGGTACCATCGCCGGCATTAATCACGGGCACGCTCGAAAACTCGGCCGCCACACGGGCCGCACCGTCTTTCGGGTGTCGCTGAATAATCGCATCCGTATAGCTGGAAATAATCCTCGCAGTATCCGCAAGCGTTTCACCCTTTTTCGCACTGGTATTCGCGCCATCGGAAAAACCGATAACTTTCCCACCCAAACGCTGTACCGCCGTTTCAAAAGACAAACGTGTACGGGTGGACGGTTCAAAAAAGCACGAACCAATCAACTTGCCTTCAAGCAAATCTTCACGAGGCTGCTTTTTCAACTTCAAGGCCGTCTGAAGCAGCAATTCAAGCTGTTCTGTCGTCAAATCTGAAATTGAAATAATATGTTGCCGATAAAGCGGATTAGGCATGACCATTCCTTCCCATAAAAAAACCCGCAAAGCGGGCGTTTCAAGCAAACCGATTCCATCGTTGTCCGGCATGATTCCCACCGGACAGTCTCAACCATGTTTCTACCACACCCATGAAATCTCCCGCATTATCGCATATTTAACAGACGACTGCTTCTATCAAGTTTTCAGACGGCCTAAGGCATTTACAAACTAGTCCCATACTCAACAGCTGAAACCCAGATACAGGGATTCGGCTTACGCTATTACCCAATGGCTCCTCTTTGTCCAAGCTCTCATTGCCGGCCCCATACAAAGCCGCCCGTCAACCCGAACCGGCAAACGGTTCGGCCTCGGGGCGGCGTATACGGCAGTTAACCATC
>NZ_JBQCVO010000013.1:0-23865 GCF_051958295.1 Neisseria sp. P0014.S002 | reverse complement strand
TTGGCGACGGTCTTAGCACCGCCGAGGTCGGCAAAGAGCGGGAAGGGAATAGGCGGAACAGAAGGGGGAGCGGGTGGTGGCGGCCAGCAGAAATCGGGGACGGTAAAGACAACGCGGAACTTGCTGCTTTTACGGGCGATTTTATTGACGGCCATGGGGTGCTCCTGTTGGGGGGATAGAGGCCGTCTGAAAAGTTGGCTGCAATTAGTTGGGAATCAGACGGCCTTTGGGTTGTTTACGCGAGTGCCGCAAGAGAAGGCGGTATCGGGATAAATTTATCTTGTGAAGTATGGTATGCAACTGCGGCTGCGATTTGTTCTGCCCATTCATGTCGAGCAATAAATCTGAGTTGACATGCAGAAATTTCCAGCTCTTCTGCAAAAGAAGTCCGGTATGTACAGTCAATACGGCGTTGTTCTACATCAACGAGTACGGTATCCAACACCATGTCTTTACACAAAGACATATTCGATGCGGTATGGGCATGTACAAATACAGTCTCTACCGGTAGTTCGACAGTAAAGTACTGATTGGGTGCTTGAAAGGAATGTACCATGCCGGTAAATCCTAGTGTATAGATATGGTTAGGCTTTAGATGTGGCAACTGAAGGGAAGGATGAGCACCGTTCCAATAAGCCATAGAAAAATCTTCCGGCAATAAAGGTGCACGGTTAGCTATCCATTCAGCATCGGCAGTACCTGAATGTCGTGCCCGTTGTGCAAAATAACGGGGCATAAAGCCGAATCCTTCGGGAGCAACATTTTCAGCAGGATCTCGTATCGGATGGCTTGGGTCATAAATCTGGTGAGCCTTTAATATCCGCTTGAATCCATTTTGTTTGAGTTGGGATTTGGGATAATAACCAATACCGACAGGATTTTGCTGATGCCCTTCATGATCGTCTTCAACTGCACCACCGCCAAAGGCAAATTCATAGCGGATAGGTAAGGAGAGAATGGGATCTGGTTCGCTTAGAGACCATCCTGCTATCTCTCTTACCCAGTAGCGCTCGCCAGTAAGAGCCAGACTCTTTTGATAATCGCCAATACTCACCGCTACGGCAAGTTGCCGAGCGGGAGTATCATTAGGTGCATAGGCGATTGCATTGATCACTAAATCAGTTTTAGGTTTATAAAGGCAAAAGTCGCTTTCAAACTGAGTTGAAGTTTGAGATGGTTCACCGTAAAAAGTATCTGCAAATGTAAGAGGCGTCTGCTCTTGGGCAAACTTAAGTACAGTTTTTCCTGTTACGGGATCGATTTCAAACTCATAACTGACTTTAGCAACTACAACATCATATGTTCGATCTAACTGGTCGATGTTTTTAAATTGCTGCGTATGAAAGCAGGTAAAGTTCTCCAATTCGAACATTGATATACCTTTTCTTTTAGTTGATATCGACTTTTTTGCCGTCCATATCTACTACACTAGTGCCAACGATTTTAACTTTTTTACTAACGATAGAGATTTTATTTTTATCTATTACAATCATAGAGTTGCCTACTTGAAGGGTAATTTTGCTCCCTGCAGATAAGGTAATTTTATTGCCGGCATTAAGGCCAATATTTAAGCCTGCATTAAGCCCCATAACCAGGCCAACACTATGCATTTCAGCACCAACAACGTTGGTCATCCAACCACCTCCGACATTTAGCATATAGCCAGCCCCAATGTTGGTCATTTGTCCAATGCCAACGTTGCTCATACCATTTAGGCTGACAGTTTCCTGCTTATTACCACCAATACTACTAACTTCGTTAGATACAATGGTCTTGTTACGATTGGCGCCAACGGTCAACGCTTGATTTTTGCCAATAGAAATGTTTTGATCCAAGCCCACAGTCAAAGCCTGATTTTTTCCGATGCCAATGTTTTCATCGAGGCCAACAGAATGGGTTCGATTTTTAGCGACAGAAACGCTTTGATCTTTACCCACAGAAGTACTTTGGTTTTGGCCGACACTAATGCTTTGGTTTTGGGTGATACTGGAAGTTTCGTTTTGGCCGACTGATTTAGTACGGTTTTGGGTAATTGAGGCAGTTTCGTTTTTTTGAACAGTTTTAGCTCGATCACCTACTACTGTTACAGTTTCATTATTACCAATTGTAGTGGTTCGGTCGTTGTTGACGTTGCGGGTTTCATTGTTCTTAACAAGTGAGGTCAAGTCTTTCTGTGCCTGGAAGTTGACCATTTCAGACCCAGCAGTATCATTGAACATCAATTCGTTAAAGTTGGCTAATGGAGAGTTAAAACTTTTACTCTTGATACCAGATTGCTTGGCTGCAGCAGGAAATCCCCATGGTGGCGACATTGCGCTGTTATACAGACGACCTAATACAATAGGTCGATCAGCATCACCATTAATAAAATCAACCAGTACCTCTTCGCCAATGCGTGGTGTATTAATAGAGCCATAGCCAGCACCAGCAGAGCCCTGAGTTACTCGTACCCAGTTGGAACTGTTTTCATCCATTTTTCCGTAGCGATCCCAGTGGAACTGGACTTTAATATCGCCATATTCATTGGTGTAGACCTCTTCACCTGCAGGTCCTGTTACCGTAGCTGCTTGTGTCCCTAAAACTTTTGGCTTGGGAGTTTTAAGAGGAGGGCGGTATGGATAAGATTTAGGTAATACGCGGAATGAGATTCTAAATTTGCCAATACGGTCTCCAGACGTATAGCCTGCCTCTTCGAAATCATAATCAGCTTTTAGAATAGTATATTCGGTATTGGAAGATGCATGAGGGTGTTTGCTCAGGATAAACGTATAACCTGGAGCAAGTGTTAGTGCAGTACCTGAGCCAGTAATAATCTTGGTTTGGCTTTTCAAATCTTCACTACGAACCTGACTGTAATTTTGTGCTTCTGCCACATCACTAAAACCTGTGTAGAAGTCATAGTGTTCCATAGATACCGAATTAAAGTCATGAACTGAATCTGAAGACATCATCGGAACTTTGGCATTTTTATAATTGTATTCTTGAGTAACAAATTGACTAGATTTTAAAGCATCTCGTTCTTCCCAAATATCAATATAGGCGATATTTGGCGCCCCCGGTGCAGTATTTCGAGAATGGTAGGGGATATTAGGAGATGAAATAGCTTCTAAAATACCGACATCATCAGTAATAACCAGCTCATGTGAACCGTTACTGTGGGCAAAATAATAGTAGATACCTTCTTGTTCAAATAGGCGGTTTAAGAAATCAAAGCTATTTTCTTGATACTGAACACAAAAGCCTCTTGTTCGATACCCTTTTTGACATTTTATCTGGTATGGGAATCCGAATGGTGCTAAGACTTCATTAGCGATATCTAATACGGACTTATCAACGAAAACTCTGCTGTCCGTATTTTGAGTGAGGTACCACATGAATGGACGAGTGGTACAGGTATAGGCATGATAACCTTCTTCATCCTCATCTTCTCCAATGTAGCCAAAATCGGTAACTAGACCATTTAGATAACGAGGATTACTTGCTTCGGTATCAATTTCCAATGTTACAGACTGACCAATAATATCTTTGCCTCGCAAGTTTGGGTTTTGAGAGACCAATGTAATATTGAACTCAAACAGATTTGAAACGGATTCTGTTCCAAGCATTTTTTTGAATAATAGTTGTGATCCCAAAGGCGTATGAGCAACGATAGTTCTATTCATTTAGGGAAACTCCTTGTCAATCTTAAACCAATATTCCGGGTACAAGTATTTTTATCCTATATTTTAAATAGGGATAAAATATGTGAAAGTAATATTCTAGACAATATTATTTACATCGTTATTGAGACTTTTAAATACACTGAAAATTCCTTAATTTACTTAAATTAAAGGGATTAAAGGCAGTAGAAGTAGTAAATTCAAGTACAAGATTTTTTCCTTTAATATTGTATTCGACAACGGTGGTATTTCCTGTTTGGCGAATAATTTTACCTTTTTCAATAAGGCGGAAGATTGACCAAGGCCCAGTTGAACTAATACCTGCGCTATTAATTTGGGGAGAGGAGATATCTATTTTAGCTAAAGCATTTTCACTCTTTGATGGCCAAGTAAAGGTTACAGGATTTACAGGACCATGGCTGTATAAATAGCTTTTCCCTGCATATGAGATATTTACACTTTCTAAACTAGTATCAAGAATCAAAACTTTAACTGAGAAGTCAAATGTAGGAGTTTCTGAGCCTTTATCAAAATATCCTTGTCGGATGTCTTCTATATCATTTAGTTTTGCAAAACGATCTTTAAAAGCATCATTTTTAGCAGTTAAAGTTTCCAGTTTTTCTGAGCGTGCCAATACGGCAGCTTCACCAGTCAAGTTTGTAAATTTACTGTAGATACCATTGGGACCAAATATACTGGCGAAACTCTCTAATGCAACATTGTCCTCCGACCCTTTATCGAAAGGGTATCCTTGTTGATGTATTTCTTGGCAACTATTAGTTAATGTAGCTATTTGTTTTTCTAAAGTAGACAAAAGCTTTTCATCAACAATTTTGTTAGTGTTTTTCAGAATAATTTCAGAAAAGTTATCTAACATTTGGCGAAAGGGAGGTGGCAGTCTATTTACTTCAGCCTTGTATTTTACGAAAGGATCATCAGGTGGTAAGTCCACTCCTTTTTCTACAGCAACATTAACAGCAACTAAATAAACATATAAATCATTTATAGCTTCTGTGACATTATTAATAGCAGGAGGTTGATCATTTGTGATTTCAGTTAATGTATGGAAATCTGCAAAAGCATCATCGACTGGAGTTGCTTGTTTTAAAGCAACCAATTCATTTTTCACATTATTCCCCTCTTCACTCTCTAAGAGTTTTGAGAGTCCTGCTCTATTTAACCAATCGGTAATTTTGCTTCCAGCTTTTTCTGTTATTCGTTTGTCAATGGTTAAAGTCGTATTATCACTAATTCCTTTAATAATATTGACTAAAGGTGAGTTCTTTTCAGATAGCAGTTTGGCAATTTGAGTACTCTCTCGTGATGACTTTGGTGTTACTAATGACAAATCAGATAAATAACTATTCCAAACTTTAATGTAATTACTGAAATAGATTCTTTGGGCATCGGAAAGAACAGATGCTTTACTTTGGCCTAAAGAAGCATAGTTACCTAATACCCAGTTGTCTTCATTAAAAAACTGCTCTGCAGATTTAACCATGGCAGGTAAAACTTTAGTAATGTAGGCTTCTTTGGTATAAATAAAGTTAATAGGTTCTTTTAAAGCCCCACCAGTCTTACGTCGGAATAGCAAGTGACTTTGCACACCACCCATACTTGAAAAAGATACAGGTGTAACTCCTTCTTTTCCTGAGAGAGTAACTGTGTTTATAGTATCTTCTAATACCATGGTTGCAATGTCTCTTTGTGCAATTTCCTGTCTACGACGTTCTACTAATTCTTCGTCATAGGGAACACTTGGTGTAATGCTTTGTTTTGAAAGAATCTGATTCAGAGCTTTTTCAACAGATTTTTTTTGTTGGTCACTCATGCCTGATGATTCTGTTTTAGACAAATTGGACATTAACCAGTTTTGCATAAAAGCAGCATCAAAATGTTCTTTGTGGAACATCATAAGATAAGCTTTTAATGCATCATAGCTATTAATATTGTTAGAACCATTAGCTGTGCGTAGAAGTTCATCCAACTTATAGCTGATTAATGGCATTACGTTGTCTTGAAGAATTCTATAATAGGCTGACTCCCCAACATCTTTCATTTGGCTACCTTGATAAAGACCCATACGATAGCTCAGAGGAGGGGATAATAAATCTGGAATTTCTTTACTGGTAGTTGTATCTCTAACTTGTTCAGCAAATGTTACAGCCTTAAGTAAATCAGGGCTGTCTGTATATTTTTTTACATCTAAAGCTAAGTCAGTTGCTTTTTTATCAACCTGTTCAAGATATGATTGGTTATTTGAGTAACTATTCAGCATCATTGTTAAACATGCAATTACTACAGTTGCAATAGCTCCAATACCTAGCCAATACAAGATTTGTTTTTTGACGAACCAAGATTTATTCTCACCAGCTAAATTTGCCTCGCTAAGAATAACGTCAGCAAAGAGTCTATTTAAGAAAAAGCTATGTTCGTTATTCTGAGTAGAGGCCTGGTTTGAATCCAAGTATTTTTTAGATAATTGGAAATCACTTTGCAAACCTTCCAGTATAGGGTTGAGATGTTGTCCTGTTTGTGTCGCACTTGAAAAATAAACACCTCTCCATGCGATAGGTTGCTCAAATTTTGAAGATTTAGACAGCTCTTTAAATAGAGAAAGTACTGCTTGATTAAGGCGCTCAAACTCCTCTGGGAATGCAAAAGCTGCAGCTTTATCTTCAGTAGATTCTAATTGATGAACTGTGCCCAACATAGAGGAGCGTAATTTATCTACAATATCTGCTAAGGCATTAGAAGCAGTAGCGATAGGAGTTTCCATTCCTTCTGTATTAGATAGAGGAATTCCTAAATATTGATTTCTTTGTTCTTCAGTTAGATGGTCAAAGAATTCATTAAAACCATGCAATAAATCCAGTTTGGTTATCATAAGATAAACTGGGAAATGTATACCTAATTTAGTATGCATTTCATGGATTCTTTTACGCAGTTCTACTGAGATTTCTGTTATGTTGGTTTTCCCGCCCAACAAATCATCTACACCTACAGTAACCAATACTCCATTTATTGGCTGTTTAGGTCGGTAACGTTGTAGTAGCGTTACAAACTCTTCCCAGTCACTAGAGTCTTTACTGCTATGATTGTCATGTAAAGATAATCTACCAGCTGTATCGAGAAATACTATTTCATCCGACAGAAACCAATCACAATCTCGTGTACCTGCTAGGCCACTTACAGATGTCCCTAAAGTGCTCTCTAAAGGGAAGTTAAGACCAGAGCGTTTGAGTGCAGTTGTTTTACCAGATCCTGCTGCCCCTAGGACAACATACCATGGCATTTGGTAGAGGTATTGACCTTCTTCTAGTCTAGCCAACAAACTGTTTTTAGATTTAGAAAATTTAGCATTTTTTAATACTTTGTCCATTTCAGCAAACTGGCGGCTCATAGAGCTAACATCATTTGCACTTTTTAAAATAGGCTCTTGGGCTGCTCGAATTTCTTTCAATAAAGCAGCGTTTCGTCGAGATTCACGATATTGGCGAAATATGGCTTTAGCCAACCAAATACCAATAATAATGGCACACACTGCAAAACGAATAGTTTTGCTTACTAAAGGGCGAACTTCACCTATGGAGATCAATGGTCCAATAAACCATACTAATATAATCAGGCCGGTAATACCCAACATCACCCATAAAGAGCGAGAACCTAGAAAATAAATAATTTTTTTCATGTCTATTTTTTCCGTATCAATCTAAAATAGATTATTGTGTGCTTACACTACCGTTTGGTTGAGAATTGGAGGTATCGTTTTTTATTTCGACTGTGCTACCTAGTTTGGGTCCAGTTCCTGTAGTAAATAATGTAATTTCAACTCTTCGGTTTTTAGCTCTGTTTTCTAAAGTATCGTTTGGTGCGACAGGATCGGTTGAGCCTCGTCCTTCAGAACGGATGCGTGTTCCGCCATTTTTAACGTAATTTAATAAAATTTCTTTTACTGCATCTGCCCGAGCCTGTGATAAATGCCAATTAGATGGAAAATTCAAACTCTGAATTGGCTGATTATCAGTGTATCCCGTAACAATAATTTGTCCTTCTACACTATCTAAGGCCTGACTAACTGCAGCTAAAACAGGATAATATTGGTCTTGTATTTGCGCAGAGCCAGATTCAAATAAGCCATCACCTAAAATAGTAATAGTACTTCTGTCTTGAAAATCTTCTACAGATACTAATTTCCTAGCAATCTCATTTTCCAACAAAGGCCGTAGTCGGACTGTATTTTGTGCATCCTGTTGTTTGGTTATTGCTGAAGGAAGTTTGAGGCTGTTCACTTTTATGCTGGCGGTATTGAATTTATCACCTAATGACCATTGCATTGTAAAATAGCCTATCCCCAATGCAACAGCTCCTAATACGCCAACTACCCATAAAGGAATAGCAAGTCTGCGTTTTCTTTGAATATTATTTGTAATAATCGGGTTATGTTTAAAAAGATTAACAGTTTGGTCAGGTCGCTTACTGTGAATTAAGGCAAGTAAGTCTCTTTTAATTTTATCGATCTCAAGTTCCCCATTGTTTAGAACCTGGTACTTACCTTTGTAACCAAATTGCAGGCATAAATACATAAACTCTAATAAATTAATATTTTTATCAGAATCTTGTTTCAAATTTTGAATGATTTCAAAAAAACGTTCTCCACCCCAAGTTTCATCATAAAAAGATACTAATAAGCTATTCTTTGACCAAGTTTCATCAGCCCAGCCGGCACGGACTGCTAATTCATCTACAAATGTACAAAGACAGTATTTTGCAGCCTGAATAGCATCATATTTAGCTCCATTTTTTTCAGCATTCTCTTCAAAATTATTAATTAAGAGAGAGAATTTATTAATTAGGCTGTCAGTAGATAATTGACTAGTAGTTTGTTGCATAGAGTTAGCCAAGATAAAAACAGGTTTAGCAGCTTCAATTAAAGGGTTATAAACATTTACTGCGTTGTTTGCAGTATTATTCTGGTTATTCATAATGAAATTCCAAATTAAATCAAATTAACTTAAAGACTTAATCGCCCAAAACTCAACATCTAAATTAGGGAAATTACCAGCCAAATGGAAAGCCATACCTGAGGAAGTATCAAACATATCCCATAATTCATGTTTTTTATCTAATTCAAAATAAACATAACCACTATGGTATGGTAATTCTCTTGGTGCCACGGATAACGCATGAACTTTAATTCCAGGTAAATGGTAAGCAACCAATTCCTTAACTTTTTCTACAGTACCTATTTTTACTACACTTGGAATTTTTTGGCGCAAGGCTTCGTTGGGCATATCAGCTTTGATGGCTAAGACAAATGAAGCTTTATCCAGTAAGCTTTGATCAGGAGTTTGAGCAACTCGAGTTGCTTCATCACGCAAATCTAGTGGAATTCTAATTGCTCTTTGTTCAAGAACAATAGACAGTGATTTGCGCAAGTTAAAAAATAATTTACCAAAACATGATGCTAGATCATTGTGTTCATAAATAGGAATATCACCTACCTTACGTGAAGGAAGGAAAGTCATTAAATCAGCACATAATTTTGATAAGTTGACAAATAATTGTTCTGGATGAGTTTGGCGAGCGCCTTCATTTTCATGATGCAAATAAGCCAAGTACCGATTGATAGTCTGAAGCATCATAAAGTCCATTACTTCAACAGAACCTCCGGTATTCGGATCGTTTACAGCGTTAGCTAGACTATTGCTTTTTTGCATTAATAAGCCATATATTTCCGAAATATAAGCTTTTAGGTGGTGTTGCTTTTGGCTTCCTAGGGAAGGAGGAATATATGATTCGTCTAGAATGATTTCAAAGTCTGCTGAACTGGATCGGATAACTGCAATAGGAAGGGCGGTTTGATTGCTAGTTAAATCATTTTCTAAAATCAATGTGGGATTAAGATCTGCTAGTGTAATTTGGCGACCGTCTAATTCGGAGTTAGTTGTATCTGCAAGGGTTTTCTCAAATGCTTTATATCGGTAAGAGTTAGCAGAAGAGTTTTGATTTAGAAAGTCAATCTCATTATTGACAGACGATGGCAGAGTAATAGCTAAGTAAACTTTAGTATCTTTTATGTTTTCAGGTACTTTTAAGCTTAAATTTTCAAGTTGTTTTTGGGAAAACACAAATATAGAACCATCAGGAAAAATACCTTCTGCTTCACGAATACCGAGTACACCACGTTTGAGGCCGTCTGAATTCAGTACTAAAGATGAAAATCCCCAAAAATAACCCTCTTTAGAAACAGCAAGTTGACGTAATCCTGACTCAAGATAACGTTCAAATTGCTGGAAATGCTGAGGAGTAATAAAGATTCCTTCTGACCAAACTACTTTTGCTTCAATTGCCATGTATTCAACCTCAAATTATTTATATATATAAGCATTTATTCCTCACGGAAAATACCTTTGCTAAGGTCACTATTGTTCTTGCGAGTTTCCCCATTTTCTTTGATGAGCTGATTATCAGGATGGCGCTCTTTATATTCTTTCAGCATTTCTTGCATCTCTGATTTCGATAATTGATACAATTCATTTTTCCCAATATTCACGTAGAAATAGTGTTTACCAAACTGATACCATCGTTGTTTTTGTTTTAATAAAATCAATCTCCATTGACTATTGTCCAAATCACGATAACTGGCAACAACACCTAAATATTTCAGGTGGGAATCCATTTTGATAGGTAATACAGTAACTGTATCAGGGTGTAACATGAATTGGTTTTGTTGAATTAATTTATCACCTAAAGTTTCTTTAGCATTATTAGTAAGATCAAAATAGTTTGCTTTTTTAAATTCACCATCAGATGACAGTTGATACAAATCCAATCTGATAGGGGAGGGTTGATCAACTAAATTTGGATTGACATCGGGAGAAACTATAATTTGGACATCAATTTTTTCTCCACTTTCGTCAGATTCTTTTGGCGGTTTATGGTTGGACGCACATGCGCTTACCATCAAAGATATCATTACAAATGATATATATTTTATCAGTTTTCCATGCATTTTGGTTACCTAGATACATCAATAGCGATTGTATTTAATGATAGAAATTTTAAATTAATCGACTGCCTAGACTTTAGGAGCTAGTTGGTCTATAACTGTCGATCGAATACTAAGATTTCTTATTTTGCTTAGAATTATAAAGTATTTTTCTTTCTAAGTTTATATTTATATTGGTAATTGAAGTCATGATTGCTTGCGTCGATATTTACGCTCAAAACTTGTTTTCCCTGTGTTGCGCAAGTAAGTAGTTCTTGGCTGATTTGTGGTAGAACCGTATTGGTAAGAATCGCATCGATCATGCGGCCACCTGATTCAACTTCTGTACAACGTGAAGTGATTAGTTTTAACACTTCAGGGGTATAGTGTAGGTCGATACCATGATTATCTTTAATGCGTTTTACGATACGGTCTAATTGCAATTCAACAATTTTTGAGAGCATATCGTCGGATAGTGGGTAGTAAGGAATAACTTGCATCCGGCCTAATAAAGCA
The DNA here is from genome assembly GCF_051958295.1 of Neisseria sp. P0014.S002. NCBI lineage: Bacteria > Pseudomonadati > Pseudomonadota > Betaproteobacteria > Neisseriales > Neisseriaceae > Neisseria > Neisseria sp. P0014.S002. Next base: position 12,699 of record NZ_JBQCVO010000013.1, on the reverse strand, counting down.
GCTGGGAAAGTTTTCAGCAGGGGAGTACGCAGGGCTTTAGTTAGGCCTTCTGGAGTAGGCAACATTTCGGGGTCATCACACATATCCATGATTAAATCTGTACCAACGTTGGTGGTAAGAATGATAATGGTGTTTTTAAAGTCGATATAGCGGCCTTCGCCATCTTCCATCCAGCCTTTGTCGAATACTTGGAAAAAGATTTCATGAACATCTGGGTGTGCTTTTTCTACTTCATCGAGCAAGACAACACTGTAAGGTTTGCGACGTACAGCTTCAGTCAATACGCCCCCTTCACCATAGCCCACATAACCTGGAGGAGCTCCTTTCAAAGTGGATACAGTATGAGCCTCTTGATATTCACTCATGTTGATGGTAATCACATTTTGTTCACCACCATATAATGTATCGGCTAGAGCCAGAGCAGTTTCTGTTTTACCCACACCGGAAGGACCTGCAAGCATGAAAACACCAATAGGCTTGTTGGGATTGTCTAGATTTGCGCGTGAAGTTTGAATACGGCGGGCAATCGCATCCAAACCGTGGCGTTGTCCGATGATGCGTTTATTTAAGGTGTCAGCAAGTTGTAATACAGCCTCAACTTCGTCTTTCATCATTTTTCCGACAGGGATTCCTGTCCAGTCTGCTACAACGTCAGCAACTGTCCGACTGTCTACTAACGGCATAACTAGGGGTTGGACACCTTGCAGTTTTTTCAATTTAGTAACCAGCTCTTTTTGGCGGGTGCGCAACTGTTTGTTTTCTTCATTGGTTGTTTCTTGTTCAACCTGCATGATTTGTTCACGTACAGCTAATAGCTCTGCAACCAAGTCTACTTCAGATTTCCATCTGTCTTCTAATTTTTTCAGACGGCTTTCAACCTCAGTTAATTCTTTACCAATATTTGTGATCCGAGCTTCAGAGTCGAAACTGAGTTTCTTCTCACGTTCTAAATTTGCTTGCTCAAGTTTTAATGCTTCTAACTTCTTGCGTAGATATTCAATACTGCCAGGCACAGCATGTTGGCTGACTGCAACACGTGCGCAGGCAGTATCAATCAAGCCGACAGCTTTATCAGGGAGCTGACGTGCTGGAATATAGCGGTGGGAAAGTTTTACAGCAGCCTGGATTGCTTCATCAAGAATGATCACTTTATGGTGTTTTTCTAGAGAAGCATTCAATGCTCTAAGCATGTTGATGGCTTTTTCTTCATCGGGTTCATCTACTTGTACAACTTGGAAGCGCCGAGTTAGGGCAGGATCTTTTTCAAAATATTTTTTGTATTCTGCCCATGTGGTTGCACCAATAGTACGAAGTTTGCCACGAGCTAATGCAGGTTTGAGTAAGTTGGCAGCATCACCAGTACCGGCAGCGCCACCAGCACCAATTAAAGTATGGATTTCGTCGATGAATAGCACGATTGGGGTTGGACTGGATTCTACTTCGTCCATAACTGCTCGGAGGCGTGATTCAAATTCTCCGCTAACACTGGCACCAGCTTTGAGTAAGCCGATATCCAATAGAATTAATTGAACGTCTTTCAATCCAGGAGGGACATCCCCGGCAGCTAAACGTAATGCCAAAGCTTCAACCACAGCAGTCTTACCAACACCGGCTTCACCTGTAAGAATCGGGTTGTTTTGACGGCGACGCATTAGGATGTCAATCATTTGTCTGATTTCAGTGTCGCGGCCTGTGATTGGATCTATTTCGCCATTTTTAGCCTTTTCGGTAAGGTTGCTGCCGTATTTAGCTAAGGCACTTTCTTTGTGAGTAGCATTAGGCTCAGAAGATAAGGCATTCTGGGTAACATCAAGATTTTCTTCAGAGTTAGCAGTAATAGCAATAATATTGTTTGCTAATGTTTCCGGTTTGATTTTCAGGAATTCAGATGAAATATTGGCCAAAATACCCTGCAAAGTCTTATTTTGCAGCATGGTATAGAAAATATGAGCTGTACGGATTTTGTCTGTACCAAATTTTAGTGAACTGTATGTCCAAGTTTGTTCGACAAGGGTTTGGATATGTTCGGAGAAGTCAATAACGGCAGTAGCACCAACAGGCAGTTTTTCTACTGCAGCCAATACATCTTTTCGTACTTTGGCTTCATCTAAGTTAAACTGATTTATCAGGTAGAAGATATCTGTTTTTTCAGTTTGAAGTAGAGAGTGTAGCCAGTGTACTAATTCAACATAGCTGTTTTCTCGAAGACGACAGAAGGTATAGGCATTTTCCAAAGTTTTATATAAGGTAGTATTTAATTTACCAAATAATACACTGCGGCTGATGTTTGACATAAGACGTCCTTAATTAAATTATTTCAAATATGTCCAAAATAGTTTTCTAAAGCTTTTATCGACGATGGCCGTCTAAAAAAGCCGATTAATGATTGTTGACAATCAAGTCTTCTGCATTTCGGGAAACATTCCCCAGCCAAGTTGATAAGCCGAGTTGAGTGTTTCCTCCTAAATCCATCAGTGGAACTTCTTTTTGCATCAGAATAGGTTGGATATCCCATTCATATTCTTCTGCGGCAAATAAACGAACCCATTCTTGTAAACGGGCTGTATTAATACCATCTTTAAAGAATGATTGGTAGGCTGACAGCGTAAGTGGGCCAATAATAATTCGAAATTTACTTTGCACATCATAGAGTTTGTCACCTAGTAGTAAACCGTCACCAAGTGTGTAGTTGCCCATAATCCCAATTTGCGTTTTCTCTTCTTCAACTTCAACCCAGTACCCTACGTTAGTTTGAATGTTAACGGGAACTTGGAAATAGCGAGTGAGCAGTTGTTGCAGGTTGACTGCAGATCGGCTTTGTTTTATCAATAGACCGGAAAAATAGCGTTTAGCAAATTCGTGGATTAAACCTTTGTGATATGTGGTCGGAATATTAAGGCCATTAAAACTGGCAATGTATTTTCCGAAGCGGTCTTCAGCATTTTTATCTAAAGATGTAATGCTTTGGGCATTTGCCCACGCTCGATAGAATAAGATAGCCAGGCGGTGTTGCAACATATTTGCAAAACCGGTCCATGCCCGGTCACCGTGTTGATGTTGGCGTTCATAAGCATACTCGGTTAAATGTAGAGGTAGTGGGCCAGATGGGCCAAACAGACCAAATCCATTAATGGAAATTTCTACATAATGTGGTGATAAGGTTACCGATTGGAGATTGCGTGGGGCAAAAGTAAGCGAAGGATTTTGGCGGATCCTTATTTTCTCCATTTTTGGGCTAATAGCTTTGCCTAATATTTGCCCACCAGTAATAAATTTAACGGACTCAAGCTGGCGCAAGAGTGAAAAATAATCATACTTATACGGTTGAGAGGAAACTTTATTTAAAAAGACTGTAAGTTTTTCATCCCAAGCATTGTCTAATGAGTCACCAAAATCTGTTTTAGGGTTGACTGGACTCATATAATCATTCTCTCCCCAATTTCAGACGGCCAAGTAGCAATATGACCTTGCTGAAGTGTGTCAATTCGCAATTGTACAAATGAGTTAATAGACACCAAACGTCGGAAATAATGGTTTAAAACTGATCCAAATAGGAAAGGATGAACACCGCCTAATTGAGCTTCATCCAGTGTAACGATAATGTTGATTCCTCTGATAGGGGCTGCAACTCCATAATGACGGACTACTTTGTTAATAATTGAGGTTTCAACTCGTGTAATTGATTCAATCTGTTTTTTCAGCAAATCGCTTTCAGAAGAAACAAATACTGTTAAAAGCTCTTTCAAAGCAACAGGTGCATCTTCTTTATCAGTATTCAAAAGAGATAGGTAATTTAAGCTCAATTGATTTAAAAATGACCAAAGTGTCCTATCTTCACTTACTGCTTCTTGGGGCCTTGTTAATTTAGAAATCAGTTTAATCGATTTGACTGGCAAAAATCCCTCAATAAGAAAGTCAGATTCTCCGTCTCGAGGCATGATTAGAGGCAAATCTCTGCTTGTACACCAAGCATCGACAGAAAGGTGCTGTACGTTTGAATTAAAGGCGTAATTCTGATTATTAGCAAGAGATAAAAATACCTCACTACCTAAATAGGAAGAGCGAAAACCATTTTTAGCTGAGTTTTCGGATGGTACTCTATCAGCACGACGAGCAGAAAAATAAGCATGCTGAGTTTGCGCCTCAGGAAAGAGTCCTATATCCGGTGCTTTGTACATCGGTGAAAATACTACGGTTTGAAGGTTGTTAGTATCAAAGCCTTTTACTTGCTCGATAGCGTAGACTTCATAATTCAGGGGCTGAGTACGGTCGATAACGACATGGTGCTCTTGATCTTGAATATTCACCGGGAAGCGTGAGCTTTTTTTTCTGAATAAGTTAATGACTGGTACGGCATTTACAGAAAAATCATCCACACCGATCAGTTCAGTTAATTCAGGTATTTTATTACTGAATAAAAATGAAAGACTAAAATAGCGTTTACGATAAGTAATAATTTTTTTATTGACTCCCTTATCGTTTATGATTTCCTCTAAATGTTCAGGTACTTTAGGCAAATGTCCTTTTTTCTCGGCTTGTTGGACGGCTTGTTTAATATTTTTTTGAGAAATAAATAGAAACTTTTCCGGTAGGCGTGAATACTCCTGCATAATTCGGAATGCACTCACCGATTTATCTAAATTAAATGATAAGGCTTCATCTTCTCGAAAACCACGATGTTCTGGTGTAGTAGGCAATGGGTAAAACCATTGTTTTGGATTTTCGTAACTGTGGCAAACAACACCTACGCATTCAGAAGCCAATAGAAACAGCAATGAAGAAGATTTGGAAAGTTCTGTACCTAAAAATATAGATAATTCATCTGGCAACATCTCTGAACATGCGCCTGGTACGCTCAATGAAAAATCCAAACGTAAGGCAGATTGTACTTTCTTACTAGGGGAGTGTTTGAGCGCAGGGAGTGTGTTTGGTAAATAACCTATTGAGTCAGTGTATTTGGCTTTTTCAATACGAAGTGGCAGAATTTCAGTAGTTTTAGTTACAGAAAATGGACAACTGACTTTGAATTCGTCAATGGGCAGAGACCTCAATATTTTGCCCCGGTCCAGTAGATTGATCACATCAGCGTTATATTGACTGGTAGGTTCTAGATTGACGATAGCTGCAGCCGGTTTTTGATTGATGAAGTCAGGATAAACAACTTCTAAGATTCTTTGGACAAAACGAGGATACTCCGCATCCAGTTTAAGTTGGGTGCGTGCGGTAAGAAAGCTTACCCCTTCCAAGAGTCTTTCAACATATGGATCAGGAATATCAGTTGTATCTAAGGCTAATCTTGAGGCTATCTTAGGATATTGGGCTGCAAACTCTTTACCCATTTCCTTTAGAAAAGTTAGCTCTTTGTTGTAGTAAGACAGTAATTTATTATTCAAGCCCCATTTCCCCCATCTAATAAGTCAAACAATCCTGTTTCAACATCCATACTGGTTCGTAGCAAGAATTCTTTAGGATAAGGATTGAGTTTCAGGTAACCTTTAATTTCAATAATGAGTTTATTGTGTAAAGCATCATCATCATCGTCTGAGGTATTTACGATCACTTGCAAAGTCTTATTTTCAAGACGCGGTTCAAAATCGATGATAGCTTGTTTGATGTTCTGTTCCACATCTTGCCATTCAATATCGGAAAAATTAACACCAGAAAGGGGAGGGATACCGTAATTTAATGTAGAAGAACGTACATTTTCAGTCAGGCCAATCCCCATAGTTTCTGCTTGTATGTTGCATGTATTCAGTAAATAAAGAATATCACGCAGTACGGCTTGCCGATATTGATCAAGATTAATGACCTGATCGGAGCGTGCCTCTTTTTTTCTGCGTGGCTCTTCATCTGTTAGTCTGTCAAATAAAGAGGGTAACAGTTGATTTTTGAATTGCGACATGTTTAATTGTTGAGTTTGAAAGATAGATAGATTTTAATGGTTTTGTTCAAATCTAATATTACGAATATCTAAAAGGCCAAAATCATGGTTGTCGGTATACAAAGTTTTTTGACCAACCCCTGTAAAGAGTTGCTCTGCTATTTCTATCCAGTCAGTTTGTGAACACTTCATTAGCAGATCTGACCATGCTGTTTCTTCCCCAGGCATAACAGCATAACGAGCAGGGCTGGTACATTGAATACATTCACCATTTGTAAATTTGATTTCAGACGGCCTCCAAATGATGTCCAGTAAGGAACTTGGAGTCTTGAAAGAAATATTTTCAATAGAATCCCATGTTTGCCAGTAGTAGTGACCTTGATAGAAATATTCATAAACGAAGGCAGTACGTACGTCTCCATCAATAATCCAGTCACTATCAATCTCGGAAACTGATTTATCTGCTAAAAGGTAAGTAATATGTACGGGGGAGCCTTCTATATTCTCAGATAGCACAGTATAATCATCGACAAGGGATTTGTTTTTCTGTTCTGAAACATGGGCAACTAAAGAGAGTTGCTTTTGAAGAATATCAAGTTTGCTTGCGTGTAGTTCTAGTGTTTTTGGTTTTTGTTGGGCTTCCAAAACTGCCTGACGCCGCATTTCAGCAGAAATATTTTCAATAAGATAAAGCATTAAAGGTTTTTGGGTATGAGGAAACAGTTTTTGATATTGTCCAATCTGTTTTAAAGCCTGTTCCCATTTTGCGCACAGACACTGATATTGAATCAGCGCTAAACGATGTTCTTGATTGTCAGGATTTGAACGCACAAGCTCAATCATGTCCGATAATTTAGTTTTCAAATCCATTTCAATAATTCCTTCTTTATTTAAAAGAATAGCAACTACAGCTAGAACTAATTTTTCAGTAAATAATGCCGTCTAAAAAGTAAAGTCATTATGTATGAAGCCTGACTTAAAAATGCCTTTTAAGTCAGGCTTCTTTAATGAAATCTACATATCAATTATGCAGATTTATTTTCTTTGATATTGAAGGCCATTTGAACTTCAGCACCTTTAGAACCTTTATCGGTTTGTTCCCAATATTGGTTTTTCACTTTTGCAGCTTGGAATGAATAACGCATTTTCAGCGCATCATTGTCTTGTACACCAATGAATTTCACACCAGTTACCAAGACATCTTCCAATGTGGTGCGTGAGTATTCAATTTGCTCACCACCAGCTTTGCAAACAGAAATTTCTACTTTGCTCAAGTGTTGGCCGGTAGCGCAGTTTTTCAGAATGGTTGGAGCTGCTTTATCGATAGCGGCAACTACGGTCAAGTCATTGAAATTGACTTTACCGGCACCACCGCCACCACCGCTAGTCATTGAACCAGGTTGCTCTGCACCCCAGTCAAAACTTTCGATGTTAGTCCAGTCTTTGTGGTTAGAATCTTTTGATTCGCCATTTACACCTTCGACTTTCATGAACATATCAATAGCCATTTTTTTACTCTCCTAGTTAAAAAATACAAGCGATTTAACAACAGGGCACTAAATATACCCAACTAAATAAACTAAGCCTGACTATTCTTGTTTAGTCGAAGGCAATTTGGAAACTAAGCGTAGAGAAACGGTAAGTCCCTCAAGTTGATAATGAGGACGCAGGAAGAACTTAGAAGTGTAGTATCCTGGATTATCTTCTACTTCTTCTACAACTACCTCTGCAGCAGCCAATGGCTTACGGGCTTTTGTTTCTTGGGTGGAGTTAGCGGGGTCTCCATCTACATAATTCATAATCCATTCGTTCAACCAACGTTCCATGTCATCACGTTCACGGAATGAGCCAACTTTGTCGCGAACAATACATTTTAAGTAGTGTGCGAAACGGCAACATGCGAATAAGTAAGGCAAGCGAGCAGACAAACGTGCATTGGCAGTAGCATCTGGATCATAATATTCAGATGGTTTATGCAAAGATTGTGCACCGATAAATGCAGCTAAATCTGTGTTCTTACGATGGATTAATGGCATAAAGCCCAATGCAGCCAGCTCTGCCTCACGGCGGTCGCTAATGGCAATTTCTGTTGGGCATTTCATGTCTACACCGCCATCATCGGTTGGGAATGTGTGGCAGGGAAGATTTTCAACGATACCGCCTGATTCTACGCCACGAATGGCAGTGCACCAGCCATAGTATTTAAATGAACGGTTAATATTTACTGCCATTGCATAAGCTGCATTGGCCCAAGTATATTTGTTATGATCCGCACCCTCTGTCTCTTCCTCAAAGTCAAATTCATCTACGGGGTTTGTCGTGGCACCATAAGGCAGACGAGACAGGAAACGAGGCAAAGCTAAGCCGATATAACGAGAGTCTTCGGATTCACGCAGACTTCGCCATGGAGCGTATTCCGCATTTTGGAAGATTTTGCTCAGGTCGCGCGGATTAGCTAATTCTTGCCAAGATTCCATTTGCATTAGCTTAGGAGATGCACCTGCAATAAATGGGCAGTGCGCAGCCGCGGCAATCTTTTCAAGGCTATTGAGCATTTCTACATCAGGGGCAGAATGATCAAAATAATAGTCACCAACTAAGCAACCAAAAGGTTCGCCACCGAATTGGCCATACTCTTCCTCATAGATGCGTTTAAAGAGTGGGCTTTGATCCCAGGCTGTACCTTTAAAGCGTTTTAAGTTACGAGCAACTTCTTTTTTGGAAATAGGCAATACTTTGATTTTTAACAAAGTATCTGTTTCAGTGTTTGTTACTAAATGATGTAGGCCGCGCCATTCACCTTCAAGTTTTTGAAAATCCTCATGATGCAAGATCAAGTTGATTTGTTCAGAAAGCTTTCTATCAAGTTCGGCAATAATTGCTTCAATAGTTTGATAGGTATCATCTGAAATGGTCACGGCATTTTGTAGGGCTTGCTGAGCCAATGTTGCGACTGCATTAGTTACAGCGCTTTTAGCTTCTTCTGTTTTAGGTTTGAATTCTTTTTGAAGCAGCTGTTCAAATTCATTGGTTGCAAACACATGTTGCGAACTACCATTTCCTAGGGTATCTAATTGTTTTTCAGCCATGATTTACTTTCACTTCTAGTTTTATTAGAGACTATTATTCATCTTTGGATGTTGATTTAGGTGCAGCTGCAAGACTTTTTAGCAATTCGCTATCCCCTAAGACTTTTCCAATTAATTCTTCAGCCCCACTTTTACCATCCATATATGAGAGTAAATTAGATAGTTCAGTACGCGCCTGTAAAAGTTCATTTAGAGGTGCTACTTTTTTAGCTATTGCCGCTGGTGAGAAGTCATCCATGCTTTCCAATTCGAGTTCTACATTCAAATTCCCTTCACCTGTCAATGTATTTTTTACGTTGAAGGCAACGCGAGGTTTAAGGGCTTTCATGCGTTCATCGAAATTGTCTACATCAATTTCTAAGAATTTTCGTTCAGCTAATTCAGGTAAGGGCTCAACAGGTTTGCCAACCAAATCGGCCATAATACCCATAACGAAAGGCAGTTCGATTTTTTTCTCTGAACCATACAACTCTACGTCATACTCAATTTGCACGCGAGGAGCTCGATTACGAGCAATAAACTTTTGACCTGATGATTTATTTCGTGACATGGTTATAACCTTAGGATGATTAATAATGTTGTGTATTTATTAAAAAAATTTTACTAAATCGCGGATGAGGTATGCTAGGTTCATGAATTTGCTGTATCTTCATCCGGCTTGCCAATTAAAACTTCTAAATTGGCAATACTTTCTGGGCTAATATCTTTCATGATGTCATAAAAGTTCATATTCATTTGTCGTTGTACCCTGCGGATAAACAGTGGTGCAGGGTGACTGGGTTCAAGAGTTTCAAAATAAATGCAGATTTTCTCTAAGGCTAAATCAACATCAGCCCGATTTTTAATATTCAGACGGCGCCATGCATCGGCCTCTTGAATAGATTGTTCTTGTGTAATAGTTGAGCTGTTAGTTTTAGAGGGTAACTCTGACTGTTCTGTCTGTTGTACTGAGGGAGTACTCCCATCATTATAGTTGATGGCTTTGTGAATTAGGGTAAGAGGTTTCTGAATAACATCAAAATCAAGTGAGTGTTCATCCTGTAAATTAGACGAGAAAATGCGTTGGATGTCTTTCAGACAGTCCAATGCCTGAATTAATGCGGTTAATTCAGGTTTCCCCGTATCGGCATTCACCCTAATATCGAGCATTAGCCGTTCTTTACCTCCCGGATAATTTTGTGGATCATTCCCTTGTAAGATAGAAACAGCTTCTTTTACAGTAATTGGCTGTTGGGTTAACCCATTTATCAATAATTTAGATGAAAGAATTTCTTTTATGACGCCATCAAGTGTGGTAAAGGAACTAAGGGCATTAATCCTGTAAAATGGGTCAAATTCACCGTCTTCATCCTCTAGTTTAGGATAAATGGATTCCCAATACAGGTCTATATTAGCTCTGATTGCTTCGCAACCAGCACAGAATCCTACGAGTCCATGTTTGGCTGTAAGCGCCTGTGTATAGTAGGCTAGGACATGCAAATCCTTAGATTCAGCTAGCAATTGATTGCATAACTTTTCTACCGTTGCCCAATCAGCTTCTTCTGCCGGAATAATCGTGTCACCATACTGTTGTTCTGGTTTGCCTTCAGCTACGCTTTGTAGTTCTAAAAAGCGGCTGTCGTATTCGATATTTACACCTTCAGGACTATCGATAGAGATAGGTTCGTCCCATCGAGGAAATGTGTTCATCTACTTAAGATCCAAATAACTTATTAAACAGTGAGCATGAGGGGAGGCCTTCATGTTTTATGTGGTCACCGCTTTCAATTTCTTGCCAAAAACTACCAATGCCGTCTGAATCAGATAAAAAGTTGTGAAAGGATTCAGAGAGGATAGGGTTCCCTGTTGTATCACTATTGTAAAAATCTTCGATACAACATTTCCCTTCTTTTAATATCTCGTGAAAGGAATTTTTTTTCTTTAAAAGAGAAAAAAGAGAATCAAGTGATTCAGGAATAGAGCTAGGTTTATAAAATAACACAAATGGATATTTTCTGCCAATTTTATCAGAACTACCAGCAGTTATGCCTGTATAAATAAGACCATCAGGTAATTTGATACAAAATAGCCAAATTTGCAAAGGGGAATATGTTTTTCGAGTGAATGAAATTAATTTGTTTTGGCCGGAACATCGGTTAAACCAGTTATCCCAAAAGAATCTATCGTTAGTTTGAAGATTCTCGGAGAAAATAAAATCACGTGATTGATTCAGTTTGCCAAAAAAATAGACTTCATTTTGCTTAAGCATAAGTAGTCATCACAAGAGAAGAGGTTTTAGATTCCCAAGTTGCTAATTAGATACAACTGCTAAACTCGTACTCTAGCATAATTCGATGTATTGATAAATATAAATTTAAACCGCTTGAAATAATAACCTAAGAAATGTAAATAATCTTTAAAAATATGCGCTTACTATATGAAATATGAATAATAAAGTTTATCAAATACAGTTTTATTTATAGCTTATTGTTTGTTATAATTTTTGCAAAATAACGCGTGCAAAGTCCTCAGAAAGTGATTGAGGTTCCTTGTTTTGAGGTTTCTACTTGTAGATTAATTAGGATTTCGACGGAGTAATCGCATGTCCTCTTCCGGTAACACCATAGGTATTCTTGTTCCTCAGCCTTCTGCACCTGCCATGGTGTCTCAAGGTTCTGCCAATCCGCCAGAACCGCTGACTAATGCGGCCGGGCCGGTAGATGTGATAGAGATGGTAGCCGATGTTGCCTCTAGTGCCCTTTCTTTGGTTGCTCCTGACTCTGCTGCAGCTAATGTGGCTGATGCCGTATCTGATGTAGTTTCGCTCGCTTCAATGGTTCCAGGTGTGTCTAGTATTAGGCTACCTTCTCGAAAAATGGTCAGTGGTTTCGGTGGAGGTAGCGGAGCAGGTTCTGATGGCGGGGTGGTTACTTCTGGTCATGGCCACTGCATACCCTGTAAGGTTGCTGCAGCTATCGGTAACCCTGTCAATGCCGTACTCGGTATCAAAGTCCTATTTGATGATACAGAGACTGACTTTGCTTTTGACTCCCCGCTTCCTCTTGTTTGGCAGCGCAGCTACTATTCCGACCAAATAGGCAATGGCTGGTTGGGGCAGGGTTGGTCGCTGCCGTTCTCTATGCGTCTTGCCCGTACTGCCGACGGATTCCTTTATATTGATGAGCAGGGTAGGGAAATTTCGTTGCCGGATATCAGCGATGAAGCGGACGAGCCTTATTCCGCAGCTGACGAAGATGAAGACGATTTATATGAAGAAGAGGCTGCACCAAGATCTGCTTCCGCCGAAGAAGACCCCTACGGTCTGGATGACGCCTATTTCGATCCTTACGAACAAATCTTCTTTTCACAGATTTCAGACGACCTCTACCAAATCGCCTCCCCCGACGGCGGCGCACGACTGCTGTTTGCCGAAGTCGATTCCGGCTGCGGCATTTACCAACTGGTTGCCCAACTCGACCGCAACGGCCGCCATATCCGCCTCTGCTACAACGACAACGGACTGCCGCACAGCATTTACGACGGCAGCGGCCGACACTTCCAACCCGTATTCTCCTCCATCCGTCTGAACGACAACGATCCCGACTTCGATCCGGCCGGAGAACGGGACGTCTTCGTTTCCAAAGACGAACGTTTCTACGTCAACCGCCTCACCTCCGTCACCTTCAACGGCAAAGAACTGGTGCGCTACGACTACGACGGCTACGGCGATTTGACCGCCGTTTACGGACG
>NZ_JBQCVO010000012.1:22593-28629 GCF_051958295.1 Neisseria sp. P0014.S002 | reverse complement strand
GCAACTGGTGCTAAAGGTGAAACTGGTGCCACTGGTGCAGACGGTAAGAATGCTGAAGCCGAAGTTAAAGACAACGGCGACGGCACTCATACTGTAACCATCAAAGACGGTAACGGTAATACCACTACTACCATCGTTAAAGACGGTGCAACTGGCGCTATTGGTGCAACTGGTGCAGACGGTAAGAATGCTGAAGCCGAAGTTAAAGACAACGGTGATGGTACTCATACTGTAACCATCAAAGACGGTAACGGTAACACTACTACTACCATCGTTAAAGACGGTGCAACTGGCGCCAAAGGTGATACCGGTGAAAACGGTAAGTCTGCTGAAGGTAAAGTTGAGCGTGATGAAGCTAAAGGTACTTCTACCATCACTATCAACAACTTCGATAAAGACGGTAAAGTCATCTCTACTACTACTGCAACCGTGAAAGACGGTAAAGATGGTAAAGACGGTAAAGATGCTGATGGCACCTTCGGTCTGGTTGACGAGACTGGTACTACTGACGGCTCTATCTCCAAAAAACTGAATAACACTATTCAGATTAAAGGTGATGCGGGTACTAAAGTTCAAGTATTCGACAAAGCAACCGGTAAGACTTCAGAGAAAGAAGTTCAAAACATCTTCGTTAAGAAAGACGGCGATGCGCTGAAAGTCAGCTTGAACCCTGATCTGACCGTTAACAGTGTTACTACTAACGAACTGAAAGCAGGTCCTGTAACCATCAACCAAGGTGGTATCGATGCCGGCAACACTACTATTAAAAATGTTGCTCCAGGTAAGAACGGTACCGATGCGGTTAACGTTGACCAGCTGAACCAAAAATTCGGCGATGTGAACAGCAATGTGAACAAGGTTGACAACAACGCCCGCGCAGGTGTGGCTCAAGCTCTGGCTACTGCCGGTCTGCCACAAGCTTACTTGCCAGGTAAGAGCATGCTGGCTATCGGTGGCGGTCACTACCGTGGTGAAACCGGTTACGCTGTCGGCTTCTCTAGCATCTCCGATGGTGGTAACTGGATCATCAAAGGTACTGCTTCCGGCAACTCACGTGGTCACTTCGGTGCTACCGCAGCAGTTGGTTACCAATGGTAATCTGACTTTCAGACGGCCTGAAAAGGCCGTCTGAAAAGACGAAGCAAAGTAAATGCGGCCTATTTAGGCCGCATTTTTTTATGCTTAGATTATGTTTTGGGTTTATTCGATGAATTAATCGTCATAGTAGATAAAGAGAAATGAAAATATCTTTAGCAGTCTGCTGCAATTTAAAAGGCCGTCTGAAACATTATTTGATGTTTCAGACGGCCTTTTATTTATTCGCACGATATGGCATTAGTCCCAAATATTTGCGCGTTCGACTTCTTTCCATGCGTCTAAAATCAGGCTGCCGTCGTTGTCTTTCAGTAAAGTAGCATCTGAAAGCATACGGCGCCAAGTGCGGGCATTTTTTAGGCCGTGCATTAAGCCTAGTGCGTGGCGGACGATATGGCGCAGGATGGTGCCGCGCCCTGAGGCAATTTGTTCGCGGCTGTATGCGTATAGCCAAGCTGCTAAATCTGCATATTGGATTGGTGCGTGTGCATCGTTGTAAAATAGCGCATCCCAATCACGCATCAGCATTGGGTTGTGATAAGCTTCGCGCCCGATCATGACGCCGTCGACAAATTTTAGATGTTCGGCGATTTCTTCATTGGTGGTGATGCCGCCGTTAATCAAAATTTCTAAGTCGGAGAACTCTTGTTTCAAGCGGTAGACGTATTCATATTTGAGTGGCGGAACTTCGCGGTTTTCTTTCGGGGATAAACCGTCCAGCCAAGCATTACGCGCATGGACGATAAATGTGCGGCAGGCTGTTTTTTCACGAAGCGTTCCTACAAAATCTGCCACGACTTGATATTCTGTCTGTCTGTCTACACCGATGCGGTGTTTGACCGTTACCGGAATTTCAACTGCATCCTGCATCGCATTCAAACAATCTGCCACCAAATCTACATCATTCATCAGGCAAGCGCCGAAAGCGCCTTTTTGAACGCGTGGGCTGGGGCAGCCGCAATTTAGGTTGACTTCATTATAGCCATACGCCTCAGCCGCTTTGGCAGCGATTGCCAAGTCATGCGGATCTGAGCCGCCAAGCTGTAAAGCGACCGGTTGCTCGCCTTCGTTGAAACTCAAAAAGCGGTCTTTATCTCCGTAAACTACTGCGCCTGAATTGACCATTTCGCTATAAAGCCAAGCATTGTGTGTAATTTGTCGCGCCATAAAGCGATAGTGTCGGTCTGTCCAATCAAGCATGGGTGCAACAGACAAGCGGCGGGCGGGGAGGGAAGAAGCAGACATTGAGATGACTTTCAAACAAAATAACGCATTATATAGTGTATTAAATTGACTTTCGATATCGGCCGGTAAATCAAAATTATCTATAAGGTATCACTGGGTGCGGCCGTGTTGTAGCTGAGACTAAATCCATTCATAGTGGTGGAAATCCAATATTCAGACGGCCAAATAAGTTTTAAAATGTCAAACAACAAACCATTAGAATGATAAGGAAAAAAACATGGCACAATTTTTCGCCATCCATCCCGATAATCCCCAAGACCGCCTCATCAAACAAGCCGCCGATATTGTCCGCAGTGGCGGCGTCATCGTTTACCCTACGGACTCCTGCTATGCGCTGGGTTGCAAACTCGGCGACAAAAATGCGATGGAGCGCATTCTTACGATTCGCAAAATCGATCAAAAACACCATCTGACCCTGATGTGTGCCGATTTGAGCGAATTGGGTACTTACGCCAAAGTAGATAATGCCCAATTCCGCCAGCTCAAAGCAGCTACGCCCGGAAGCTACACCTTTATCCTGCAGGCAACCAAAGAAGTACCCAATCGCACGCTTCATCCCAAGCGCAAAACCATCGGCCTGCGTGTTCCCGATAACGCTACCGCCTTGGCACTTTTGCAAGAATTGGGCGAACCTATTTTAAGTTGCACCCTCATGCTGCCCGAAGACGATGAGCCATTGACCGATCCATACGAAATCCGAGACCGTCTTGAGCATGCCGTTGATTTGGTTATTGATGGCGGCTGGTGCGGTACTGAGCCGACGACGGTTATCGATATGACCGATGGTACCGAATTGATTCGTCAAGGTAAGGGCGATATTGCTGTATTCGGTTTGTAAAACCATCCGCGTCTGTATAAGTAGGGATATGCGTATTCTTTCTATGACGTATTAAAAGCATATTGCCAATTTTATTGATAGCTCAAAAAACAAATTATTCAATTAAGCAATTGTTCAATATCATTTCATTAAAGGCCGTCTGAAACATTTCAGACGGCCTTTCTTTTTCGTTTTTTTAAACAAGTAATTCATTTTAAATAATATTCCAAATAATTGGCATGTGGGTTGCATGATTACTGTGTTTACTTGTGACTTGTCAATGGAATACAACACACCGCTTATTAATAGAAACATAGCTAGGGCCCTTTTGATGATTGGTTTTTTTGGTTGAAAGCCGTGATTTTATTTAGAAATTAAAGATAATCGGTTTATATTTCCGACTAGCGGATATTTGGTAAGTATGAAATACTATTTCACTTCGAGATAGTAAAAGACCTAAATTTCGTCTCAAAGTGACAATAAACGTCAGCTCGAAGCAAGTATTTGCTGGGAAACCCTCCGCAATAGACTTTTTAAAGTAGCGTCATGCTCATGCCTACGCTTTTATCCATCATAAAAAGAGAAAGACACACTAATGAATAAGATATTTAAAGTTGTTTGGAACCGTACGATTCAATCTTTCGTCGTAACGTCCGAATTGGCCAAAGGCCGTGTGAAATCGTCTGCAGAACAAAATAGTACAGATGTATCTGCCGAATCCGGTAAAAATGGTATCGCGACAGTTTTCAGATTGACAGTGATTTCGGCAGCTCTTTTGGGGGCAAGCAATGTATATGCGGCAAATGCTCAGGTTGGACGAATTGAAGCTGATAGCACAACCAGTGCTACTGCGATCAGCGGTGCAACAGCAACAGGTGTTGGTGCATTAGGGGTAGGATTAACGGCACAAGCCAATCAAGGTAACGCTATTGCCATAGGTAATTCAGCCAAAGCTCAAGCTGGAAATACCATTGCCATCGGTAAAGATGCAGTGGCAAATTCTCCAGCTTCGGGTAGTGCGCCATCAAGTGCTATTGCACTTGGTGCAGACGCGAATGCAACCGGCTTTGGTACGATTGCTATTGGACGTGCATCTGAGGTTCTCTCCCAAAATAGTATGAACGTGAATTCAACTCACAATAATATTGCTATTGGTAATACGGCTCGAGTAGGCGATTCAAGTAGTTCTAAGATAACTCAGTCTATTGCTATTGGTTCAGGTAACCGTGTTGATCCACAGGGCAGACCTGAGGGTGCGTGGGCAAAGGGAGACCAATCTATTGCGGTTGGTGGTAATGTCTTGGCTAATGGTAATTCATCTGTTGCTATTGGTGGTGATGATTTAGATGCGGTAGGTGGTACTCGATATTCTGGCAATGCAACGGATAAATTCATCAAATACAATGCCCAAGGTGCAAAGACCGGTGAATATACGCTGAGCGGTAAAAGTCTGCGTGATATCTATAAAGAAATGACCGGCGATACGATGAATTACGGTTCTTATGGTAATACTATTGCCGGTCAAGGTTCTGTTGCATTAGGTGTGCAGTCTAATTCATCTGCTGATTTGTCTCTGGCTATCGGTACTAAATCTCAGGCCACTGCCTTTGGTGGTGTAGCTTTGGGTACAGGTGCGAAGGCTACTTTGCTGAACTCTGTGGCTTTGGGTACGGCTTCTAAAACTGATAAAGAAGGTAAGGCATACGTTCAACGCGAAATTATGGGCGTGACCTACACTTGGGCAGGCGGTGCAACTACCGATGCTGGTGATGTTGTGTCTGTCGGTTCCAAAGGTTACGAACGCCAAATCATCAATGTATCCCCTGGCGATATTTCTGCTACTTCTACTGATGCCATCAACGGCTCTCAACTTTATGGTGTATTGAGTGCGCTCGAACGCATTCGTTATTTCTCTGTTAATTCAACTGATGGTAGCACTGACGGCACCAAAAACTGGAATAACGATGGTGCGAAAGGTGCAAACTCAATTGCCATTGGCCCATCTGCATCTACGACAAGTGCAGCCACAAATGGTGTCTCTATCGGCAATCAGGCAAATGTTACAGGCGTCAATGCTGTTGCTTTGGGTAACGGTACTACTGCTTCTGTTCAAGATTCTGTTGCTTTGGGCAATGGTGCCATCGGCGCGGCCAATAATTTTGACGCAACAGCTAAAAATGCCTCATTCAAAAACGATAGTGGTGCTGCGACCAATGTCAGCTATGCTGCTTCTTCATCTTCTACAACAGGCGCGGTTTCTATAGGCAGCGCAGGCAATGAACGCCAAATCCAGAATGTTGCCGCAGGCCGTATTTCCGCCACTTCAACCGATGCAGTTAATGGTAGCCAACTGTACACCGTTATGAACAATGTTGGACACAATATCCAACAAAACGGCACAGACAAATCCCGTATCAACAACAACGGTACAGTCAACTACGCCGATGGTAATTTGACGACCGTTGCAGTTACCGATGGCGAGAATGCATCAAAAGTTCAAATCAACGTCACTCAAGGTTCATTGTCTGTCGATAATAATGGCACAGTGTCCGCACCGACTGCCGGTGTAGCGACTGCCGGCGATGTAGCCAATGCCATCAATAATGCCAAAACCACGACCAAGGTGGAGGCAGGCAGCAACACGCATGTCAATAAAACAACTTCAGGCAAAGAAACCACTTATACCGTCAGCGCAGATAAAGCAACGGTACAAGTTTCCAATGCTTTGAATTTGACTTCTAATACTACAACTGCAGCCGATGGTGCAGTGACAACTAATTACAGTATCGATCTCGCTCAAAGCACCAAAGACGACATCCAAAAAGGTGTGGACGCCAAAACCACCGTTGACACCAAAGGCCTGACCTTCAACGGCGACA
>NZ_JBQCVO010000012.1:0-22493 GCF_051958295.1 Neisseria sp. P0014.S002 | reverse complement strand
GTGGACGCCAAAACCACCGTTGACACCAAAGGCCTGACCTTCAACGGCGACAGCGGCAGCACCAATATCGAAAAACTCGGCTCCACCGTGACCGTTGCCGGCGACGACAACATCACCACCGAAGCCCAAGACGATAAAGTGACTGTTAAGCTGAACAAAAACCTGGTAGTAGACAGCGTCAAAGCCGGCGACACCACCGTGAACAACGACGGTGTGACCGTTGCAGGCGGTCCTAGCCTGACTAAGTCCGGTATTGATGCCGCAGGCAACAAAGTGACCAACGTAGCGGATGGCGACCTTAATGCCAACAGCAAAGATGCCGTTAACGGCAGCCAACTGTTTGCGACCAACCAAAACGTAGCCAACAACGCCGCCAATATCGCCAAAGGCATTAACTTCGGCGGTACCACCGGCAGCAACAACTACGCATTGGGCGACACCATCAATGTCAAAGGCGACAGCAACATCATCAGCGAAACCGTAGCCGGTGGCGCACAGTTGAAACTGGCCGATGTGTTGAATGTCGGTCAAGCAGCTCCGGTGAAAATCGATGGCAATAAAGGCGAAGTCAGCGGCTTGAGCAATACGACTTTGGGTGGTAGCGACTTTGCCCAAGGCAAACGTGCGGCGACTGAAGAGCAGCTGAATGCGGCCCAAGATCAGTTGGTGAATGTATTGGGTGGTAATGCGGCCAATAATGGCGGCAATATCAGCATGACCGATATTGGCGGTACTGGTGAGAACAACATCCACGATGCAATCAAAGCCGTTAATGCAACTGCCAATCTGCCTTTGACTTTCGGCGGCGACAGCGGCAAAGACGTTGAACGCAAACCGGGTACGAAGCTGAATATTGTTGGCGGTCAAACCGATGCAGCCAAACTTTCAGACGGCAATATCGGCGTTGTAGCGAATGGCTCTGATAAGTTGGAAGTCAAATTGGCTAAAGACTTGGCAGTTGACAGCGTGAAAGCCGGTGATACCACAGTCAATACTGACGGCGTGAAAGTTGGCGATGTCAATCTGACTAAAGCCGGCTTGAACAACGGCGGCAACAAGATTACCAACGTTGCAGCCGGTACCGATGATACTGATGCAGTGAATGTTGCTCAGTTGAACAAAGCTGCGGCTGCGGCTAAGACCGAAGTCGTTCAAGGCGATAACATTGTTGTTACTCAGGATGTCGGCGCCAATGGCCAAACCATTTATAAAGTGGCTACCGATAAAAACCTGAAAGTCGACAGCGTTACCGCAGGCGATACCGTGATGAATAATGACGGTGTGAAAGTCGGCGATGATGTTGCATTGAACAAAGACGGCTTGAAAGCAGGCGATGTGAACCTGACCAAGGCTGGCTTGAACAATGGCGGCAACAAGATTACCAACGTTGCGGCTGGTACGGAAGACACCGATGTAGTCAATGTTTCTCAACTGAAACAAGCTGCTGCTGCGTCTAAGACTGAAGTCGTTCAAGGTAAGAACATCGTTGTGACTGAAAAAACAGGTGACAAAGGTCAGACTGTTTATGAAGTTGCTACCGATAAAGACTTGGACGTTGACAGCGTGAAAGCCGGTGATACCGCAGTGAATACTGACGGTGTCAAAGTGGGTGATGATGTTGCATTGAACAAAGACGGCTTGAAAGCAGGCAAGGTAAACCTGACCAAAGACGGCTTGGACAATGCGGGTAACAAAGTTACCAACGTAGCCGATGGCGATCTCAATGCCAACAGCAAAGATGCCGTCAACGGCAGCCAGTTGTACGCAACCAACCAAAACGTAGCCAACAACGCTGCGACTATCGCCAAAGGCATCAACTTCGGCGGTACGACCGGCAGCAACAACTACGCGTTGGGTTCTACCATCAACGTTAAAGGCGACAGCAACATCATCAGCGAAACTGTTGCCGGTGGTGCTCAACTGAAGTTGGCTGACGAGATTAGCGTGAAGACAGTGAATGCCGATACCTTCAAAGCAGGTAATACTGTGATGAATAACGACGGCGTGAAAGTCGGCGATAAAGTTGCGTTGAACAAAGATGGTCTGACCGCTGGCAATACCGTGGTCAACAACGATGGCGTAACCATCGCTGCACCGACTGAAAACAATCCGAACAACCAAGTCAAACTGTCTCCTGTCGGTCTGAACAACGGCGGCCAACGCATTACCAATGTGGCTCCGGGTAAAGACGGTACAGACGCGGCAAACGTGAACCAGTTGATTGGCTTGGGCAACGAATTGCAAAACAACATCAACCAAGTAGGTAAGAAAGCCTACGCGGGTGTGGCCGGTGCGATTGCCCAAGGCTCGATTCCGCAAGTAACCCGTCCGGGTGCGACCGGTATCGGTGTCGGCAGCGGCTACTACGGTGGTCAGTCTGCCATGGCCATCGGCGTATCTGCGATGAGCGACGGCGGCAACTGGATTGTCAAAGGCAACTTCTCGGCCAATACCGACGGTCATGTCGGTGTCGGTGCCGGTGCGCTGTATCAGTGGTAAGTTGGCAATGACAGGCAACTAGATTTGCTGCCTGAATAGGGAGGCCGTCTGAAATTTTAGGTTTCAGACGGCCTTTTTTTCTGAAAACACTTGAATTTAGGCTATCTGAAACGATATGCTTCATCTATTTACCGCATGACTCTGAAAGAGAACAAATGAGCAAAACCATCCATTATTTGAAAGACTATGCCGCGCCAGCGTACCGTATTCTGAAAACCGACCTGCATTTCGATATTTTAGAACCGCAAACCATCGTCAAATCCAGTCTGACCGTTCAACCTGAAAGAGCAGGGGAGCCATTGGTATTGGATGGTTCAGCAAAACTGCTGTCTGTGAAAGTAAACGGCCAGGCCGTAGATTATGTGTTGGAAGACGAAAAACTGACGATTGCAGGCGCGCCGTCTGAAAACTTCACTCTGGAAGTGGAAACTGAAATTTTGCCGGCTGAGAACAAATCTCTGATGGGTCTGTATGCTTCCGGCGGCAACCTGTTTACCCAATGCGAACCGGAAGGTTTCCGCAAAATTACGTTCTACATCGACCGTCCGGATGTCATGTCTAAATTTACCACCACCATCGTTGCAGACAAAAAACGCTATCCGGTGTTGCTGTCTAACGGTAATAAAATCGATGGCGGCGAGTTTTCAGACGGCCGTCATTGGGTGAAATGGGAAGACCCGTTTGCCAAACCGAGCTATCTCTTTGCTTTGGTGGCAGGCGATTTGGCGGTAACGGAAGATTATTTTACGACCATGAGCGGCCGGAAGGTCAAAATCGAGTTCTACACCACTGAGACAGACAAACCTAAAGTCGGTTTTGCCGTGGAATCGTTGAAAAATGCGATGAAATGGGACGAGATACGTTTTGGCTTGGAATACGACTTGGATATTTTCATGGTCGTTGCCGTGGGCGATTTCAATATGGGCGCGATGGAAAACAAAGGTTTGAATATTTTCAACACCAAGTTCGTGCTGGCCAATAGCCGTACCGCGACCGATACCGACTTTGAAGGCATCGAATCTGTTGTCGGCCACGAATATTTCCACAACTGGACGGGCAACCGCGTGACCTGCCGCGATTGGTTCCAATTGTCGCTGAAAGAAGGTTTGACCGTATTCCGCGATCAAGAGTTTTCTGGCGACCGAGCCAGCCGCGTGGTACGCCGTATCGACAATGTCCGCATGCTGCGCTTGTTCCAATTCCCAGAAGATGCGGGCCCGACTGCGCATCCTGTCCGCCCGGCCAGCTATGAAGAGATGAACAACTTCTACACCATGACCGTTTATGAAAAAGGTGCGGAAGTGGTGCGCATGTATTACACCTTGCTTGGGGAAGAGGGCTTCCAAAAAGGCATGAAGCTGTATTTCCAACGCCACGATGGTCAGGCTGTGACTTGTGATGATTTCCGTGCCGCAATGGCAGACGCAAACGGCATCAATCTTGATCAGTTCGCTTTGTGGTACAGCCAAGCCGGTACGCCGGTTTTAGATGCTCAAGGCCGTCTGAAAGATGGTGCGTTTGAATTGACCATCAAACAAACTATTCCGGCTACGCCCGATATGGCGGACAAACAGCCGATGATGATTCCAGTCAAAACCGGTTTGCTGAACGAAAAAGGCGAAGCGGTTGAGTTTGAATATCAAGGCAAACGGGTGAAAGAGGCGGTTTTGGTATTGACTGAGGCCGAGCAGACTTTTGTGTTGGGTGGCGTCAATGAGCCGGTTATCCCGTCTCTGCTGCGTGATTTTTCTGCACCGGTTACCCTGAACTATCCGTACAGTGAGCAAGAATTGGCAACTTTACTGGCTGCAGATGAAAATGAGTTTGCCCGTTGGGAGGCTGCTCAAACCCTGTATCATCGTGCCATTAACGCCAATCGTCAGGCATTGGCGGAAGGCCGTCCTTTGCCTGAACACAAAGC
This sequence comes from Neisseria sp. P0014.S002, assembly GCF_051958295.1. Classification (NCBI taxonomy): domain Bacteria; kingdom Pseudomonadati; phylum Pseudomonadota; class Betaproteobacteria; order Neisseriales; family Neisseriaceae; genus Neisseria; species Neisseria sp. P0014.S002. Next base: position 18,073 of record NZ_JBQCVO010000012.1, on the reverse strand, counting down.
ATTGATGGATGCTTTGGCTTTGGTGGTTTCCGGTGACTTCGATCCGGCATTCCGTGCCATTTTGCTGCAAATGCCGTCTGAAACCGATGTATGGGCGGAAGAAGAAAATATTGACCCTATTCAGGTTCATCAAGCGCGAGAAGCCTTGCTCAATGCCGTTGCTGTCAAGTTCCTGCCTCAATGGCGCGAGCTGAACCGTCAAGCTGCCGAGCAAGAAAACCAAGCCGATGCTGCTGTTCGTTATGAATACAGCCCGGAATTGGCCGGCTGGCGTACTTTGCGTAATGCTTGCAGGGCATTTGTCTTACGTGCTGACACTGCACATATCGAACACGTTGCGGAGAATTACGCAGCAATGGCGCAAAACATGACCCACGAATGGGGTATCTTATCCGCAACCAACAGCAATGAAAGCGAAATCCGCGATCGCTTGTTGACGCAATTTGCCGATAAATTCGCCGATGATGCTTTAGTAATGGACAAATACTTTGCCCTGATTGCTTCCAGCCGCCGTAAGGATACTTTACAGCAAGTTCAGACGGCCTTGAGTCATCCTAAGTTCAGTATTGAAAACCCGAATAAGGCCCGTTCTTTGTTGATCAGCTTCAGTCGCAATATTCCGCACTTCCATGCAGAAGACGGCAGCGGCTACCGCTTTGTAGCCGATAAAGTGATGGAAATCGACCGTTTTAATCCGCAAGTTGCCGCTCGACTGGTGCAGGCTTTCAACATCTGCAACAAATTGGAAGCCAACCGCAAAGCCGTCATGACCAAAGAATTGCAACGAATCCATGCACAAGAAGGTTTGTCCAAAGATGTGGGCGAGATTGTCGGTAAGATTTTGAATGAAAAATAAAGCTTGTCTGTTGACCTTATTGTCATTTGGCAATAAGGATAGATAGACTCAAGGCCGTCTGAAACCAATTGGTTTCAGACGGCCTTTTTATATATCAACGCTTAAATCAATTTTCGTTGAGGGTAGGGAATAAGAATAAAAAAAAGAGCCTGCATAAAACAGGCTCTTTTTCATACTAATCCGAAGATTAGAATTTGTGACGCAGGCCAACCAAACCAGAGATGGTTTCAACTTTGTGAGGGCCAGACTCAGCACCACGCAACCAGCCGGCAGAAACCAGAGCAGTAGTGCGTTTAGAGAAGTCGTAGTCAGCACCAACGATAACTTGGTCGTATTGAGTGCCTTTCAGTTTTTCGCCGTCAACTTTAGCTTTGAAGCCGTGAGCGTAAGAAACGCGAGGAGTTACGTTACCAGCGCGGTAAGCGGCAGTAGCAGCAACTTCGATAGTTTCAGCAGGACGGCTGTCCAAGCCAGCAGCAGTACCAAATACTACGTTAGAAGCGTTAGTACCGGCAGCGCGCATAGCAGAAGTTACAACACCGTTAGATTGGGCTTCGGCGTAGTCACCCAAAGTTTCCCAGTTTTTAGCGTATTGGCCGGCTACAGATACGAACAGGTTGTTAGCATCGTAACCACCTACCAAACGGTGTACGTGGCCGTCTTTTTCAGAAACGGCGTTTTTACGGAAACCACCAGCGTATTGACCGAAGAAACCAGAGTTTTCGTAGTTCAGGCCAGCGTAGTAAGTGTCACGGGTAGCGTCGTTGTGAGTGTATTTGTCAGAAGGGTTAGCGTTGTCACGTGGAGTGTATTGTACGCTTGCGCTGAAGCCTGAGAATACAGGGCTGTCGTAACGTACAGATACTGCGCGTTCGTCAACACGAGTGAATACAGACATGTTCAAAGCACCGTTGCTGCTTTCCCATTGGTCAACGTTGTCGCTAGAGTCTTTAACAGTAGAGTTCAATTTACCGGCACGAACTTTACCGAAGCCACCTTCCAAACCGATGAAAGATTCGCGAGAAGCCCACTCTTTGTCGCCACCGGCGATAGAAGTGTTTTGTTCAACTTGCCAGATGGCATTCAGGTTGTTACCCAAGTGTTCGTGGCCTTTGAAGCCGATGCGTGAACCGAAGTCAGCGATTTCAGTAGCAGTTTTAGAGCTTTTCTCATGACCCAGTTTAGCAGCAGTTTGTTCACCCAATTTTACTTTGGATACTTCAACGCCGGCTTTGATTTGACCGTATAGAGTCACGTCAGCCATAGCTGCAACAGGCAGAGCCGCCAGAGTCAGGGCAATCAGGGATTTTTTCATTGCTGTTTTCCTTTTTTAAGTGTGAAGAAGCGAGCATTCGTTCTTCTTATTACGATATCGTTCTATTTCAACGATTCCATGACCATAATATAAAGGTTATGGCTTAAGAAAACAAATTTTCCTCTTGTTTTAGGCGTATTCTTGTTGGGAAACGTTGTTTTTTACAGACAGAGTAGGTATGGGAAATAGTTGTTTATTTCGTAATATGTTTTTCTAAAAGGAAATTTTAGGAGAACCATAAAAGACGACTTATTGAAGTTGGGGATCAAATGTCGTTTATATTGTTTTCAGACGGCCTTGTTGAGTGAGGTTTATAGTGTATTGGGTTTTAAAATTCTAAAAAACCTGCCTGAGTGATCAGGCAGGTTTCATTTGCTTGAAAGACAGATTAGTTTTTGTCTTGGTCAACCAGTTTGTTTTTGGCAATCCAAGGCATCATGGAACGCAGTTGCGCGCCGACTTTTTCGATTTGGTGATCGGCAGTCAGGCGGCGGCGAGCAGTCATGCTGGCGTAGTTGACGGCACCTTCTTGGATGAACATTTTGGCGTATTCGCCGGTTTGGATGCGTTTGAGGGCATTGCGCATGGCCTCGCGGGATTTGTCGTTGATGACTTCCACACCGGTAACGTATTCGCCGTACTCCGCGTTGTTGGAAATGGAGTAGTTCATGTTGGCAATGCCACCTTCGTAAATCAGGTCAACGATGAGCTTCATTTCATGCAGGCATTCGAAGTAGGCCATTTCGGGCGCGTAGCCTGCTTCGGTCAGGGTTTCAAAGCCGGTTTTAATCAACTCGACCACACCGCCGCACAATACGGCTTGTTCGCCAAACAGGTCGGTTTCGGTTTCTTCGCGGAAGTTGGTTTCGATTACGCCGCCTTTAGTGCCGCCGTTGGCTGCTGCGTAAGACAGGGCGATGTCTTTGGCTTTGCCACTTTTATCTTGGTAAACGGCGATCAGGGAAGGTACGCCGCCGCCTTTCAGGAATTCGCTGCGTACGGTGTGGCCTGGGCCTTTAGGGGCGATCATGATAACGTCGAGGTCGGCGCGAGGTACGATTTGGTTGTAGTGTACGTTGAAGCCGTGGGCAAACGCCAATACTGCGCCTTCTTTCAAGTTAGGCTCGATTTCGTTTTTGTATACGATAGGTTGGTTTTCGTCAGGCAACAGAATCATTACAACGTCGGCTGCTTTGGTTGCTTCAGCAACGGTGCGCACGTCGTGGCCGGCTGCTTCGGCTTTTTTCCAAGAGCCGCCTTGGCGCAGACCGATTACGACATTTACGCCGGAATCTTTCAGGTTTGCTGCGTGTGCGTGACCTTGTGAACCGTAACCGATGATGGCAACGGTTTTGCCTTTGATCAGAGAAAGGTCAGCGTCTTTATCGTAATAAACTTGCATTTTATTTCCTTAGTGTAAGAGGGTTCCGGATAATCCGGGTTGAGTTAAAAGTAATAGGGGCTTAAGCGGGGACTTGGTTCATCAAGACGATTTCCAATACTTCGGTTTTTCCTTCGATGGATTTGACGAAGTTTTGGAAATGTTCGCTGGCATTGTGTTCGTCAATAGCTGCTTGGGATTTCCAGCTTTCTACGAATACGAAACGGTTGGGTTTGCCGATTTCTTGGTGCAGGTCGTAGCTGATGTTGTCTTCTTCTGCACGGCTGGCTTTGACCAATTCTTTAAACTGGGCAGCCAGAGCCTCGGTGTATTCGGGTTTGACGGTAACTAATGCAACGATTTGGATGCTTGACATGTTTGTCTCCTACTGTTTTTCAGACGGCCTTTGTAGAAAGTAAAAGGTCGTCTGAAGATACAGCATTAAATTTTCAAAATACGCTCGCCACGACCGATACCGGCTGCGCCTGTGCGTACGGTTTCCAAAATTTGAGCGCGACCGACTGTTTCAAGGAAAGAGTCGAGTTTTTCGGTAGAACCTGTGATTTCGATGGTGTAGCTACGGTCTGTTACGTCAATGACGCTGCCGCGATAGATTTCGGTCAATCGCAGGAATTCGTCGCGGTCTTTGCCGACGGCGCGGACTTTTACCAACATCAGCTCGCGTTCGACAAAACGGCTTTCGTTCAAATCGACCACTTTGATAACTTCAATCAGTTTGTTGAGCTGTTTGGTGATTTGCTCGATTACGTGTTCGTCGCCATGGGTAACGATGGTCATGCGAGACAAGGTTTTGTCTTCGGTTGGAGCAACAGCCAGGGAGTCGATGTTGTAATCGCGTGCGGAGAACAAACCTACCACACGGCTCATCGCACCTGATTCGTTTTCCATCAGAATAGATAAGATATGTCGCATTTTTCTCTCCTTACGCTGACAATGTTTCGCGCATATGCGGCGGCAGAACCATCTCGTCCAAGCCTTTGCCGTTGCCGACCATAGGCAGTACGTTTTGTTTCTTGTCGGTCAAGAAATCGAGGAATACCAGACGGTCTTTTTGGTTTAATGCTTCCAGCAACGCGCCTTCTACATCAGATTTCTTGTCTACACGGATGCCGATATGGCCGTAGGCTTCAGCCAGTTTGACAAAATCAGGCAATGAATCGAAATAGGTTTCCGATTCACGGTTGCCGTAATAAAGTTCTTGCCATTGGCGGACCATGCCGAGGTAGCCGTTGTTCAGGGTAACGACGTTAACCGGAACGCGGTATTGGAAGCAGGTGGACAGCTCTTGGATGTTCATCTGAATCGAGCCTTCGCCGGTGATACAGAATACATCTTGATCAGGAGCGGCCAGTTTCGCACCGATGGCATATGGCAAGCCGACGCCCATTGTGCCTAAACCGCCGGAATTGAGCCATTGGCGAGGACGCTCGAATGGATAATATTGGGCGGTAAACATTTGGTGTTGACCAACGTCGGAAGTAATAATGGCAGAATTATTGGTGATTTCGGCCAGTTTTTGAATGACGTATTGCGGTTTGATGATTTCGCTTTCATTATCAAACCACAGGCAGTTGCGCGAACGCCATTCTTCAATGCTTTTCCACCATTTATCCAATGAATCGGCTGCAGGTGCAGATTCTTGCTTACCCCACAATTGAATCATTTCGGACAATACGTTTTTCACGTCGCCGACAATCGGGATATCCACTTTGACGCGTTTGGCAATGCTGGACGGGTCAACGTCGATATGAATAATTTTTTTAGCTTTTTCAAAAAATTTGGACGGTACGGAAATCACGCGGTCATCGAAGCGCGCACCGATTGCCAGTACAACGTCTGCATTCTGCATGGCGAGGTTGGCTTCGTAAGTACCGTGCATACCTAGCATGCCCAAGAATTGGCGGTCGCTAGAAGGGTATGCACCCAAGCCCATCAATGTACCGGTACAAGGAGCGCCGATCATGCGGACAAATTTGGTCATTTCCTCAGAGGCATTGCCCAAAACCACGCCGCCGCCGAAGTAAACAATAGGGCGTTTGGCGGAAGCCAGCATTTGTACGGCTTTTTTGATTTGACCGATGTGGCCTTGTACAACCGGTTGGTAAGAGCGGATGAAGATGTCTTCTTGCGGATAGCTGAATTTAGCCATTGCTTGGGTGACATCTTTAGGAATATCGACAACAACGGGACCAGGACGGCCGCTTGCGGCGATTTGGAAAGCTTTTTTGATGGTGTCTGCCAACTCAGCGATATTGGTTACCAAGAAATTGTGTTTGACACAAGGGCGGGTAATGCCGACTGTATCCACTTCTTGGAATGCGTCTGTCCCGATGAGGGAGTTGCCCACCTGGCCGCTGATGACTACCAACGGAATGGAGTCGCTGTAAGCGGTGGCGATGCCGGTCAGCGCATTGGTCACGCCTGGGCCGGAAGTCACCAAAGCAACGCCGACTTTGCCGCTGACACGGGCATAAGCATCTGCCGCATGTACGGCTGCCTGCTCGTGGCGAACCAGGATGTGCTTGAATTTATTGAGTTGGAAAAGGGCATCGTAGATTTCGATAACCGCGCCGCCCGGATAGCCGAATACATACTCGACACCTTCGGCTTTGAGACTTTGCACGATGATTTGTGCGCCTGATAATTGCATATTGACCTCTTTTATATGGTTTCAAACCAATAGGAACAATCCGCCTCACCACAGCACCTGTAATGCAATTCCACCAAGCAGCGATTTAGGGTACGCGCACTGAGGGAATACGATGACAGTCAGACTATCCAAGCAATTGGGAAGAAACACAGAGTTTGTGAAAAAGAGTAGAAACGATAACGCAATCCGACTGTACAAGCAAGACAAAATCTTTCATCTTTTAACGTTTAAGGAGTGAAAATAGATTATCGTTTGATTTTAAAGAAATAAAAAAATAGTTTTATTGGGCTTGATGTGGGCGGATTGTTGACAGTTTGAGTAAGGAGAAGGTTTTGCAAATGAGGAATAGCAAAAAACCTCTTGACTGAATCAAGAGGTTTTTTTAATTTGGTGCCCAGGGTCGGACTCGAACCGACACACCTTGCGGCGGGGGATTTTGAGTCCCCTGCGTCTACCAATTTCGCCACCTGGGCTAGCGAAGAAGTCGTCATTATAGCGACTTCTCGAATCTTGTAAAGCAGTAATTGAAAAAAAATTGGATTATTTTCATATTTATTTGATTTTTAATGAATTAAACTTTTTACGTTTGATGGCTATCTAAATGGAAGGCAGATTTTTAAAACAAAAAAGCAGTATTTATCTGCAAAAAGGGCTACATTTAATGTGTCAAACGCGTTAATATGAAGATGTTTTGTTTTTATATCGGCCGGGCGGTTGTTTGGCCTCACTTATTTGAAACGGTTTTGGAGAAAATTTATGCTTTCCGTCACACGAACTTTCTTACTCAGTGCTTTTGCGTTGGCTGCTCTGGCTGCTTGTCAGCCTAAAGAGGAAGCCAAAGAGGCTTCTTCTACACCTGCCGCTTCTGCTGCGCCTGCTGCTTCCGGTGAGTCTGCGCCCAAAGTGCAAGCGCGTGGTACCGATATGCGCAAAGAAGATATTGGCGGTGATTTCACATTGACCGATGGCGACGGTAAACCTTTCAGCCTGAGCGACTTGAAAGGCAAAGTGGTCATCCTGTCTTTCGGTTATACCCACTGTCCTGACGTATGCCCAACCGAGTTGCTGACTTACAGCGACACTTTGAAACAATTGGGCGATCAGGCTAAAGACGTGAAAGTAGTATTTGTCAGCATCGACCCTGAGCGCGATACGCCTGAAGTAATCGGCAAATACGTTAAACAGTTCAACCCTGATTTTATCGGCCTGACGGCAACCGGCGATCAAAGCCTGCCTGTTATCAAACAGCAATACCGTGTGGTATCGGCTAAAGTCAACCAAAAAGAAGACAGCGAAAACTATTTGGTCGACCACTCTTCAGGTGCATATTTGATTGATAAAAACGGCGAAGTGGCGATTTTCTCGCCTTATGGCAGCGAGCCGGAAACGATTGCGGCTGATGTGAAAACTTTATTGTAAAACCGTAGTTGAGGCCGTCTGAAATGGGTTGTGGATTTCAGACGGCCTTCTTGCTTTATGATACGGCAAAGGAGAAGAAAAAAATGACCGACACACTTTTAACGATTGCTTTATCCAAGGGGCGAATTTTTGAGGAAACCCTGCCGCTGTTGGCCGCCGCCGGTATTGTGCCTGCAGAAGAGCCGGAAAAATCGCGCAAGCTGATTATTGGCACGAATCATGACAATATTCGTTTGGTAATTGTACGCGCAACCGATGTGCCGACTTATGTGCAATATGGTGCGGCGGATTTCGGTATTGCCGGTAAGGACGTACTGATTGAGCATGGCGGAGACGGCCTGTATCAACCTTTGGATTTGCACATCGCCTCATGTCGCATGATGGTTGCAGTTAAAAAAGGTTTTGATTACGCCGCTGCTTCCAAACCCGGCAGCCGCTTGCGGATTGCCACCAAATATCCCGACATCGCCGCCGAACACTTTGCCGACAAAGGGGTGCATGTGGATATCATCAAACTGTACGGCTCGATGGAGCTTGCGCCTTTGGTCGGTCTGAGCGACGCGATTGTCGATTTGGTTTCCAGCGGCAATACATTGAAGGCCAATGGTTTGGAAGCTGTGGAACATGTGGCTGATATTTCCAGCCGCTTGGTGGTCAACAAGGCGGCGTTGAAAACCAAATATGCGCTGTTGAATCCGATTATTCAGGCATTTGAAAATGCCGCTAAGGCCGTCTGAAAAGTTTTTGGCAAAACTGTCTGCCAACCCAGTTTGAAAGCCCCGTCATGATGCAAAGCAAACCGACACTCGAAACGATTCTTTCCCATCGTTCCATCCGCAGGTTTACTTCCGAGCCGATTGCCGATGAAATCCTTGATACGCTGGTTCACGCCGGGCAGCAGGCTTCGACCTCCAACAACCTGCAATGCGTTTCCATCATCCGCGTATCCGACCTTGAGCTGAGGCAGGGGATACATGAAGCGGCAGGAAGCGCGCCTTATATTGTCCATTGTGCGGAATTTTTATTGTTTTGCATCGATTTTTCCAAACACAAGGCAATGTTTCCCGATGCGCAAATTGATTGGGCGGAAGTCACCCTGATTGGCGCGGTCGATGCAGGCATTATGGCGCAAAACGTATTGCTTGCCGCCGAATCGCTTGGGTTGGGCGGCGTGTATATCGGCGCGTTGCGCAATAATGCGCAAAAAGTGTCGGATGTGTTGAACCTGCCGGATTATTGCGTGCCTTTGGTGGGGCTGTGCCTCGGTTATCCCGACCAAGACCCACCGCTCAAGCCGCGTCTGCCTAAGGAAATGGTCTATGCCGAAAACGCCTGTCCGAGCCTGAATGCTGAGGCGGTTGAAGCTTATAATCAGACAGTGGCGGATTATTATGAGTTACGCAAGGGTAGTCCGATACCTTGGAAGGAATCGCTGGCCAAAACCTTGGGCAATCCTGTGCGGCCGCATATGTTGGCGTTTTTGCAGAAAAAAGGTTTTTTGAAAAGATGATGTTCAGACGGCCTTTGAGTGAATGAGGCCGTCTGAAAACAATAGGAATGAAACAAGGAAGAGAGCAAACCATGAAGAAACTCGACACCCAATCCCCTGATTTTCAAGACGAACTCAAAGCATTACTCGCTTTTGAAACCGCGCAAAACCCTGAAATCGACCGTATTGTTGCCGACATCTGTGCTGATGTTCAAAAGCGCGGCGATGCGGCGCTGATTGAATATACCAACCGCTTTGACGGTACATCCGCTCAAACCATCGACGATTTAATCCTGACGCAAGACGATTTGCAGTCTGCGTTTGAGCGTTTGCCTGAAAACATTCAGACGGCCTTGAAAACGGCCGCGCGACGGGTGGAAAGCTACCATAAACACCAAAAAATGGAGTCGTGGACTTACGAAGACGAAGACGGCACGCTTTTGGGTCAACAGATTACGCCACTTGACCGTGTCGGTATTTATGTTCCGGGCGGTAAAGCCGCTTATCCGAGTTCCGTCATCATGAACGCCATGCCTGCCCATGTTGCCGGCGTGAAAGAAATCATCATGGTCGTTCCTACTCCGAAAGGCGAGCGCAATGATATTGTGTTGGCGGCTGCTTTTGTGGCCGGTGTAACCAAAGTGTTTACGGTCGGCGGCGCGCAGGCGGTTGCGGCTTTGGCTTATGGTACGGAATCTGTGCCTCAAGTCGATAAGATTACCGGCCCGGGCAATGCTTTTGTCGCCGCGGCCAAACGACGCGTGTTCGGCGTGGTCGGTATCGATATGGTGGCAGGGCCGTCTGAAATTTTGGTGATTGCCGATGGCACGACGCCTGCCGATTGGGTGGCCATGGATTTGTTCAGTCAGGCGGAACACGATGAAATTGCACAAGCAATTTTGATCGGTACTTCTCAAGCGTATTTGGACGAAGTTCAGACGGCCATGAACCGCTTGATTGAAACCATGCCGCGCCGTGCGATTATTGAAGCTTCATTGGGCAACCGCGGTGCAATGATTTTGGCTAAAGACTTGGATGAAGCCTGCGAAATCGCCAACTATATTTCTCCCGAACACTTGGAGCTGTCGGTCGAAAATCCGCAAGAGTGGGCGAAAAAAATCCGCCACGCCGGTGCGATTTTCATGGGACGCTATACCAGTGAAAGCCTGGGCGACTATTGCGCTGGCCCCAACCACGTTTTGCCGACCAGCCGCACAGCGCGTTTCTCTTCTCCTTTGGGAACATATGATTTCCAAAAACGCTCCAGTCTGATTCAGGTTTCAGAACAAGGCGCACAGAAATTGGGCAAAACCGCCAGCGTGTTGGCGCATGGCGAAAGCTTGACCGCGCACGCCAGAGCGGCTGAGTTCCGTTTGAAAGACTGAGTGAAACGTTGAAGTCTTAAGAAATCTAAAAGGGCATCTAAACAGATGCCCTTTTTATTGTGATGAAGATTTTAGCTGAGAAGGTATCAGGCCGTCTGAAAACAGGTTTAACGGTTTTTCAGCCAGTCATTACGCATTTGTGCGGCTTCTTCAAAATAGCGGTAAAGCTCGGTTTTATTGCCGTCTGAAAGGAGTTGTTCCAATTTGGATAATTGTTCTTTTAAATCGCTGGTCAGTTTGAGCAGAGCAGGGCTGTTGGCCATGCAGATGTCGGTCCAAACGGCAGGGTGACTGGAAGCGATGCGGGTAAAGTCGCGAAAGCCGGTAGCGGCATAGGGAAGGTAGTCTTTGCCGTGTGGATGGTCAACCAAAGCATGAACATAGGCAAAGGCGGCCAAGTGCGGCAAGTGGGAAACGGCGGCAAAAATATTGTCGTGTTCTTCGGCGCTCATGGTGGAAATTTGCGAACCAACCGCCTGCCACAGGCTTTTCAGCCGTCTCAGGCCGTCTGAAACCTCTTGGCCATGTAGCGTAATGATAAGGCGGCTGTTTTGAAACAAACCGCAACGCGCGGATTTTGCCCCGCTTTGATCCGAGCCGGCAATCGGGTGGGCGGCAAAACATTGCGGCAGGCGGTCGGATAAGTGGGTACGGAAGGCATCGAGTGCCGATTGTTTGGTACTGCCGACATCGGAAACGCAGGCGGTGTCTTTTAAGAAGGGCTTGATGTCGCGGCATACGTCAGGCAGGACGGAGACTGGAGTGGCAATCAAAACCAAATCGGCGTTGCCGATGCTTTCGGCGCAAATATTCGGATAGGCATGGTCGATGATGCCGCATTCGAGTGCGTAATTGAGGTTGTTGGCATTGGTGTCGATGCCGGTAACGGTTTGTACCAGTCCCAAGCGTTTGAGGTCGAGCATGAACGAGCCGCCGATTAAACCGACGCCGATAAGGGTAATATGGGGAAAAAAGGCGGAAGTGTTCATGGTTTGCATCCGGTTTAAGTGGAAAAGCTTATTTTAATCTGTCATCGAGGCCGTCTGAAAGATGGAATCAAGGTTTCAGACGGCCTTTTTTATGGTCGAATTTTCATGATTTAAGCATAGAAAACTCCGTTTAGTAGGAGCATGTAACCGATTATCAGATTTTCATACACTAAAATAATCATCTGAATTAGTATAACGTCTTAAAGTAAGTAATTGGTATCTTAAAGTAAATTATTACATCATATTTTATTTTGATTGATATCGAATAAAATAATTCACTCAGAAAGAAGGAATTTATGAGTTTTTCACAAACCGAATTAGTCAATGCAATGCATTTGCTTTCCACCCGTCTGCCTCAATTTCCGGAGCAGCAAAACCAAGTATCCCGCATGTTGCGCATTGTAACCGAACGTTTGAGCAGCCATTTGAATGAAAACCTGAAAGCGTTCGGCATCAATGAAAACCTGTGGTTTTCCCTGATGGCGGTTTACGTCAGCCCAAACAGCGAAATCCTGCCTTCGCGCTTGAGCGACCTGATGGACTTGACGCGCACCAGTGCCACACGCCTGTCGGACGATATGGTTGAACGCGGCTGGGTAGAGCGTTATATCAATCAAAAAGACCGCCGTCAGATTGTGCTAAAATTGACCCCTTCGGGTGAGACCTTCATCCACGAAGTATGGCCGCAAATTGCCCGTCAGAGCGGCCAAGCGTGGGAAGATTTCACGAAAGAGGATTATGATACGCTGCAACACCTGTTGGGTAAACTGTTGAACCGTTTGGGCAATTAACAACAGACGGCCTGAAGGTCTGCGGCAGGCACACATAAACGGAGTCTGTATGAAATTAGGTTTGGTCAAATCAAGCGTATGCGTTGCCGCAGTTTCGCTGTTGGCGGCATGTGCGCCGTTCGGCAAACAGTCGCCTTTGGATGAGACAACAGTCTATCCGCTGTCGCAAGGCCAATCTGCCGCTACTGCCCAAGACGGCTGGTGGATGAAGCTGAAAGATAAAAAATTAAACAATTTGATTGCTTCCGCCATTCAGACGTCTACCAATCTGCGTGTCGTCAAGGCAAGGTTTGAGCAGGCTCAGGCGCAGCTGGGCGTTGTAGGAGCCGCAAACAAACCGCAAGTCGGCTTGGGTGTAACCGGTATGGGTACCTATGTTTCACCCAAACCTCAAGCCGGTATGGTCGATACCGACCATACATTAGTGTTGGCGAACGCAGCCTTACAAGGCAGTTTGGTTTTTGACTTTTGGGGTAAAAACCGAGAGCAGATTCAAGCTGTTTTAGGAAAAAGCAGGGCTGCGGTGTATGAAGCGCATCATATCCGCACCGAGTTGGCTCACGCCGTTGCCGCCCAATATTTTGCGTGGCAGATGGCGACAGAACAACTGGCTTTGCTGGATACGCGCATAGAGCTGGCGGATAAGGCATTGAAACTGATGCAACAACGCGTTAAAGCGCAGCTGGCTCCTGCCGATGCCTTGCACGCTCTGGAAATGGCGCAACAACAATTACAGCTTGAAAAATCGGCATGGACTCAGAAAAATGAGAAAATCCGCAACAGTCTGGCTGTATTGACCGGCCGTGTACCGGGTGCCTTGAATGGACAGGTTCCGGAAAAAATGGCGGCTGTGCCGTCATTGCCGGTTAACCGAATTGAAGCGGATTTGTTGGCGGCACGCCCCGATATCGCGGCGCAAAAAGCCTTGCTTGAAGAGAAATGGCATATCGTCAAATCGACCGAAGCAGAGTTTTACCCGAATATCGAATTAAAAGTTTTGGCAGGCATGACGCACATTGATGCGTTCAATCTGATTCGTGGACGGACCTCCGGTATGTTGGGCATCGTTCCGGCTTTGAATCTGCCATTGTTTACTTCCGGCGCGCTGCAATCCAAATTGGCGGGTAAACGTGCCCAATATAATGAGCAGGTTGCCGTGTATGACCAAACGGTTTTGAACGCCATGCGTTCGGCTGCAGATGCTGTAGTGGACTATCAAAGCCTGAAAAGCCGACAAGATACTTGGAACAAGATGGTCAATATCGCCGATAAATCTGTGCAAAATGCGAAAGGACGTGTTCGTGCAGGCTTAGATAACGGCTTAACAGCCTTGCAAAAACAAGACGAAGCTGCACGTACAAAAATGTCGGCGGTTCAATACCATGCAGAATATCTGACAGCTTGGAGTAACCTCAATGCCCAGTTGGGCGGAGGCTTTAAATTAAATCAGAAATAGACGTTTTATTAAAACGCAGGCCGTCTGAAAGTGATTTCAGACGGCCTTTTGCTTACCTTATTTACATTTGCTACCGGAAGAAATTATTGTAATGAATAGAGTGTAACTATAGAATATGACTCTTTAGCGCGTTAAACGCGGATATTGGGGACTGATGGTATAAGTCAGCTGCCCAGTAAGACAATAATATCGTTATCACATGTGCAGAATTAAAGTTGGGACTTATGGATACTCAATCAGAAAAAAATAATGTCCAAAAAGAACCGGAAGTAGCCGCTTCCGGCGCTAAAACGCATCGCAAACGCAATTTGGTCATCGTTACACTTCTATTCCTTATTACGGCAGCCGGATTCGCTTTGGCATATTTCCTGTTTTGGCAGCATGAAGAAGAAACGGAAGATGCTTATGTGGCCGGTCATTTGGTGATGATTACACCGCAGGTGAACGGCACGGTGCGCAAAGTCATGTATGACGATACGGATGTTGTGAAAAAAGGCGATGTGTTGGTGGCTTTGGACGACAGCGATTTTCAGCTGGCATACGATCGTGCGCAAAATGAATTGATTCAGGCCATCCGTCAAAACAAACAGCAAACTGCGGTCAATTCAAAAGCCAAAGCACAAGTGTTGTTGCGCAAAGCCGATTTGGCCCGTGCGCAAGCCGATTTGCGCCGCCGTGAATCTTTGGCGGGTACGGAAGCGGTTTCCGGTGAAGAACTCAGCCATGCCCGCGCCGCTGTGGTTCAGGCTCAGGCTGCATTGAAAGCGGTTGAGGCGGAAGAAGTTTCTGCTCAGGCAGCGTTGGGCAACAATATTCCTCTGCGCCAACAACCGGCAGTTCAGACGGCCATCAGCCACATCAAAGACGCTTGGCTGAACCTGCAACGTACGCAAATCCGTTCTCCGATCAGCGGCCAAATTGCCAAACGCAATGTCCAAGTCGGCCAACGTATCGCACAAGGTACGCCGATGATGGCCGTTGTGCCCCTGTCTGAATTGTGGGTGGATGCCAACTTTAAAGAATCGCAACTGCGCAAAATGAAAATCGGCCAGCCTGTTGAAATGACAGCCGATTTGTACGGAAGTAAAGTAGTTTACCATGGCAAGGTAATGGGCTTGTCGGCCGGTACGGGCAGTGCGTTCTCATTACTGCCGGCGCAAAACGCAACGGGCAACTGGATTAAAGTTGTGCAACGTGTGCCGGTGCGTATCAGTTTGGATGCCAAAGAATTGCAACAAAATCCGCTCCGTGTCGGTTTGTCGATGACTGTTAAAGTCAATATTGCCGAGAAGGGCAGCGGTAAAGCCATGACTGCCGAAGCGGAACGAAATACTGCATTGCCGGAAACGGAAAGTGTGGATTGGAAAGCCGCCGATGCTTTAGTCGATAAAATCTTCGAGCAATACGCAAAATAATCTTTTCAGACGGCCTGAGTCTTTTATTGAAGGCTCAGGCCGTCTGAAATATTGATTCTCTTCAACCGACCGCTTTGGCGGTTGTCTTATAGTTTACAAATATGAATTATCCGCCATTACAAGGGTTTAAGCTGGTGTTGGCAACTTTGGCGCTCAGCTTGGCCGTATTTATGGAAGTCTTGGACAGCACCATCGCCAACGTCGCCGTGCCAGTTATTGCAGGGGATTTGGGCGCGGCTACCACGCAGGGAACTTGGGTGATTACCTCATTTGCCGTAGCCAATGCCATTTCCGTTCCCTTGACGGGTTTTTTGGCCAAGCGATTTGGCGAGGTTAAAATCTTTATCGCCGCTGTGATCGGGTTTGTCGTCACGTCATGGCTGTGTGGCATTGCACATAATCTTCAAGCCTTGGTTTTTTTCCGTGTATTGCAAGGCTTTATCGCCGGGCCATTGATTCCCTTGTCCCAAAGCCTGTTGATGGCCTCCTATCCGCCTGAAAAACGAACATTGGCACTGGCATTATGGGCAATGACCGTCGTTGTTGCTCCTGTATTGGGGCCGATTTTGGGCGGTTGGATTTCGGACAACTGGCATTGGGGATGGATTTTCTTTATCAATATCCCGATCGGGATTTTGTCTGCAACTATTTCTTGGAAGCAGCTTAGACACAGGGAAACTGAAATCGTCAGGGCGCCAATCGATTATGTCGGACTGGTGTTGATGATTGTAGGCATCGGCGCATTGCAAATGATGCTTGATAGGGGCAAGGAATTGGACTGGTTTGCCTCGGGAGAGATTATCGTTTTGGGCGTTACCGCTTTGGTATTCCTGACATATTTTATTGTTTGGGAGCTGGGCGAGAAATACCCGATTGTCGATTTATCATTGTTTAAAAATAGAAACTTCACAATAGGCGTTGTTGCTACATCGTTGGGCTTTATGGTCTATATGGGTACATTGACCCTGCTGCCTTTGGTGTTGCAATCAAATCTCGGTTATACCGCTACTTGGGCGGGTCTGGCTGCTGCACCGGTAGGTTTCCTGCCGATTATTCTGTCGCCGATTATTGGTAAGTTTGGTAATCGCGTCGATATGCGCCTGTTTGTCAGTGCTAGCTTCTTGGTATTTGCCTACACCTTCCATTGGCGCACCGATTTCTATGCCGGTATGGATATGAGCAACGTCGTATGGCCGCAGTTTTGGCAGGGTTTAGGCGTAGCCATGTTCTTCCTGCCTTTGACCAGTATTACCTTGTCGCATATGAAAGGCAATCAAATTGCCTCGGCCAGTAGCCTGTCTAACTTCTTGCGTGTCTTTATGGGCGGTGTCGGAGTATCGGTTGTCAGCACCATGTGGGAACGACGCGAAGCTCTACACCATACTCAACTGACCGAACATGTTAGCTTATTGTCCTCAATCAGTAACCAATCTATTCAAGGCATGATGGCTAATGGTCTGAGCAAGGAGCAGGCTTTGGTGGCGATAAATAGCACCATTTCCCAACAAGGCTTTATTATTGGTTCAAATGAAATCTTCTTGGCAGGCAGTATCATATTCATCAGTATGATCCCCATTATTTGGCTGGCAAGACCTCCGTTTAGCGGTTCCGGCGGGGGAGGGCATTAGATAAAAGGCCGTCTGAATTTCAGACGGCCTTTTATCTATATATTATTTAAGACTCAAGAGCAGATCCCTAAATGCATTCGGATCTTTAATAAACGTCATTTCTCCTGATTGAGGGAAATGAAAATCGAGCAGGCGAGATACCCAGAAGCGAATACACCCGGCTCTTTGTGCAGTAGGGAAATACGCGCGTTCTTCATCAGATAATGGACGTACGCTTTCGTAGCCATGAATAAAGGCATCATAAAGGACAGGGTCTAATTTGTTATCAGCTGTTCGTGCCCAATCGTTAACCGCAATTGCCAGGTCGTACATAAAGTTACCGTTACACGCATAATAGAAATCGATAAAGCCGGAAACTTCATCTCCATTAAGCAACACGTTGTCCTTAAATAAATCGGCATGGATAATACCGGAAGGCAAATGCTCTCCCAGATTTTCATCTAAAGCAGCAATTTCAGATTGAAGCAGTGCGGCATCCTCAGAATCTAAAACAGGCAGCAACTGAGTGCAGGCATCGTGCCACCAGTCATCATAACGAGGATTTTTCATTTTTAAAGGAAAGTCTTGACCGGCTAAATGCATTTTAGCCAGCATTGCACCGGTATGAAAACATTGAGCTTCGGTTGGCCAGCCGGTATCTGATCCATTCAAACAAGTAACCAAACAAGCCGGTTTTCCGGCCAAAATAGAATGCAGTCCGCCATCTTTACGAGCAATCGGAGCAGCGCAGGCAACGCCATTCAGACTCAAATGCTGGTTTAGTTCTAGAAAGAAAGGCAGTTCCTCTGATTTTAAAACCTCAAAAACAGTCAATACATAACGACCCGTTGAAGTTGTCAAAAAATAATTACTATTAGTAATTCCTTGAGCAATCCCCTGCAAAGAAACAAAATCTCCCAAATCATATTGCAGAAGGAAGTCACGCATTTGAGCGTCGGAAACACTGGTATAGACAGACATAGCAAACTCGAGGCTAATATAAAAGAATCAAGGAAACATCATACCAAAAAACAAGCGCCAACAATATAAATTAAAGCGAAGATCAAATTCAAAAGGCCGTCTGAAAGAGCAATTCAGACGGCCTTTGTTTTGTGTTTTTTTGTATGTATGGAGAGTGTAGAAAGGTTGTTGGAGTTTTTATAAAATAAAAATCCTGTTAAAACAGGGCGGTGGTTAAATTTCTGAAAATAATTTTGCGAAAGGTGTTGACTGGTTTTGTTGTGAGGCGTATAGTTCGGTTCTTCGCTGCTGACGCGGTGAAGAAAACGAAGCAGACAG
>NZ_JBQCVO010000011.1:0-35156 GCF_051958295.1 Neisseria sp. P0014.S002 | reverse complement strand
TCAGACGGCCTTGAAGAGGAAACCGGATTCGTTTGGGACGGCAGCCACCTCTTACAGGAAATCCAGCCAGACGGCAGATATACCTATATCTACACCGATCCCGACAGCTACGAACCTTTGGCACAGGTGCACAACCGGACCAACGAAGAAGGCGAAAGCGGCCAACAGACCCACTACTTCCACTGCGACCAAATCGGTATCCCGAGAGAGATGACCGATAAGGACGGCAACCTCTTGTGGTTCGGCAACTATACCGGCTGGGGCCGTCTGAAAGAGGAAACCAAGGTAACGGATAGCGCTTACCAACCCTTCCGATTGCAAAACCAGTATTGCGACCGTGAAACTGGGCTGCATTACAATTTCTTCAGGTATTACGAGCCTGATGCGGGGCGGTTTGTGAATCAGGATCCGATTGGGCTGATGGGTGGGGAGAACTTTTATCAATTTGCGCCGAATATACAAAATATGATGGACCCTTGGGGGTTAAATGCTGTTAGCATAACCAAAGGAGCATTGTCTATGATTGCAATTGATACAATGACTCCAGACCCACTGATGCG
Source organism: Neisseria sp. P0014.S002 (assembly GCF_051958295.1). Classification (NCBI taxonomy): domain Bacteria; kingdom Pseudomonadati; phylum Pseudomonadota; class Betaproteobacteria; order Neisseriales; family Neisseriaceae; genus Neisseria; species Neisseria sp. P0014.S002. The sequence goes on along the minus strand of NZ_JBQCVO010000011.1, from coordinate 34,596 downwards.
GCATGGCCTAAATGGATTGCATATGGGGTGCTTGGAGCTGCCGCAACAGGTGTCGTTGCATTATCGGAAAGCGATACATGTACTGGAAAATGTCAAGAAGAAAAAGAACGTAAGAAATGTTTAGATGCTACAGTAGACAACATTAAAATGGTTACAACAAAAACATCTTATCTAACATTACAAAAAAGTGTTTCCATCCCTGCTGTTGCGAGATACACAGCATTGATTGAAAGAGGTAGTATCGCCCCTCCAGTTAAAATGGATGGAAATACTATTGTAGATGGTAACCATAGAATGGTAGCTGGATTATTGTGTAATCAAATACCTGCTAGTACCCCAGGAACTGCTCCATTATCCAAACCAAGAATACCTTTGAGAGATATACAAGATTGGTGGTAATAAAAATGATATCAAATGACATTCAAGAATTACTTAAAAACATTACAAAGTCTCTAATTAAAATCGAAACAAAAGAATTAGATGCTTTAATTTCTAGACAGTTAACCCATATAGATAATATTGATTTTCACAGATACGAAATATCCCATAGGAAAATTGAAAGTCTCAAATTTTCTTTCTGTTCATTTCGTGGTGCTTTCATAAGCTATAGTTCCTTTACTAATTGTAATTTTATTAATTGTTCTTTTATTACGGCAATAGTTTGTAATACAAAATTTACTAATTGTACATTTATTAATTGTGTATTCAGATCAATGCATATACAAGATAATTTAATATCTAACTGCTCTTTTCAAAACTGTCATATAGAAGATAATATATTTTCTACAAATAAAACATAATTTATGACAATGTTGAATAAGGCATCCGGGCAGCAGGTGGAAAAATTCCCATGCCTTATTGAATTACAGAAAGGAACTTAAAAAAAATGGCAAGAAAAAAACAGAAATGGCAGGTAGGCGATTATTTTGGCATTCCCATAGAAGATGATTTTTTAGCTGTTGGACAGATTCTTGGAAAATATGATTGGATAGGTGTAGCCTGCTTAATTACCAAAATGAAAATTTCCTCAAAAAACCTTCCTTTATATGAAGATATAAAAATAGATAAAAACGATATTATTGCTGCTATGTTTATTACTGAAAAATCGTTAGATAAAGGATTCTGGCCAATTATTCAACAAGGTATAGTAAATAAAAATATACTGAAACAATATTTTCCTAATATTGATTTAATTGAACAAGGAAATATTATTGGTATTAATACCGAAGGTTCAGCTATTATTGATAATTTTATTAAAGCTTATTTTAGTCTAGCACCTTGGGATGACTGGCATGACCCCGAATACCTTGATAAACTTCTTATTTCTCCCGACAAAAAACCTGAAAATCTCATCTATAAAAACAAATGATCTGTTCCAACTCAAAGCTTGTCCTGAAAGTAAAATGCTTCGTACTCTTTGAAAAGCCTTCACGTAGCTTTCCAAATCTCGGTGTTAACGATGGCTTTATTTTGATTTCAGTTTGAGCAAGTTTTTTTCAGTTCGATCGTATTAGTTGACTCAAGTTACAAGGATGGTTCAGCTTTTTTGGGTATAAACCCTCCGGGTACGACTGAAGCGGAAACCTTAAGAAAATGTGAAGAACGAAGAAATTTACAATGTCTAAATTCTAATAGACAGGAGGCCGTCTGATATTCAGATGGCCTTTACATTATAAATTAGCTATATACTATGAGTTGAAGGTACTTGGTATCGTAATAAGTTCCCTACTCTACTACTCAATAATTAAGTGGTAGAGTTACTATTGATTTTATACTAAAAATTGGAGTACTATGAGCACACTCTCTAGAGTATCATTGATTCTCATTTGACATATAGGAACAATAAGCGGAATTTGTAGAAGAATAGGGAAAAGGAAATTAATTTATATTATGTTAAATTCATAATACTAGTATTTTAGCCTGCTAACTCCTGTTTCTCTCAGTAGTACAATCACTTACAGAATTCAAACATAAAAGGTCGTCTGAAATTTTTCAGACGGCCTTTTATTTATACTCCCAGCCTTTTCTCAGCAAATCCTTTATTGTTTGATCGACCCCTAATCAATTACCTACTCCAACTTTAACAATGGAAAGTGGGCAATCTATTCAATCAGTTTATGCCGCACCAACGCTATACGTTTCGCCCTTGCTGTCTGCTTGGCCGACAATAGCAGCAACGGCAGCAGCTAAGCCGTTGCGCGTCATGTATTTTTGTGGAATTTTTTGGGCATTTTGTGTCAAGGTATAGGCATTATCTTCGCCATCGGCAAGGCCGCAGGGGCGCAAGATGGTCCAATTCAAACCGCTTTGTTTGAGATAAATTTCGGCCTCCGTTTTGGCACGGACGGCTTCGCCGAGTGCCTGTTTGAACGGCTCGCTCATCATGTCCCATTGTTCACCACAGCCCATGCTGGTAATCAGTACAAAGCGGGCTTGCGGATTGGCGGCTTTCGTAGCGGCAATGATGTTGATATTGCCCAGCGCATCGCTGCGGATACCCTCTTCGTTTTTGCCGCCGACAAAACTGATCACGGTATCGGGACGATATTGTGCCAACGCTTTATCGAGCGCGTCGGCATCAAGCGCATCGGCGACGACGGTTTGAATATTGTGTTCGGCAAAAAAGCTGTCTTCAGACGGCCTTCTCAATACGGCGACGGTATCGGCTGAGTCAGTCAATGTGCGGATATAGGCGCGGCCGGACGGGCCGTTGGCTCCGAAGATGAGTTGCATGTTTGGGGTTCCTTTGTATGGTAGATGTTTGTTGTTAGAAAATCCGCTCCTCTATGCAACAAGGAACGGATTATCAGGCCGTCTGAAACCGTTTAAGCGGCATCAAACAGTTTGCGCATGGCTTCGATTTGATGTTGTTTCAACTCGCCTGCTTCGTCGCGACCAACAAAAATTTTAAACATGGCGCCGCCGTTGCGGTTGATAAAGTTGAGCGAGCAAGTGGCTTTGCCCATGAACGGACGTTCCAAAAGGTAGATGGATGCGCAGTTTTCATAGTAGATATGACCGTGTACGCCGCCATCGGTTTCAGGATGGTCAAAGTTGTAGAAACCGCGGCCGACTTTGCCGTTAGGCAGTTTGCCGCTGACTTCGACGATGGCATCGGGGGTATGGGCGATGAAGGTTACGGATTCATCCCATGCGGCAACGGCTTGGAGGATTTCGACTATGCGGCTGCCTTCGGTTTGACGCACGTTCTCTTCTGGCAGACAGCGGATAACGTCTTCAAAACTGCATTGGTTTTGCGCGGCCAGCATTTCCAGCACTTGGCCGGGATTTTTTTCCAATGATTGACGCAACATGGTTTGTTGTTCGGCTGAAAGTTTTTGCATGGTTTGATCCTTTTCTTGAGTCGGAAGAGTGAGCATGAGTTTGCGGATAAGGGTGGGCGACCAATAACGGCCGCTGGTATTCAAACGGATAATGCCGTCTGAATCGGGTTCTTTAAAAAGCTGCATTTCCTGCCATTGGACAATCAGCTTTTGCGCTGCTTTGTTGCCGTCAAACAATAATGGATTCAGACGGCCTGTTTCAATATCATGCTGGACTTTGCTGAGCAGTGCTTTATTTGGACTATGGCCGCTCATAAATGCGATGTTTTTCTCGCCTTTCGGCGTGGCGAGATAACTCTCCAAATCGCCCTGCACCTGATAGCTGAAACCGCCGAAGTTACCGCCTGCGCCGGAGCCGAACGCCAAACAGGGAATGTCCGATTTGATCAGGGTATTGTAGCGGTTGCGCTCGCCGCGGCCAGGATAGGCGAAGTGGCTGTTGCTGACCTGTTCCCAGCCTTTTTCCAGCAGTGTTTCAACCGTGTAGGCATATTGGTCTGCCTGAATATCGAAACCCGGCGGTGTCGGAAATGCACCTTTTTCAATCATGCGGTTGATGGGCAGCATGGGATAAAGATTGAACGCATACGTATCCAAACCGGACAGCGGCAGCTCGGTGGAGCGGGCAATGTCGTTTTGCCAAACTTCATCGGTTTGATTGGGCAGGCCGAACATCAAATCGGCCACAATCACGGCATCGAGTTCGCACAATTTTGCCAAATATTCAAACGCCTCGTCGCCACTGTGTTTACGACCGAGACGGCGGCGGATGGCGGTATTAAAGGTTTGCACGCCGATGGAAATGCGGTTGGCGCCTGCTTCGATGCAGGCCTGTGCTTTTTCCAAATCGAAATGGCTCATGCGCCCTTCGATGGTGAACTCGCAATCTTCGGCAAGCGGCAGATATTGGTAGCAGGCACGAATCAGACGGACGAGGTCTTCCGTAAGCAACGCGGTCGGCGTGCCGCCCCCGAAATAAACGGCTCGGATTTTGCCCTCGCCTGTACGGACTTCGGCTTCAGCGGCCATTTCTTCGATAATTTTGTCGGTGTACACGCTGCTTTGGCTGTCCTTCCACGCATTGCGGTAGAAGCCGCAAAAAACGCAATGGTTGGCGCAAAATGGAATATGCAGATAAGCAAGCGCGTCCACATCGGTGGCATGGGGAAGCTTTTTCTTCCAAATGTTCTGCCACTGGGGACGCGGCATTGGAACACCGCCCCAAACGGGCATTAATGCCTGACGTTCAGGAAATGCCTTGGGTGCGGATTGTTTCGGAGTCCAAACAAGCTGCTGTACCATGATAATGATTAATAAAAATTATTAATAAGATTTATATATTAAATAACCATCAGCATTTCCTTGTCAATGTTTTTGTGTAATTAAAAATTAGTATTATTTTAAAATATTGTATTCTATAAATAATTAAATGTATTTCTATTTGATGAAAATCGGCATTTACTTGTGAAATGCGCAAAATTTGGTTCTTCAAGTCGGGAACATCCTCCCATCTCGTTTCATTTTTGAACGATAAAATAAATTTTCTTTATCGTTTTTCAGACGGCCTGTTGGCGTTCAGCTTCTGAAATAAAACCCCGCTTCATCTTCGCAACGGCGTATCTGCCAACCATAAACCGATTCAAGCAAGTCGGGGCGCATCACTTCGCCCACCTTGCCTGATGCAACTACTTTTCCCTTATTCATCAAAATAATATGTTCCGCATAACGCGCGGCGAGGTTTAAATCGTGCAATACCATCATTGATGAGGCACGGTTTGAATGCCCGACCAAATACTGCATCAGGCGGTGTTGGTGGCGGATATCGAGATGGTTGCACGGTTCGTCCAAAAGCAAGACCGGCGCGTTTTGCAACAGGGCGCGGATGATGTTGGCACGTTGTTGCTCGCCACCTGAAAGCTTGCCGATGCGCTTATCCGCCAATGCCGTCAAATCAAAATAATCGAGCAACTCGTCCGCCAATTCATGGTTCAGACGGCCTTTTTGTACGAATGACGCCAACGCAATGTATTCGCGTACGGTCATCGGCATGTTGTAACGGCCATGCTGCCCGACCCATGCCACCCTGCCCGCGCGGATTTGCGGCGCAACGGCCTCACCGAAAAGCGTGATTCCCCCCTGCCCTGTTTGCCCGATTAAGGCCCGCAGCAAAGTAGATTTGCCTGCGCCATTCGGGCCGATAATGACGGTCATGCCCGAAGGTATATCCAGTTGATCAATTTCAAGCAGGGTTTTGTCTTGGACGCGGACGGAAAGATTACAGATTTGAAATAAGGTGTGCATGGCAAAAGATATGGGGCAATGAAGTTTCAGACGGCCTATTCAGGCATCAACGGCTTTTCAAAGGCTTGATAAACAAATACATAAAAAACGGTCCGCCCAATAAGGCAATCACGATACCGACCGGCAGATCGACAGGGTATGTCAGCCAGCGCGCCGCGCCGTCCACCACCATCAAAAACACTGCGCCCAACCAAGCCGACAGCGCAATCAATTTGCGGCGGCTGCCGCCGACGGTTTGCGCCAGCACATTGGGAATCATCATGCCTAGAAAACCGATGATGCCCGAAAGCGATACTGCCGCCCCCGTCATCAATGCCGCGCCGATTACGGTTTGTACACGCAATGCCCCAACTGATACACCCATACTGGCAGCCGTGTCTTCCCCCGTCATCAAAACGTCCAACCGCCTGCCTGCTGACAGCAAAATCAGAAAACCGGGCAACATGACCGCGATTACCGCGACAGGCGATGAGAAACCGGCTTCGGCAAGGCTGCCCGACAGCCATGTGGTTGCGCTGCGCAATACCAAATCGTCAGACAAAAACAAAATCATGCTGACCACCGCGCCCGAAAACGCACTCAACACAAACCCCAACACCAGCAATCCCAAAGTACCGCCGCCGAGCAGTTTGTGCACCGCCAAAATCAGCAGGCACACACCCAATGCACCGAGAAAAGCCGCCGCCGACACACCCATCGCGCCACCGCCCAAAGCCAATAACACAATCACGCCCAAGGCCGCCCCGCCCGACGTCCCGATCAAACTCGGATCGGCCAGCGGGTTCTCAAATAAAGCCTGCAATGCCGCACCCGAAGCGGACAAACCGGCTCCAACCAAAAGCGCGGTATAGATGCGCGGTAAACGGATTTGGCGGACGGTTTCATCCATCGCCAACGGCGACTCCCACGTGCCAAAACCGATGCCGCAGCACAAATAAACGGCGGCGGCAGTAAGCAGTAGGCAGAGGATAAGGGTATGCGGTTTCATGACATCATGCGGTTTAAGCGGATTGAGGGACGGTTTCAGACGGCATTTTTAAGACAGCCGTTTTGCCTCCTCAACAAGAAGGAACAAATCAAGGCCGTCTGAAAACAAAAATCAGGCAAGGTGTTCAAAACAAGCGCGTTTATTTCGCCAAACCGTGCAAACGCTGAATCACTTGCGGCGTATCCAGCCCGTAACGGAACATATCGTTGGCCTTCCACAAATAAATCTTGCCGTTTTTCGCGGCAGGCGAGCCGGCGATTTCGGGGCGTGCGGCAAAGGTTTTGACGTTGCCTATCATGGCGGTGTTGTGGTCGGCAATGATGATGATGTCGGGTTTAGCCGCAATCCATGCCTCACGCGTCATCGGTTTGAGGCCGTCAATGGCGGCTGCGGCATTGATACCGCCGGCACGGCGGATGATTTCGTCGGCGGCAGTATTTTTGCCCGATACGATGCGCCCGTCGTAGCTGAAGAGGTAGCGTTTGCCGCTGGAAGGCTGCTGTTTCATATCCGCCTGCCACTTACTGGCCAACTTGTCCGCCTGCGCGCTTTTGCCGATAAGCTGACCGATGTTGCGGATACTTTGCGGATAGGCGGCGATGCTGTCATCGGGCGCAACATTGACGGCTTTAATGCCTGCTTTTTGCAGGTGGGCAAAAATATCGGCAGGCTGCGCCATCCATGAACCGATGGCGATGTCGGGTTTGGCGGCCACAATCGGCTCAACCGTCAGACGGCGATGAATGCCGATACTGGGCTTGTTTTTCAACGCCGGATTTTGAACGGTCTGATCGCGGCCGACGATTTCGTCCAATGCGCCGAGCGCGGCAACGATGTCTGCCGTATCGGGTGTCAACACGACGATGCGTTGCGCATGTGCAGTGCCGGCCAACGAAATAAGCGCGGAAAGCAGGAGGAGTTTGAATTTCATTGTTTTTTTCCTTGTCGCATGCTTTCAGACGGCCTGCTCGTTTTCTAAGGCCGTCTGAAAACGGTTGAATCACATTAGAACTTCAGTTGTACGGTTGCGGCAAAATTACGGCCGGTTTCGGTGTACAAGTCCATCACACTGGTACGGCTCATGCCGGCAACGTCGGCGTGCTGCCAGTATTTTTTGTTGCCGACGTTGTAAATGTTTGCGCCGATTTCGAGGTTTTTAAACGGCTTGTACCACGCGCCGATATCCCATACGCCATAACCCGGCGCTTGGAAAACAGTGTCGCTGCTGACGCGGCTGTGTTTTTTCGACCAGCGCAGCTTGGTACCCACACCCCATTTTTCCTGAGTGTAATCCAAACCCAAAACGCCGTTGAGCGGATAAGCAGAATCCAACGGTTTGCCGTCCTGCTGCTCACCGCGCATCCAAGCGATGCTGCCGGAGACTTGCCAGCCCGGCAGGAATTTATAGGCGGCGGAGGCTTCGGCACCGTAGGTTTTGACCCTATCCAGATTTTGATATTGGTACTGGATAATCGGGCGACCGCCTATGGAGGCAGTGCCGACTTCGGTGCGGTTGATGAAGTTTCGATAACGGTTGTAGAACGCGGTAACTTGCGCACGGGCGCGTTCGTTTTTGAACTTCATCCCCAATTCAAAGCTGTTGGAGCGTTCGGATTTGAGGTTGGCATTGGGAATGACGGCATAGCCGTAGGTTGTGTTGGCAAATGCCATGGTCGCGCTGTCAAACGGCGGCGTGCGGAAGCCTTGGGAATAAGTGGCAAAACCGGTGAACTGCTCACCCATCGGCACGCTCAGGCGCAGGCTGGGTGTAAACGCGGAATCACTGAAGCGCGTCGCCGTTCCGCTGGGATTGGCATTGAGATAGGCTTGGTCGGTCGACGTGTTCAGCTTGTCTTTTTCGTAACGCAAGGCCGGAGTCAGGACAATGCCGTTGCCGAAGGTCAGGCTGTCTTGTGCGTAAACGCTGAACGTTTTGCGCTTGCTGTCGGGGAAGGTTTTATTCGGATAGGTGCTGCCTGCATAAACTTTGCTGACGGCGCCGGTCAGATTGTCTACTGTCAGACTGTCGCGCGGACGGGCGGTCTCGGTGTGTTTGTATTCGGCACCGGCAACGACGGTTTGTTTGACCGCGCCGTCAAACTCCCACACTCCGCGCCCGTTCAGCCCGCGTATGGTCTGATTGAAACCATAGTCGGAATAACGGGTCGAATTACCTAATTGGCGCGCGCCCATGCGGGTAATGCTGACGTCGACGGCATCGTCTTCCGTGCGCAGTTTTTGCTGATAGGCGGTCAAGTTCGCTTCTTTCAGACGACCCTCGCCGGTGTAGCGGTAACCCGCTTCAATGCGTTGGCGGCGGATGCGGTCGCGAGCATTGCTCTCGGATGTTGTGATGGTTACCGGCCCGCGCGATTGCGAACCCAAGCCGTTTGCCAACACGGTGTCGTTGGCGTGGTAATACTGTTCGTACAAAGTTTCAAAACGGTGGCGCTCATTGCCGATACTGCCTTTCGCCAAAATATTGTAGGCATTGTTTTTCTGCGGGTTGGTGGCGGTGCGCGAAGTCGAGTAGCTTTTGTCGCCGCCCATGTTTTCCGTTTCATGTCCTTGGCGGCGCGTCAGTATCAGCAGGCCTTCGGCGTTTTCATGAAAACCGGCGGCTGTCGCCGTTACGCCGTGGCTGCGGTCGCGGCTGCGGTAGCCGTGTTTCAAACCGAAATGCCCGCGTTTGCCCGCATCGACGAAATCACTCGGCGAGAGCGTCACCATATTCACCACACCGCCGAGCGCATCGCTGCCGTACAGCGCGGAATAAGGACCTTTAACAATATCGACCTGCTTGAGCGTGTCGCTTTCGACCATATCGCGTCCCGAAATCGCGCCGTTGGAGCCGCCGCCTGCATAAGATTCGGGAATGCGCACGCCGTCCACCATCATCAGAATGCGGTTGCCATCTATGCCTCGGATATTGATACCAGCATGACCGCGGCGGTTGTTGTCTGACGGCACGCTGACGCCGGATTCATACATCACGATATCGTCCAAATTCTGTGCTGAGGCTTGATTCAAGGTTTTGCGTCCGATAACCGACACATTCGGTGCGGCTTTATCCAAGGTTTGCGCATTGCGGTCTGCCGTGACCACCACAGGCTCTATTTCTGCCTGAGCCACCGGCATCTGAGCCGCATATAACTGTCCGGAAAAAACCGCCCCTACTACACAGGCAATCGCTTTCTTTTTCATTACATAACCTTATTATTTGAATAATAATGGTTTGCATTTATAAAACAAACAGGCGGTTTTTGCAAGTTTAGAAACTATAAGATAGCAATAACAACCACTTCAAAAATGCAAAATATAGTATGACGTAGCGGGATAAGTAATTCATGGATCAGAGGCAAAGTACCCGACCGCGTCGGCATAGAAAACCGACCTGCCGCCGTCGACCAAAAATCCCGCATCGGCGATTAGGAGGCCGACCCCATCATCGACAATGATCGATAAGTACATCGCAGAGAAAAAACATTTAGCCACGAAACGCCAAGTGTTTTATTCTTGAATCTGTTCCAACCACCGGTACCCGAGTGTTGCTTTTGAAATCCGAATCCAAGCCTGTTTGAAATTTTCAAACAGGCTTTTATTTGTTCCACTTATCCCTCCCCTTCTATTTACCTCAAACTCAAAAAACATTTCCATATTATTAAAGATTTGTTAGAATTTCACAAAATTATAAATAATAATCAAACTTATTTGTATTATTTTAGTCAGAGTGTAATCGCATCTATTCGATCTGTCTCATTCAGACGGCCTTACCAATCAAGTTATATGGATTCATTCTATGCAACCGATCAAAGTCACCACCCTCTCCGCCTGCATCGCCGCCATTGGTTTCGTCCCTGCCGTTTATGCTGCAGATAATTCGACAGTTATTCTCGATACCATAACTGTCAAAGGAACTCGAAATAAGGATGAAATCGGTAAAAACCGCGTTTATACCCGCGAAATCGTCAATCTTTACAAGAGCAAAAACGAAGTCGAAACCTTCAAAGGCAACACCGTATCCGACCTTTTAAGCGGTATGTCCGGCGTGTACAGCGGCGACGCGCGCAACAGCGGCGCGCTGGATCCGAATATACGTGGTGTGCAAGGTCAAGGACGGATTCCCGTTACCATCGACGGCACGGAGCAGGCGATTACCGTCTGGCGCGGCTACGCGGGCGCAAACAACCGCAACTACGTCGACCCCAACATCATCAGTAGCGTTTCTATCGAAAAAGGCCCCTCGTTCAGCCGTGATATGAAAAGCGGCATAGGCGGCTCCGTCGCCCTGAAAACCATCGATGCCGACGATATTGTCCCCGAAGGGCAGAAATACGGCTTTGAAGTGAAGGCGGAGGCTTCCAACAATTCCATCAAAAGGCGTGAGAATGCTTATGAACATTCAGTCGATTATCGAACCTTGCCTGTTCCCGCAGTAGCGACGGGTGGTATTTGGCGTTCGTTTTTTGACGATACCGACCGAATCGACCAGCGTTTCAACGGACGCAATAAATTTGGGGAGGATAAAGCCTACCGCATTGCCGCCGCCACCAAGCAGGACAATTTCGATGCCATGCTTGCCTATGCCTACCGCAGTAAAGGCAATTATTTTTCCGGCAAAAAAGGCGCGGAACGCTACGGTTATATCGGTCCTTGGACACAAGAAACTTTAGACGAATTGAAACGTCGTAAAGAAGAAGCCGCTGCCAAGGGTGAGAAATTTTTCGGCAGTGAAAACATGCTGGGCGCACCCGATATTTCAAAAATCGGACTTTTTTATCATCCGGGCGGGGAAGTCAGCAATACCTCGCTCGAAACCAAATCATGGGTAGGTAAAACCACCTTCCGTCTGCCGAACCGCCAAACGCTCAAATTCGGCCTGCGCCATACCGATTCCACGTTCGGCGAAATTATGCCTTCGCGCATTATCGGCCCCATCAGTTGGGATGCGTCCGTCCTCAACAAAATTGCCGAATGGCCGCAGGCATGGGTAAAACAGCGTTCCTACAATATCGACTATTCGTGGAAGCCCGAGGGCAGCCGTTGGATAGATTTCGATGCCACGCTTTGGACAACGCGCACCAAATCCAAAACCAATACCGCAGGTGGCTCACCCGGCGATACCGTTTATGAGGACAACAAATTTCAAATAGCATGGGATGAGTACGACAGATGGCAAAAAGCTACGCCTGAAGAGCGTCAAGAATTGCTGAATGCAGGTTTTGAAGTCCCAAAACCGCCCAAACCCGAAACGCCCAATACAAACGGCAGGTTCAACACTATTGAAGGCAACGCCTATTACGCCCGTAACAACCGTACAGGCTTTCAATTCTCCAACCGTATGAAATTGAGCGACAAACTGTCGTTGACTTTGATGGGCGATTTTCAAAATGAAAAACTGACATCGCGCAATGATTTTTCAGACGAGCTGGAGCGGGGAGGATACGACAAATATCGGGAAGAACTCGAAAACAACACCATCAGGGCAAATTATGAATTGAACCAATACGGCGTACCGCGCAATGGCAAACGGCGAGAATACAATTTGGGCTTTAATTTCCGCTACGAACCGTTCCGCTGGCTGACTTTGACGGCAGGCGGGCGATATACCAATTTCCAGCTTCAGGATAAAAGCAGACGCTTGGAAAGCGGCATGAATAAGTTTGGCGATCCGTTAGAAATGAACAGGGGGATAAAATATTCGATCGGCAGGGTTGCCACGCCGCAAGAATACGCGGATTACAAGGCAATTGACGATGCTTTGGCGAATGGCACTCTTGATTATGGACTTTTATATGCGACAGAGGAATACGCAGAACAAAGAAAAAAACATGCACAAATTAGCCTGTCTTCGTTTCAAGTCAATTCGCAATATATTCCGACTTTGACATATGATCGCGAAAAATGGGTCAATCCTAATGAAAAGGTGGATTTCTATTGGTTGAAAGACGATAAAGGTCGTCTGAATATGCAGGATCATCCCCTTACCAATGGCAGCATTCCTGATTTGCATACCCAAGTCCCCAATCCTGTATATGACCCGTCTATTCCGGACAGTCCGCAATTTGTACCTAAATACTATTCAGCCAGTGCAAGTGTTTACAAAACGCCAATGACCGAAGCTGAAAGACACAGAGCAATGAAACAGAAAGGCAGTGGTTGGGTACCCGCATTTTCTGCCACCATCAATTTTACTGATTACAGCCGCGCCTATTTGCGCTATACCGAAACCCTTCGCTACCCCAGCATTTTTGAAGGGACTTACGGCTTTTCTACTGCCGCCGGCTCATTCAACCGCATGGGCTATGGCTGGCGGCCCGAACACGCCAAAAACTGGGAAGTGGGCTACATCCATGATTTGACGGGACTGTTACCGAAAATGAAAAAAGCGGATTTCCGCATCAACTACTTCCATAACAAGACCAAAAACGTTATCGACAGGGATGAAAATCTCGAATTCGAACAATTCGACAGACAAATCCGCAGTGGTGCCGAGCTGTCCACCCGCTTCGATACCGGACGCGTCTTCGGCAGCCTGAACGTATTCCGCAGCCTGAAAAACAAAATGTGCGACGAAAATTTCACTTGGACATCCTCCGCAACAGAGGGCATGGTTGATGCAAGCTATTTTGTGAAAAACGGTAAGACTATGAACCGTCCTGTCTGCAACCACGGCGGCTTGACCGATTCAGGCTATCTGGCAAGCGCGCTTCAACCACGCTGGTCAATTGATGCCGAATTGGGCAGCCGTTTCCTTGCCAACAAACTGGAAACAGGCGTGCGCCTCCATTACCACAGCCGCGTCTATGAAAACCGCAACGATGCTTGGCAGCCATTCTACGATGTGCGCAATAAATATCAGAATGACAATATGAAGCCCCAGCATAACGATATGCGCTGGCAGCCTGTCGCCGTATGGGACGCCTACCTGCGCTACAAAATCGGCAAAAACCTGACTGCCGAGCTGGTGGGCAGCAACCTGACCAACCGCTACTACCTCGACCCGATGAGCCGCTCCTATCTGCCTGCACCAGGTAGGACAATCCGTATTGGGATAACTGGAAAATGGTAATGATCAATTAATCATTTTGAGAGTAAAAAGCCGTCTGAACATTGAGTTTCAGACGGCTTTTTACATGATGACATAGTTATGCCCTACTCTTTCATGTTATATGAAAGTTGAAGCTAACCTGCATAATTTTTATATCTTCTGCTTTGGAATTAAAAAGGTTGTTTGAAAATGAAACGTCTATATTTCAGACGGCCTTTGCTTTATAGCAAACTCAAAATTTAAGCCACGAAATCCAACCCTATGTCCAGCGAACGGCTACTGTGGGTCAGATAGCCGAGGGCGATGCCGTCTACGCCGGTTTGTGCCACGCGCTTCAGGCGGTCGAAGCCGATGCCGCCCGATGCTTCGCAATAGATGGTGTGTATGTGGGCGGTTTGCGTGTGGCAGCGGTTTGCCGCTTCTTTCAAGGTTTCGTCGTCCATGTTGTCCAGCAAAATCCGTTCCGCGCCCGCTGCGATGGCTTCGTCCAGTTGTGCCAGCGTGTCCACTTCGATTTCCACACAGGTCAACGGCCCGACAGCCTGTTTTGCCTGCCGTACGGCTTGGGCGATGCTGTCACAATAGGCGAGATGGTTGTCTTTGATGAGAATGGCGTCGTCTAAGCCCATGCGGTGGTTTACGCCGCCGCCCGCCCTAACAGCGTATTTTTGCAGGACGCGCAGCAGGGGGATGGTTTTGCGGCTGCACACGATGTCTGTACCGTATTCGGCGACTTCGGCAACGGCACGCGCGGTGGCGGTGGCGATGCCGCTCAAGTGCGTGAGGTAGTTGAGCGCGGTGCGTTCGGCGGCAAGCAGCGCGCGGGCGTTGCCTTCAACGGCGGCAAGCGTCTGACCTGCGCGGACGGCTTGTCCGTCTTGGATTTCAGCTTGGAAACGGACGGATGGATCCATCGTCTGAAAGGCGAGGCGCGCCAAGTCCATGCCGGCGATGACGCCGTCTTCGCGGCTGACGAGGAAGAGTTTGGCGGTTTTGTCGGGCGCGATGACGGCGGCGGACGTAATGTCGCCGCGCCTGCCCAAATCTTCGCTCAGGGCTTGTTCGACCATGGGGCGCAACAGGGTGTCGGGCAGGGGGAAGAGGGTGTTTTCAGACGGCATGGGGTTTCCTTTGTTGAAAAATATTGGTGTTGCGGCAAGGGTAAAACTTCATTTGAGGCCGTCTGAAAACGGGCTAACGGCTGCCCAGCGGCAGTCCGATGTCCGAAATCAGCCTGTCGGGCAGGACGTCGTCGCGGAAGCGGTAAAGCTGCGCGGGGCGGCCTTTGCTGCCCGATACGCCGGTATCCGATGGCTCGATGAGGTTTTGCTGCTGAATCTGGCGGCGGAAGTTTTGCTTGTGCAGCAATCTGCCGCTGATGGCTTCGACGCTGTTTTGCAGTTGCAGCAGCGTGAATTCGGGCGGCATCAGTTCGAAAATCACGGGGCGGTATTTGATTTTGGCGCGCAGGCGGGACAGGGCGGTCGCCAACACGCGGCGGTGGTCGTGGCGCATGGGCTGTCCCGTGAGCGCAAAGTCGAAGTTTGCCTGCGGCTCGGCAGCTTCCGCTATCAAGCCGCTTTCATACAGCATTTCATAGCGTTGCAAAACGTATTCTTCCGACCAGTTTTCCGGTTCGACCCCCCAGCACAAATGAATGCGCTTGAGCCGCTTTTGGCGGACTTCCTCCGTGTCCGCCGAGTTTGCCCAAATGCGCAGGTGGCTGACGATGGCGTCGCTCTGTCCGCCGTCGGTGCGCAAGTCTTCCCACGGGAAATAGTCGTAGCAGTCCTGCCATTTCGCGTCGGGATGCAGGATGCTGTCGGCTGCCTCGCGCACCAGTCCTAAATAGCTGACGTATAAGACAGGCAGGCCTTGTTCATTTTGGCGGCTCGTATCTACAAACGTATAAAGCTGTTCTACATAGCCCATAGGCTGTGATGTCTGTTTGGCAACCCACATCCGGACCCCTGCTTGCAGAGAGTGGCGAAGTGGTGCAAGCAAGCCATTGGGTAATAGCTCTCCCTGGGCAACTGTCAAAACCCTCAAGCTGCCGTTTGTAATGGCGATCAGGACAGGAACAAGCTCAACGATACTTTGCGGATTGGCCGCTGTTTCAGGATAGGCATCCATACGTGGCTTTCATTCAAGAGAAAACCTTATTGTAAACCAAAGCGGTTTTCAGACGACCTTGCATATTATACTCAAGTTGAGCATAATATAAAAATATTTCAAAATATAAACGGCCAACCTTTATGCCGTCTGAAAAATAGCTACAAGGAAACATCATGCAAACCGCCGCCCGCCGCTCGTTCGATTACGATATGCCCCTCATTCAAACGCCGACTTCCGCCTGCCAAATACGTCAGGCATGGGCGAAGGTTGCCGATACGCCCGACCGCGAGACGGCAGTCCATCTGAAAGATGAAATCAAGGCTTTGCTGAAGGAGAAAAACGCGGTCTTGGTGGCACATTATTATGTTGATCCGCTGATTCAGGATTTGGCTTTGGAAACAGGCGGATGCGTGGGTGATTCGCTGGAAATGGCACGCTTCGGCGCGGAACATGAAGCCGGTACATTGGTGGTAGCGGGCGTGCGCTTCATGGGCGAGAGCGCGAAAATCCTCTGCCCTGAAAAAACGGTGCTGATGCCTGATTTGGAAGCGGAATGTTCTTTGGATTTGGGTTGTCCCGAAGATGCATTTGCGGCGTTTTGCGACCAACACCCCGACCGCACGGTGGTGGTGTACGCCAACACTTCCGCCGCCGTGAAAGCGCGTGCCGACTGGGTGGTAACCTCTTCGGTGGCGTTGGAAATCGTGTCGTATCTGAAATCGCGCGGCGAGAAACTGATTTGGGGGCCCGACCGCCACCTCGGCGACTACATCCGCCGCGAAACGGGCGCGGATATGCTGCTGTGGCAGGGTTCGTGCATCGTCCATAACGAATTTAAAGGGCAGGAACTGGCGGCGTTGAAGGCGGAGCATCCCGATGCGGTGGTGCTGGTTCATCCCGAATCGCCGCAAAGCGTCATCGAACTGGGCGATGTGGTCGGCTCGACCAGTAAACTGCTGAAGGCCGCCGTATCGCGTCCTGAAAAAAAATTCATCGTGGCAACCGATTTGGGCATCCTGCACGAAATGCAAAAGCAGGCGCCCGATAAAGAATTCATCGCCGCACCGACGGCGGGCAACGGCGGAAGCTGCAAAAGCTGCGCGTTCTGCCCGTGGATGGCGATGAATTCGCTGGGCGGCATCAAATACGCCCTGACAAACGGACACAACGAAATCCTGTTGGACAGAAAGCTGGGCGAAGCGGCCAAACTGCCTTTGCAGCGTATGCTCGACTTCGCGGCAGGACTCAAGCGCGGGGATGTGTTCAACGGTATGGGACCCGCCTGATTTGCCGTCAATATTGCCGTTTCAGACGACCTCTCAAACAAGGACAACACCATGCAAACCGATTGCGACGTATTGATTGCCGGAAACGGGCTGGCGGCACTGACGCTCGCCCTGTCGCTGCCTGAGTCGTTTCGCATCGTCATTTTGTGCAAAAACCGGCTGGACGACACCGCCAGCCGTCATGCGCAAGGCGGGATTGCGGCGGCGTGGTCGGGAGAGGACGACATCGAAAAACACGTTACCGATACTTTGGAAGCGGGAGCAGGTTTGTGCGACGAAGCCGCCGTCCGTACCATCTTATCGCAGGGCAAACCGGCAATCGAATGGCTGCTGGCGCAGGGCGTGTCGTTCGACCGGAATCATAACGACCTGCACCTGACGCGCGAAGGCGGGCATACCTGCCGCCGAATCGCCCACGTCGCCGACTACACGGGCGAAGCCGTCATGCAGAGCCTGATTGCCCAAATACGCCGCCGCCCGAACATCCGCGTTTGCGAGCGGCAGATGGCGTTGGATATTCAAACCGAGTCAGGCGCAGCGTGCGGACTGACCGTCCTCGACTGCCGAACGCAAGAAACCTACCGCATCCGCGCCCGCCATACCGTACTCGCAGGCGGCGGCCTCGGGCAAATTTACGCCGCCACCACCACGCCGCCCGAATGCACGGGCGATGCTATCGCCATGGCGATGCGCGCGGGCTGCGCAGTCGAAAACCTCGAATTTATCCAATTCCACCCCACAGGCTTGGCAAGGTCGTCTGAAAACGGCCGTACCTTCCTGATTTCCGAAGCCGTGCGCGGCGAAGGCGGCATCCTGACCAACCAATCGGGCGAACGGTTTATGCCGCATTACGACCGCCGCGCCGAACTCGCGCCGCGTGACATCGTTGCCCGCGCCATCGCCGCCGAAATCGCCAAACAAACGCAAGATTTCGTCTCGCTCGACATCAGCCATCAACCCGCAGCGTTCGTCCGCCGGCATTTCCCGTCCATTCATCGGCACTGCCTGTCCCAATGCGGCTTGGACATCACGCGCCAAGCCATCCCCGTCCGCCCCGTGCAACACTACACCTGCGGCGGCATCCAAACCGACCCCTACGGCAGAACCTCCCTGCCGCAGCTCTACGCCTTAGGCGAAACCGCCTGCACAGGATTGCACGGAGCCAACCGCCTCGCCAGCAACTCCCTGCTCGAATGCGTCGTGACCGCCAGGCTTGCCGCCCAAACCATCGTGGACGGACAAGCATTCCAAACCGCACCGCCCCAAAGGTCGTCTGAAAACCCCACCGCCGAAGCAGGCATCTTTTTAGACGGCCTCCAAAACACATTCAGCCGCCCCGTACTGCAAGCCTTCAACCAACACCATCTCGGCATCCTCCGCAACGATACCGGCCTGTACCGCGCCATCGCCCAACTGAGGCTTTGGAAGCAAAACCAAGCCGAGCCACACACCGCATCCGAATACGAAAACCGCAACCTGCTCGAATGCAGCCTCGCCGTCGCCCAAGCCGCATACAGGCGCAGACAGAACATCGGAGCACATTTTAATAGTGATTGTTAAGGTCTCAAATCGTAGCTTTTATATGGACACAAGATGCCGTCTAAAACAATATCACGCTATTCACAAAGTGAATTAACTTTTTTCCTTTCTACCCCACTAAAACCGACGTCATACTAAGCGATCCCGCAATCAAATTATCATTGAAAAACGTAATAGGATTATCCGGTTCGCGTAATGCCATGATGTAAAGCAACGGCAAGTAATGATCTGGGGTTGGTACAGAAAGCTCGGCTTTTTCGCCTAGCTGATCATAATGCACCAAAGTTTTATCATCTTGTGTTGTAATCGCTTGATTGACTGTTTCCCGAAAAGCAAACGCCCAGTCATACCCTGCACCGATTTGATCAATATGTTCCCAGCTTATTGCCCTCAGATTATGCACAATATTGCCGCTGCCGATAATCAACACGCCTTGTTCTCGCAAAGCAGCTAATTTTTTCGCCAAGTTGAAATGCCATTCTGCCGATTGCAAACGGTTAAGACTCAGTTGCACCACGGGAATATCGGCATCAGGATAGAGATATTTCAACACCGCCCAAGCGCCATGATCAAAGCCACGCGTTGGGTTCAGCTCAACATTTTCCGGCTGTAATAATGACCGCACTTGCTCCGCCAACTCAGAAGAACCGGGCGCAGGATATTGCACTTGGCTGAGTTCATCGGGGAAGCCGTAGAAATCGTAAATCATTTCAGTGTGTTTGCCAGACGTAACCTGCAAACGGCTGCTGTACCAATGCGCTGAAATCATCAAAATGGCTTTTGGTTTGGCAAACTTTTGCGTAATTAGGCTGAAATTCTGATTGAACGGGTTTTCTTTATCCAACACATTCATCGGACTACCATGCCCAACAAACAATACAGGCATTTTTTTCATCATTACCTCCTTAAAATATTTGATGATGCGGATTGTACGGATAAATGATTAAGCAATAAATCTCAATTTACGAACAACATACTTTCCAAATAGGAAAAAAATATTCTTTAGCTTTGCTAAAAAATTAAAATCAAAAGGCCGTCTGAAAGTTGAGTTTCAGACGGCCTTTGTGTAATGTGAGCTTTCCTACCATTTTGCATTGCATCGATGAATCATACTGCCTCTACGATGTAAATTATGTAAACACTGTGTTGATGGTTTATCATAGCAAAGCCTGCACCAAGCAATCATAAATACCGCAATATGTATAAAATCAAAAACCAATAAGAGAAAAAATGAATAAACAACAACTTGCAGCCAAAATTTGGCAATCTGCGAATAAAATGCGTTCCAAAATTGAAGCGAACGAATACAAAGACTACATCTTAGGCTTTATTTTCTACAAATTTTTGTCCGACAAACTGGAGAAATTTGCCCTTGAACAAGGCTTAGAAAAATCAAATTTTGCCGATGAGCTTACCGAATCTAACGGCGAGCTTGTCAACCATATCAAAAGAAACCTCGGCTATTTCATCAGCTACGAACACCTATTCTCAACTTGGTTAGCCCAAGGCTCAGATTTCAATATTGCCAACGTCCGCACAGCAATGAGCGCTTTCAGCCGCAATATTGCAGAAAACTACATCACAGTTTTTGACGGTATTTTCAAAACCTTAGAATCCGGTTTGAGCAAATTGGGCGATACCGCCGCCAGCCAAACCAATGCGGTGAAAGACCTTTTTGTACTGATTGCCGATATACCGATGGACGGCAAACAGGGCTATGACGTATTGGGCTTTATTTATGAATACCTGATTAGTATGTTTGCTGCCAACGCAGGCAAAAAAGCGGGCGAATTCTATACGCCGCACGAAGTATCTTTGCTGATGTCGGAAATCATTGCCGATCATCTGAAAGACCGTGAAGAAATCAGCATTTACGACCCGACCAGCGGCTCAGGTTCATTGCTGATCAACATCGGCCATAGCGTTGCCAAACATCTCAAAAGTGCCGACAGCATCAAATATTACGCACAAGAATTAAAAGAAAACACTTACAACCTCACGCGCATGAATTTGGTCATGCGCGGCATTTTGCCGAGCAATATTTTCACCCGCAATGCCGATACATTAGAAGACGACTGGCCGCTGGAAGGCGATCCGCTGTATCTGGATGCCGTAGTGTCCAATCCGCCCTATTCCCAGCCGTGGAATCCCAAAGACAAAGAAAGCGACATCCGCTACAAACGCTTTGGCGTCGCCCCGCAGGCAAAAGCCGATTTTGCCTTTCTATTGCACGACCTCTTCCACTTAAAACCCGACGGCATCATGACCATCGTCTTGCCGCATGGCGTACTTTTTAGGGGCGGAGAAGAAGAGAAAATCCGAAAAAATCTGATTGAATACAATCATATCGATGCCATTATCGGTCTGCCTGCCAATATCTTTTTTGGTACGGGCATTCCCACCATCATCATCGTTTTACGCCAAGAGCGCGAACGTAACGACGTATTGATGATTGACGCCTCCAAGCATTTCATCAAAGTGGGCAAAAACAACCATTTGCAGGCAAGCGACATCAAGCGCATTGTCGATTGCGTGACCCATCGCCGGGAATTGCCTAAATTCTCCCGCATTGTGCCGAAAGCCGAAATTGTGGCAAACGGCTACAACCTCAACATTCCGCGCTATGTCGATTCCGCCGAACCGACGGAGCAATGGGATATTTTCGCCACCATACACGGCGGCATTCCCAAAGCAGAGCTGGCACAATTCGCAGACTACTGGGCAGCCTTTGACGGTTTACAGACGGCCTTGTTTACCGATAACGGCACACCTTATGTGCAGCCGAAAACCGACAATCTCAAAGCCGCCATGCAAAGCCACGCCGGCGTGCTGAATTACCAAGCGCAATTTGCCCAAAACTTTGCCGATTTCCCCGCTCGCTTGGAAACCCTGCTGATTGAGCCGATGGAAACGCTCAACATTTCCCAAACCCAGCAGCAACTCGCCGAACTTATTCGGGAAAAAGTACAGGCAATGCCCTTATTGGATTTTTATACTGCCTATCAAAAACTCGATGACCTATGGCGCGCCGATGTGGCAGGCATTGCCGCCGATTTGGAGATGATCCAAACCGAAGGTAAACAGGCAATTAAGCAGGTTGATCCTTTTATGGTGCTGAAAAAAGACAACAAAACCAAAAAAGAAGCCGAAGTACAAGACGGCTGGGTGGGGCATATTCTGCCGTTTGAATTGGTGCAGGCCGTCAAACTGCCACAGGAATTGGCAAACCTGAAAGCCAAAGAAACCCGTTTAGAGGAAATTGCCGCCGAACTACAGAGTATTTTAGATGATTTGAGCGAAGAAGAAAAAAGTGGACCTTATGTCAATGACGATAATGATGCATTTATTGCTAAAGAAATTGCTGCTTATTTCAAAGTAATTTATGCAAGCGTTACAACAGAAGAAACAATCGCATTAGAAAATTACCTGGAATTATTGTCAAACAAGGCTAAAAAGGCTGAAAAATTAGCTTTTATTGAATCAAATAGCGCAGTTAATTGGACAAATATTCAAGCTTCTAAAGATGGAACTTATGGCAAGACTAATGTGAGCAATTATTTAAAATCATTACGGCATGGCTATGAATTTCCCGAAGAGAGCTTAGAAAGTAAGTTGTTAAAGGCACAAGAGTTATTAGCTGAAGAAAAAGACATTAAAGCCGATATTAAAGCAGACAGTGCCGAGCTTCACAGCAAAACCAAAGCCGCTATTGAAGCCCTGGATGATGCCGAAGCCCTCGCTTTGCTCCGCCAAAAATGGTTTGTTCCGCTCAATGCGGCGATGCGCAGGCTGCCTGAAAACATGCTGGCGCAACTCAGCCAAAAACTGACCGCACTTTGCGACAAATATGCCGACACCTATCAGCATATCAGCCAATGCAAACAAGAAAGCGCCACCGCACTGGCACAAATGATGGACGAACTCACTGGCAGCGAGTTTGATTTGCAGGGCATTGCCGCATGGCAGGCGATTTTGAAAGGCTAAGGGGACAAAATGAATAAGCAACAAGAACCACGTTTGCGGTTTAAAGATTTTACGGAGGTGTGGGAAGAAAAGGTATTGGGAGAAATTCTGAGCGTTAGAAATGAATTTGTTGATTCAAGTTTATATGATTTAGATGTTGAATTAGAAAATCTCATTAGTAATTCAGGTATTTTAGTTGGCGATACGTCAGTTAGAACACAAACAACCTCATCATTTCGGAAAGGCGATATTCTTTTTGGTCGTTTACGACCGTATTTGAATAAATGGTGGCTTGCTGAGAAAGATGGTGTAAAAAGTGGAGAAATTTGGGCTTTGGAAACAAGTTCTAAATATTCCAATTCCTTTGCCTATTTGCTAGTGCAATCTAGAAAATTTTTAGAAACAGCAAATGTTACGTCTGGCACTAAAATGCCACGAGCAGATTGGCGAAGTTTAACAGCAATTACATTTAAGTCCCCATCTAAACCCGAGCAAACCCACCTCGGTTTGTTTTTCAGTCGTTTAGACAGCCAAATTGCCGAGAGCCGTGCGGTGTTGGAAAAAAGCCGTCAGCTTAAAAAGGCAATGCTGGCAAAAATGTTCCCCACAAACGGTGAAAAAATACCGGAAATCCGCTTTAAAGGGTTTGAGGGGGAGTGGGAATCTAGGAAGTTGGGGGAGATTGCTTTCAAAGTGAAAGAAAAAAATATCGCTTATCAATATGCGGAAACTTTTACTAATTCTGCTGAATTCGGAATTATCAGCCAGCAAGACTTCTTTGATAAATCAATTTCAAATTCAGAAAATATAGGTGGTTATTATGTTGTACAGCCTGACGATTTTGTGTACAACCCAAGAATTTCTAGCTTCGCTCCAGTTGGTCCAATAAAGAGAAATAAGCTAGGAAGAACAGGCGTAATGTCTCCGCTTTATTATGTATTTCGTCTAAATGATGAAATTAAACCTTCTTATTTGGAACAATATTTTGAAGGTAATCAATGGCATCATTTCATGTATTTGAATGGTGATACAGGAGCAAGGTCTGACCGATTTTCTATCAAAAACGATGTTTTTGCGGAAATGCCAATCTCTTTTCCTGCGAACAAAAACGAACAAACTCAAATCGGTAATTTCTTTCGCCAATTAGACGAAACCATTGCCTTACAGTCGGCAGAAGTCGAAAAATTAAACCAACTCAAAAAAGGGCTGTTGGCGGCGATGTTGGTCTAGAACGGGCATTCCTGCCCATGATTGAGGCCGTCTGAAAAATTGTAGTAGCGCCCTTACGGAGAAAAAGAATGTTTAATAAAGAAGCTGATTTTGAAAAAGCACTGATAGCCTTGCTGGCCACCAAAAGCTGGGAAAAGGAAGTGTTGCGCTATCCCACCGAAGAAAAGTTAATTGCCAACTGGCAGGAGCATTTGAATAAAACCAACCAACATATCGACAAGCTCGATGTGCCGTTGCTTCGCACGGAAATGAACCAGATTTTGGAGCAGGTGCAGGCATTGAAAACGCCTTATGCGCTAAACGGCTTTATCAACGGCAAAACGGTGGCCATCAAGCGTGAAAATGAGAAAAGCCGTCATTTCGGCAAGGAAGTGTCGCTGGATATTTTTGACCGTGAGGAAATTTCTGCCGGCAAAAGCCGCTATCAAATTGCCCAACAACCTCGTTTTTCTCCCCGTTCGGATTTATACCCTAAGCAGCGCGGCGATTTGATGCTGTTAATCAACGGTATGCCGATGTTTCATATTGAGCTGAAGCGTTCAGGTGTGCCGATTAGCCAAGCGACCTATCAAATTGAGCGATACCATGAGGCAGGCGCGTTTTCGGGCATTTTTAGCCTGGTGCAGGTGTTTGTGGCGATGACGCCGGAAGAATGCCGCTATTTTGCCAATACCGGCGGTCCATTAAATCCTGCGTTTTATTTCCGTTGGGCGGATTTCAATAATGTGTATATGAACGATTGGGATAAGGTGGCGACGCATTTCCTCTCGATTCCGATGGCGCACCAGTTTATCGGCGATTACACCATTGCCGATGCGAAAGACGAGCAGCTGAAAGTGTTGCGCAGCTATCAGTATTATGCAGTCAACAAAATTGCCGACACGGTGGCAAAAACAGATTGGACTTCGGGCAATCAGCGCGGCGGCTATATTTGGCATACCACAGGCTCGGGCAAAACGATGTCGAGTTTTAAATCGGCGCAGTTAATCAGCCGTCGCAAAGATGCGGATAAGGTGATTTTCTTGCTCGACCGTATTGAGCTGGGCAAGCAATCTCTGGAGGAATATCAGAATTTTGCTGATAGTAAAGATGATGTGCAGGCAACGGAAAACACCGCCATTTTGCTCGCCAAGCTGAAAAGCAAACAAGACCGCGACCGCTTAATTGTTACCTCCATTCAAAAAATGAGTAATATCAAGGCGGAAGAAGGGGTAAATGAGGCTGATATCGAGCAAATCAGTGGTAAACGTTTGGTGTTTATCGTTGATGAAGCCCACCGTACTACTTTTGGCGATATGTTGCTCACCATTAAGCACACCTTCCCCAATGCGATTTTCTTCGGCTTTACCGGCACGCCGATTGAAGAAGAAAACGCTAAGAAAAATTCAACCACTGCCACGGTTTTCGGTAATGAATTGCACCGATATTCGATTGCAGACGGCATTCGTGATGAAAATGTGCTGGGCTTTCACCCCTTCCATATCCGCACCTTTAAAGACAGCGATTTACGCAGATCTGTCGCTTTGCAAGAAGCCAAAGCAACAGATGAAAGCGAAGTATTTGCCGATGACCAAAAGAAAAAAATCTACAATCAATTTATGAATGATGTGCCGATGGCGGGAGAATATACGTCAGACGGCAAATATCAAAAAGGCATTGAAGATTATATACCCAATGTGCAATATCAAACGCCGGAACATGTGAATGCGGTGATTGACGACATGCTGGAAAATTGGCAACGCCTCAGCCAAGGCAAAAAATATCATGCCATTTTTGCCACCAGCTCTATTCCCGAAGCGGTCAATTATTACCGCCTAATTAAAGCCAGAATTGCTGAGAAAGCCAGAATTGCTGAGGAAGCCGGAAATTCTGAGGAAGCTAAAAAATCCTTGCCGAAACTGACCGCCCTTTTCGATCCGAATATTCTTAACGATGGGCAAGGCAACGATAAGGAAAAATGGATTGCCGAAATTTTGGAAGATTACAACGCCCAGTTCCACACAAATTTCGGCTACGCCACTTATTCCCGATTTAAAACAGATTTGTCGGATAGGTTGTCGCATATCAATGCGTATAAGAGAATCAAGCCCGACGAGCAGCTGGATTTGTTGATTGTGGTCGATCAGATGCTGACAGGCTTCGACAGCAAATGGCTCAATACGCTCTATTTAGACAAAATTTTGGATTACGCCAACTTGATTCAGGCGTTTTCCCGCACTAACCGCGTATGCGACAAAACCGATAAGCCTTTTGGGTTAATCCGCTATTACCGCAAGCCGCATACGATGCAACGCAATATTGAGCGAGCCGTAAAACTTTATTCGGGCGACCGCCCAATGGGGCTGTTTGTCGATAATTTAGATAAAGTTATCGACAAAATGAATGTCTGCTTTGCCGATATTGCCGATATTTTCAAATGGGCAGGATTAGAAGATTTTTCAAAAAATCCTGATGATACAACCTCATGCGCAAAGTTTGTCAAACTATTCAATCAGCTCAATGAGCACTTACAAGCTGCTCGGCTCTTGGGTTTTTCTTGGGAAAAATTAAGCTATGACGTGGTACAGGAAGACGACAGCGTGATCACTGCCACACTCAATTTCGATCAAGAAACCTACGATAAACTGCTGGCTCGTTATAAAGATTTGTTTAAAGAAAGTTCAGGCAATGGTGGCGGTAGCGATGATGTGCCGTTTGATTTGCGTTCGCATATCAACGAAATCGAAACCGACAAAATTGATCAAAATTATATGAATGCCCGTTTTGAAAAATGGCTTAAAACCATCGGCGGCATAGAAGAAGCTGCTTCACTTGAGGAACTACACCACTCTTTTTCTACGCTTTCTAAGGAAGATCAAAAATTTGCTGAGTTGTTTTTACATGATGTGCAATCCGGCGATATCAAGCTTGATCCAAATTTAGCATTAAGTGATTACATCACCACGTATAAACAAAAAGATGCCAATGATAAGGTGCTAAAAGTAATTAAAGGTTTAGGGCTGGATGGAGATTTGCTACGTGCGCTGCTGGCAAGAAAATATACCAGCGAAAATTTGGACTTAGGCAGACTAAATGACCTAAAAGAAACAGTCGATAGGGAAAAAGCCAAAGTTTATTTTAACGAAGAGCGTATATTTTATTTAAATATACGGATTGATGAATTTCTAAGAGAACTAATTACAAGATAGTTATTACCTATTGAAAGATACTAAATAATCATCAAGTTAGCATATCTCTACCTGAACATTAGCTCCCTCACCGACCCAGCTACAAAGGCTGGGCCAAATCGTTTTCCGTGTTGTAGCTGATAAAATCCTGCTCATGAGGGAAATGGACAACCCGCGCGCGCTGTTGTTGCAACCAGCCGCGGATGCTGCGCATTCCTGAATAAAGGTATGGCACGGTGCTTTGCAGAATTTGCGGACGGATGAACATCACGCTGTAATGCGGTCTGGACGGGGTTTCAACGTAAAATGCATTGCACAACGGCGTGCGTTTGGCGATGGTCTCAAACTGGGAAACCAAGTTTTCAGGCAGGCGGGGCATATCGCAGGAGACGATGAGCAGCCAGTCTGCAGTAGCAATTTGCAAATCGTTGGCGGCGGTACACAAGGCGGCTAAAGGGCCGTAATGCTGCCATTGGCGCGCATCCGAGAAAACGTGTGCGCTGCGTTGGGCGTAAGATTCGAGATTGCGGTTGGCACTGATGGCGATATGGCTGACTTGCGGGCGGATTTTTTCGATAACGTGGTCTATCAAGGCTTTATTGTGCCATTGCACCAACCCTTTATCGACACCTCCCATCCGGCTTCCCTGCCCGCCGGCCAATATCAGTGCAAAAATTTTCATTTTGGTAGTCCTTTGAGAAGCAGAGTATGGAGTGTGGTTCAAGATGTTGTGTTTATTGGATAAGTTTCAAGGTTTCAGGCCGTCTGAAACCTTATTCTTATGATTTAATTCACTTGAGATGAATTTTATCATAACATGATTTTACATTAAACCCCTGTTTTTTCTTATCATAACCATACAATTATTTTAGACAGGTTGTTTATAGGCCAAAAGAATGATATTTTTATAAGATTATCGGATTAGTTCCCTGCGTGCTTTATGCGATTATTCTCCGGATCTTCAGACGGCCTGAGCCTGTCTTCGCGTTTAAAACTGCTGACTTTTTTATGGGTCAGTTCGGCGTTTTTGTCGATTGCCTTTACCCTGTTGCTTTCTTGGCGTTTGGAAAGCGCGGCCAAAACGATTGAAGATGCAGGCAGTTTGAAAATGCAGGTGTACCGTTTGGCTTACATGGCAAGTGTCCGTACACCCAATGCGCAAATTGACAACCAAATCAAAGAATTTGAGCGTACGCTGGCCAATGTGACGCAAAGCGATGCTATTCATCCGCTGATTCCGTCTCAAATGCCGCTGGCTTACGACTTGATTCAATCGATGCTGTTGATTGATTGGGAATCCAACATCAAGCCGTCTTTGCAACATTACGAGCGTCCGACCCAAATCGGTCTGTATCGTTTTGCCGGTAACATCGAGCTATTTTTACAGGCGATGGAAAATGCCAACGAGCAAAATACCTTGTGGCTGCGCCGCTTTCAAATGGCAATGATGCTGATGATTGTTGTGGCTGCCGGTTTGATGATTGTTTGGCATTATTCATGGATTATCCGGCCCTTGGAAAAATTGCGCGATGGTGTAGAAACCATCAGTAAAGGGCATTTCGGCGTTCAAATCGAGACAGACCAGATCCGTGAGTTTGCCCAAGTAAGCAAGGGTTTCAACCAAATGAGCCGCCGTCTGCATACGCTTTATACAGACTTGGAAGGACAAGTTGCCAAACAAACCCAAGACTTGGCACGGCAAAACCGTGATTTGACCCTGCTCTACCAAACCACGCGCAATCTGCACCAAACCTTTACGCCGCAACAGGCGGC
This sequence comes from Neisseria sp. P0014.S002, assembly GCF_051958295.1. Classification (NCBI taxonomy): domain Bacteria; kingdom Pseudomonadati; phylum Pseudomonadota; class Betaproteobacteria; order Neisseriales; family Neisseriaceae; genus Neisseria; species Neisseria sp. P0014.S002. The sequence goes on along the minus strand of NZ_JBQCVO010000011.1, from coordinate 5,839 downwards.
AGAAGAATTTTTAACTCAAATTCTGCCGGCATTTTCAGCTTTGGGCGGTACGGTATATCTTTCCGATGAGGAGCGGAAACGTTCTGATTTGGCGGCAAGCGTCGGTGAAACCGAAGAAGGAAATCGTGTAGAATTTCCGATCGTTTATCAAGACGAACAGCTCGGCGTACTGACCCTATATTTTTCAGACGGCCATATGCCTGATGAGCAAGACGAAAAACTGCTGCATACTTTAAGCGGACAGCTCGGCATTTCCATCGCCAACAACCGCATGGAACAAGAGCGCCGCCTACTTGCAGTCTTGCAGGAGCGTAACTTGATTGCTCAAGGTTTGCATGACAGCATCGCGCAAGCTTTAACCTTTTTGAATTTGCAGGTACAAATGCTGGAAAGCGCGTTTGCTTCAGACCAACGCGAGCAGGCAGAAGAAAATATCGGCTTCATCAAAGACGGCGTGCAGGAATGCTACGAAGACGTACGCGAACTTTTGATGAATTTCCGCACCAAAATCAGTAATAAAGATTTTCCTGAAGCGGTAGAATCGCTGCTGGCGCGCTTTGAACGACAAACAGGTATTCCAGTTGATTTAAAATGGCAGGACGACGGGCAGGCTTTGAATTATGATGAGCATTTGCAGATCATCTTCATCTTGCAGGAAAGCCTGTCCAATATTCGGAAGCACGCACGTGCGCAACATGTCAGCGTCGAAATTGCCAACCACGGCGATTTTGTCATGACAATTCGGGACGACGGCGCAGGCTTTAATAAAGAACACCTATCAAACCGGCCTTCAGGCGAACATGTCGGCTTGGGCATTATGCAAGAACGTGCCCAACGGATTAACGCAGAATTGGCCATTACATCGCAGATTGGGCAAGGTACGGCGGTTATGCTGACTTTGCCGCAACAAATGAGAACAGCATCATGACGATTAAAATTACCCTTATTGACGACCACACCCTATTTCGCAGCGGTATCAAGGCCTTGCTTTCGCGTCAGCCTGATTTTGAAGTTATCGGCGAAGCTTCAGACGGCCTGGCCGGCGTAAAAATGGTTGAGCAGCTCAAGCCTGATGTGGTCTTGCTGGACTTGGATATGCCGGTCATGAACGGCCGCGAAGCATTGGCCCAAATTTTAAGTATCAATCCGCAGCTGACCGTCATCATGCTGACCGTTTCCGAAGACAGCGACGATTTGACCGAATGTATGCGTATGGGTGCAAAAGGCTTTTTGCTGAAAAACATCAACGCCGACTTCCTGTTGGAAAGCATCCGCAAAGCAGTTGATGGCGACAACGTCTTTTCTCCAGAAATGACCAGCCGCTTGGTGCAATCGCTGATTTCTCCATCTCCTTCCCGCTCCGACCATCTGCTAGAGCAACTGACTCCGCGCGAGATGGAAATCTTGGGCTATCTTGCCGCCGGACACAGCAACAAAATCATTGCCCGCCATTTGAATCTGGCAGAGTCAACCGTCAAAGTGCATGTGCAAAACCTGTTGCGTAAGTTAAACCTAAGCAGCCGTGTTCAAGCTGCGGTTTATGCGGTGCAACACAAAGTACCACAACCGGTATTGTCTTAAAAAGGCCGTCTGAAACCTTCTTTTTAAAAGGTTTCAGGAAAAGCGTTTATTCGCTATAATCACGCCGATTTATATGCAGGGTTGTCTGATTCTTTCAGACGGCCTTTTTATTTGATTTCTCACTGATTTTAAACAACATGTCCGAAAACATTCCAGAAAATACACCCGAAAATACCGTTCCTGAAGAACACAAACGCAGCATCCGCAGTTTCGTCTTGCGTCAAGGCCATATGACCGCAGCCCAACAGCGCGCGATCGATACGATGTGGCCGCAATTTGGTGTGGACTTCCAAGAAGCTCCTTTGGATTTGAACCACGCTTTTGGACGGGATAATCCTAAAGTTTTGGAAATCGGTTTCGGTATGGGCGTCGCAACAGTGGAAATCGCCAAACGTCTGCCCGATACCGACTTTTTAGCGATTGATGTTCATGGCCCGGGCGTCGGCAATATCTTGAAGCTGATTGAGGAAGAACACATTTCCAATATCCGCGTAATGCGTCATGATGCGGTGGAAGTAGTGGAAAAGATGCTGGAAGACGGTTCTTTAGACGGCATTCACATTTTCTTCCCTGACCCTTGGCATAAAAAACGCCACAATAAACGCCGCTTGGTACAAGTGCCGTTTGTTGAAAAGCTGCTGCCCAAACTCAAAAGCGGCGGCTATGTCCATATGGCGACCGACTGGGAAGAATACGCCGTGCAAATGCTGGAAGTTTTGAACAGTTTCGACTCTTTGCAAAACACGGCTGCCGATTATGCCCCTACGCCCGATTATCGTCCTGAAACCAAATTTGAAGCCCGAGGCAAACGATTGGGTCATGGCGTTTGGGACTTGGTGTTCCGTAAGAAATAAAGCCGAACATAAAACACAAGGCCGTCTGAAAAATTTCAGACGGCCTTTTATCTTACTGATTAAGCCAAGAAAAGTTTATAAGCCGGATTATCGGTTTCTTCTTTATACACATAACCCAAGCTCTCCAAGAAGTCGGTAAACGTTTCATTGTCACTTTCAGGTACATCAATACCGACCAAAATACGGCCGTAGTCCGCACCATGATTGCGATAATGGAACAAAGTAATATTCCATTCGGCGCGCATATGGTTCAAGAAGCGGGACAATGCGCCGGGACGTTCCGGAAATTCAAAGCTGACCAAGCGTTCGCTGGATACTTTTTCCGTACGTCCGCCGACCATGTAACGGATATGAATTTTGGCGATTTCATCATTGGTCAGATCGACATTCGGCAAACCAGCGTCAGCCAGTTGTTTACTGATGACGGCCAAGTCTTGCGCACCGGCAGTTTGCAAACCGACAAAAATATGAGCATTTTTGTCGTTGCCATAGCGATAGTTGAACTCAGTAATATTTCGACTACCCAAGACATTGATAAACTTGAGGAAGCTGCCTTTTTCTTCAGGAATGGTAACGGCAAAAATACCTTCATTGCCCTCGCCCAGCTCACTGCGTTCTGAAACATGGCGCAGGCGGTGGAAGTTCATGTTGGCGCCACTGGTGACGGCAACTAAGTTTTGACCTTGGATATTGTTTTTTGCAACATAAGCCTTCAGGCCGGCAAGAGCCAATGCGCCAGCAGGCTCGGTAATGCTGCGCGTATCGTCAAAAATATCTTTGATCGCGCCGCACAACATATCCGTATTGACCGTAATAATCTCGTCCAGCAGCTCTTTACACAGGCGGAAGGTTTCCTCACCCACCACTTTAACCGCCGTGCCGTCTGAAAACAGGCCGACATCTTTCAAATGTACGATTTCCCCCGCCTCTACCGATTGCTTCATACAGCAAGAATCATCGGTTTGCACGCCAATGACTTTAATTTCAGGGCAAACCTGTTTGATAAATGCCGCTACGCCTGCTGCCAAACCGCCGCCGCCAATCGGGACAAAAATCGCATTGATATTGCGGTGTTGACGGAGGATTTCCATGCCGATGGTTCCCTGACCGGCAATCACATCAGGATCATCAAACGGCGCGATATAAGTCAGTTTTTCCTTTTCTGCCAACTCCATCGCATAATCATAGGCATCGTTATAAGACACACCTTTCAACACCACTTCGCCGCCTCGGCTCTTGACCGCGTCAATTTTAATTTTAGGCGTTGTTTCCGGCATTACGATAACGGCGCGGCAACCCAAATACTGCGCCGACAAAGCCACACCCTGCGCATGGTTGCCTGCGCTTGCTGCAATTACGCCGCAATCTAAGGCTTCTTTCGGCAGTTTCGCCATTTTGTTGTACGCACCGCGGATTTTGAACGAAAACACCGGCTGCAAATCTTCACGTTTGAGCAAAATCTGATTGTTCAGACGGCCTGACAAACTGCGTGCCAAATCCAAAGGCGTTTCTACGGCCACATCATAAACGGAAGCGGTCAAAATACGGGTTAGATAATCAGAAAGAGGAAGGGAATGGTTCATGGTATTTTAGTGTTCGGAAATAAATTGCAATTCGGTCAAATCGACCGGAGGAAAAAGTTAAAACCATACCCCTGAGGCCGTCTGAAGGCAAGAAAAATCTTAGCAAAGCCTAAATGAGACGGTATAATGTCCGCTTAATATCTATTTAATATGCCAAACTGTTTGCCTCATAACAGTGTCCACTCATATTCAAATCCACAAATAATGATGAAAAAAACGCTACTTAGCTTAATTTTTGCTGCCCTCCTGAATACTCCTGCCCTTGCTGCCGACCCGGTTGCATCCGCACCTGCCACACAAAGCGAGGCTAAAACGCAGCCGCTGCTGCACAGCATCAACAGCCCGACAATGCCGCCGGAAATTGCAGCGACTGCCTATATCGTTACCGACCTGCACAGCAAGCAAACCTTGGCATCCAACAATGCCGATACGCCTATCGAGCCTGCCGCGTTGACGCAAATGATGACAGCCTACCTTGCCTTTAAAGCACTGGAAAACGGTACGCTTGAGGCAGGCCAAATGCTGACGGTTTCCAATGCTGCATGGAAAGTCGAAGGTTCGCGTATGTTCCTCGATCCCAAAGTTCCTGTCAGCGTCAGCGATTTGATTAAGGGTACAACCATCCAATCGGCCAACGATGCCGCCATTACCCTTGCCGAAGCCATTGGCAACGACTCTATCGACGAATTCGTCAAACAAATGAACGAAGAAGCCAAACGTTTGGGCATGAAGCACACCCACTTCAACAACCCGACCGGCATTTCTTCTAACGGCCATGTTTCAACCGTTGGCGACTTAGCCATTTTGGCAGCCGCACTGATCAACGACTATCCGAAATACTATCCTTTGTTTGCAAACAAATCTTTCAAATACAATAATATCGAGCAGCCCAACCGAAACCTTCTGCTCTATCGCGACAGCAGTATCGACGGTTTGAAAACCGGCTATTCTGAAGGCGCAGGCTACCATCTCGCCGCTTCCAGCAAACGCAACAACCGCCGCATCGTTTCCATTCTTGCCGGTGCAGAATCTACCGAAGCACGCGCCAGCGAAAGCAGCAAACTGCTCAACTGGGCGTTACAGGCATTTGATACGCCCAAACTTTACAACGGCGGAGAAGTAATTTCCCAAGTCAAAGTTTACAAAGGCAGCACCAAAGCCGTAGACATCGGTTTCTTGGACGATGTTTACATTACCATTCCCCACGATACCGGCAAAAACGTCAAACCAATCTTAGAAACACTTCAGCCCGTCCTCGCCCCGATTGAAAAAGGCCAAGTATTGGGCAAGCTGAAAGTCATGAAAGACGGTAAAATCATTGCCGAAAAAGACGTCGTCGCCCTGACCGGCGTGGAAGAAGGCAGCTGGTTGCGCCGTATGTGGGACGCGATTGTGTTGTGGTTTAAAGGATTATTCAGTTAATCCCCTTCTAAACAATCAACCATAACAAGATAAGCCACAAAAAGGCCGTCTGAAACCTATTTCCTAGATTTCAGACGGCCTGAGACCTTTGCAAAATTCCTTTTCCCCTGACAGCCGAAACCTAAACACAAGTTTTCGGCTGTTTTTATTTCAAATATCCACTGATTCTACTCAAATGCCCCCTTAATCCCCCTTGGATACCTGATTAATCAGGCATCCGGCCGCCTTTTAGGCAGCTACAGACACACTTAGCCTGTTAGCCGCTTTCAACAGGTTTAAACACATCGCCTTCAGATGGCTTTGCGCACTCACTTTGAGCAGCCCGAAATAGGCTGCCCGGGCATAGCGGAATTTACGGTGCAGCGTACCGAAGCTTTGTTCAACCACATAACGGGTTTT
>NZ_JBQCVO010000010.1:0-51065 GCF_051958295.1 Neisseria sp. P0014.S002 | reverse complement strand
AAACGGCAAAACAGGTTGAAATCGATGCGGGTGATGAGGCTGTGTTCGAGTTCGGGATCGGAGAGGCTGTGCCATTGTCCGAGCAGGACGGCTTTGAACATGGACAACAGGGGATAGGTGGGACGACCACGGTGGTCTCGAAGGTAACGGATTTTTTGACGATTCAGGTATTGTTCGATCGGCTGCCAATCAATTACCTGATCCAACTTCAATAGTGGGAAACGGTCGATGTGTTTGGCAATCATGGCTTGTGCGGTTTGCTGGAAGAAGGTGCTCATGGGAAATCCCCTAAATGTCTGGGTGGGAATTTAGGGGATTTTGGGGAATTTTGCAAAGGTCTCTCGGCAGCGGATATTCAGCAAGTACAGGTCGGCTCAAGCCTCAATAAAACGGTCAATCTTCCCGAAATGTTGGGTTTGAACCCGACCTATGCCTAGTGTTCTCGCGGTAGGGCGGGCATGTGCTGCCTACGCGTCTTGTGTTCCAAAACAGCCTGAAACCGCAAGGATGGAGGCATTTGCGTGTTCCAGGCTGTCCCAATTTACCGCTGAATCTGCGAGGTAATCGTGCTGTCGGTAATCTTGTCGTCTTCTGCCAGCAGCATGGCTTTGGAGAGGACGACCGAGAGGGTGTTGTCGCCCTCAAACGGGATAAACAGCTTGTCGGATGCGTCTTTTTTGCGGCTGTCAGGTACGATGCAGAGGTATTGGTCGTCCGGCAGCATCAGGATGTTGCTGCTGCCGATGTGGATTTTGTAGGTACGCAGCTTACCCTGTATGACGAGGAAGTTGCCGTCTATGTGGGCAACCTTGGCGATTTTCAGGCGTGGCAGCAGGGTTTCCAATACGGCTTTGCGGGTTTTGGCGACTTCGCCCAAATCGCCGAAGGAATAGCTCTGCCAGTAGCTGTAAAAACGTGCCTCTCCGCCGTTGTCTTCCCAAGTCGGGTCGTTGCCCACGCTTGCCACGCCGACAAACAAATCGACATCGCGCAGCACTTCGGAAAACACGCGCGGCGGGATATCAATTAAGTCCAGAGCGGTGGCATGGTAATCGTCGTCCAACCGGTGAAAGCGCACTTGGTCGGTGCTGACATACTGCCAGATATAGCTTTCCGTCCATGCGTCTTCGCTGTCCACCGCGTTTGCCCAAAATTGGGCGAGCAGGTTGTATTCGGGCAATTCTAACGAGACGGTTGCGTCGTCGCCGCCGTCCCACGCGCCTGCCAGCGAGCCTCTCCAGCCGCGCCCTTTGGCAAGCGTCATGTATTGGTGTTGTTTCAGGATGTGGGCGGCAAAACGGTTGCTGTATGTTTTGGTGTTGATTTCGGCTTCGGTGAGCAGATAGATTTCACGATATGCCTGTTTCAGTGGCTGGCGGATTTCTTTGTCCAACAGCAGTTGACGCCATTGGGCGATGCTTTGCTGAGTGGCAAGCGCGGGATGCCACAAGCTGATTTGCAGGCAGTCTGAAACATCGGTTTGCGCGCCCGTTTCGTCCACCCATGTTCCGTCCAACCACAGCGCGGATTTGCCCTGCGTGTCGTTTTCGTCGCGAAAAAATTGCCATATTAGCGGACGCGTGAGGCAGGACATCAGTCCGTGTTGCCAGTAATACTGTTCGGCGTGTTCCCGTGGCACGCGGTGTTCGGAGCGCATCATTTGGTCCAAGCGGTCGCGTTGGGCGGTGAGCGTGGTGTTGAGGTTTTTTTGTGTGGCTTTGAGCTTTTTCAGTTTGTCGGCATGGTCGGTTTTCACGAAGGCGGGTACGGTTTTCTGCGGCGAGCCGTCAGGTTTGAACCAGCGCAGTTCGGACTTGCCTACACCCGTAACCGCCAGACGGCAGGTGTAGCCGTCGAAGTCATAGTCGCGACAGCCTTCCTGCAAGCCGAAGCTGTCCACCGCCATGTCTTCGATTTCGTTGCGGGATACACCCCGCTGCGCGGCGGCTTCGTCCAGATAGTTGGCAATCGCGTTCTGCGCATTGCTGAACTTAATCCGCAGGCGCAGGCGTGAAAGGCAGGCGATGCCGTCCAGCCCTTTGGAGCGGAACAGCGCATAGAAGCAGGCGTTACCCATAGCAGCATAGCGTGCGCCGAGATTGGGGATTTTGTCGTATGAATGCAGCGCAAGTTGGGTAAGGGCGGACAGGGTGGCGCTATCGTGGAAATGGCTGCACATCCACACCAGTCCTTTGAGTACAGTCTGGTTGACGCTGCAAACAGGCAGGACATGGGTGGTGTAGCTGTATGCTCCGTGGGTGACGGTTTCGGTCTGTACTTCGCTGTTGCAGACAAATTCTATCCAGCCGTGCAGCATTTTTTTGAACCTGTCCACCCCCAACGCGTCGATCAGCGTTTTGGCTTCTTTCAGGTATTTTTCGCTCGGCTTGCCCGCATTGGCGGACAGGGCAAGTGCAATGATCTTGCTCCATACGTCCTGCTGTTCGGGCGGCAGCGCGGCAAGCTGGAGATTTGCGTATCGGGCAAATGCGTCATCTTGGGCGGGAAAGCAGGCTTCGGCGAAACTGCCTGACAGTTCCGCCAGAGCGGCAAGGTTGGCGGTAGCGGCTTTCTTGTCCCACAAGTTTTCCGCAAAGACGCGGTAACGGCTGCAGGCGTTTTTCAGGCATTCCGAAAGCGTTTCGCTCGGATTGGGAAACTGTTTTTTGATTTGGTTGATCAGATATTTGAGTGGATAGTAGTCTGATTCCTGCTCGGACAGCCCGTTGTCGTCCAGCATGGCGGCAAAAATGCGCTGCACATCCTGCTCCGTCATCGGCAGCGTTTTGCGCGCCAGAGCCATCGCCACCGCCGCACGGATGGTGCCGTAATTGTGTATCCTGTCACCGCCTTTGTTGTTAAAAACTTTATTTCGTCCCCAGCCGCGTATCAAATCAATGCAGTGGATCAGGAAATCGACGCGGTATTCAGGCGCGGCTTTCTCCACTTCGGCAAAGCTGGGGCAGAGTTTCAGATTTATCGTGTCGTATTCGTTCGAGCGTTTTTGGCGCCATTCTTTTTGCAGTACGTCGAGAATCTGATTGAACTCGGTACGGCGGCTGTCGGAAATCTGCACGGTTTGGTTTTGGGTCATGGGACTTTCCTTGCGTATCAATGTGTTGGTTATTTTGCGGTAAAGGCGAACAACGTCGGTAAGGGTTTTCTTGTCCGCACTATTCAGGCTGTATCGGGTGGTTTCGGCAAAGGCGCGGTAGCGTTGCGCGGCGGTTTTCAGGCTGCTTATCCGCCCACCAGCGGCGTGAGTTTGATGAAATTGACGACCAGTCCGTCATGCAGGTACACCATGTCGTCCAACGTTTCCAGCTGGCGGTTGTCGGCAAGGATGAAAAACGCGTTCTGCTCAAAAGCTTTCAGGGCGATAGCGATTTGCTTTTCCGCGTCCACGGGCTGCGGGTGCGCGCCTTTTTTGCCGCGCGGTTCCTGAATTACGATGTCGCCGCGATCGGTGGGGATAACGAGGCTGTGGCGCAGCAGGGCATCGGCGGCGCGGTTGTTGTAGGCGGCGACTTCCTGTCGCACGCGCTCAGCAATCAGCTCCGCCGCGCTGATGTGGTTGGTTCGGAACTTCAAAAACAGTTCGTGCAGCACTTTGCCGGCGAGGTTTTGATCTTGGATGGTGATGGTAGCTGCAATCATGGATGACTCCTCGAAACAGAAAACAAGTGAATATCATACTGTTTTTTGAGCGGTTCAGGCAGCCTAAAACAAAGCATCCTGCACTTTTATGGAGGTAAGTGCAGGATGCTGTTTACATTTTAGTTATGTAGGAACTTTGTTTAACTTCCATGAAGTTTACGTTTTCAGACGACCTCCACCCGCAGCGCATCCACAATCAGCTTAAACACATTCGAATGCCCGCGGCGGCTGGGGTAATAGAGGTAAAGCGGATCGTAAGTGATGGCGTATTCAGGCAAAAGCTCGACCAGTTGCCCTGAATGGAGCGCGTCTGCGGCGATGATATGCGGCAGCCAAGTGATGCCGAGGCCGTCTGAAACGGCTTGCAGGCGCAGATGATTGTTGATAGAAAACTGCGATTTGGGTGTGAACGTAATCAGCTCTTTTTTGTATTTGAATTCCCATTGAATTTCCGAGCCGTGTTCGGCGGAGAGCTTCGCGCCGATAAGACGGTGCTGCTGCAAATCATCAATATTTTTCGGCGAACCGTATTGCGCCAAATAATCGGGCGAGGCGACCAACGCCATTTTGAACGGCGCAGAAATCGGTACGGCAATCATCTCTTTCGCTACCTTGTTACCTAACCGAACGCCCATATCAAATCCTTCTTTCACAATATCTGCCCAACGATCGTCCACCACGATTTCCAAGCGGATTTTCGGGTATTGGTTCAAAATCGGCTTTAATTTTGGGTACAACACCGCTTCCGCCGCCACCGCCGGAGCGTTGATACGAATCAATCCCGAAGGCGTATTTAAAAAATCATTTAGTGCATCGACTTCTTGGTTTATGGCTTGATAAAGCGGCGAAAGTTGGTCGAAAAGCTGTTGCCCGGCTTCGGTCAGCGACACATTGCGTGTAGTGCGGTTGAACAGACGCAGGTTCAGCCGCGTTTCTAAATTTTTCATGCTATGGCTCAACGCCGAAGAAGAAATCCCCAAAAGTTGCCCTGCCTTCACAAAACTCTGCGTTTGCGCCAGTGTCAAAAAATAATTCAGCTCGTTAAAGTTCTGCATTTTCTCTTTAAACTCTCTTTTATTAGTGAATTTAATTCATTACATAATAAAGCTAAACCATATTTATCTCAATAAAAACAAATCATAAAATGACTGCACTTTCATGAGAGTGAACAGAAGTCAATATCCGTAAACATCACATCCTTTTTTTATAAATTATTTATTCTTAGGAGTAAAAATGAACATTTTATTATTAAACGGTGGTAAAGCTTTCGGCCATTCACATGGTGAGTTAAACCACACGCTTCACAAAAAAGCAAAAGAAGTTTTGACCGCACTTGGACACAATGTAAAAGAAACCGTGATTGATGCTGGCTATGATGTTGAGGCAGAAATCGAAAAATTCTTGTGGATGGATGCCGTGATTTGGCAGATGCCTGTTTGGTGGATGCACGAGCCTTGGACAGTGAAGAAATACATAGACGAAGTATTTATCGCTGGACACGGCAAGCTTTACCACAGTGATGGCCGTCATCGTGTCAGCCCGACTGAAGGCTTCGGTACAGGTGGTTTGTTGCAAGGCAAAAAACACATGCTTTCGCTTACTTGGAATGCGCCGATTGAAGCGTTCACCCGTGAAGGCGACTTCTTTGAAGGCAAAGATGTGGATGCTGTGTACATGCCTTTCCACAAACTCAACGAGTTCATCGGTTTGACCCGTCTACCGACATTTACATGTAACGATGTAGTTAAAAATCCACAAGTAGAACAATACTTCGCAGACTACCAAGCACATTTGAAAAAAGTGTTCGGTTAATGATAAAACATCAACTTGAAGCGGTGGGCTTTTGCCCACCATTTTGTCAGTCGCTAATTGGTACGAAATACGGCAAATCCATGGCGCAGGTGATTACCCGCTGGCTGGTGGAACGTGGCATCATCGTGTTGGCAAAATCCACCAAACCCAAACGCATGGCGGAAAACTTGAACGTCTTTGACTTTGCCCTCAGCGATGAAGACAAAGCCGAAATTGCCAAACTGGACGGCACATTCGCCGCCATCGTCAATCACGACACGGTGGATAATTTGAAACGCATCTCCGCGTGGAAAATGGGCGTGTAAGTGTAGCGAAAAACCATCTGCAATTCATCATATGAAAGGACAAAACATGATTAACGGGTTAGATATCGAACGTTTCCGAACTACCATGGCAGCGGTTGAAAACGACCATACAAAAGGCAAGGCAGCATTACGCGCCGATTCGCGCTGGGTATCCGGCACGAAGAATGAAATCTCCGTGCGCCGCTTCCCTGCCTTTACCACAGACGAACCGAAAAACATGGGCGGTGAAAACGCCGCCCCAAGTCCGATGGAATACCTGATCGGCGCTGCTGCAGGCTGCTGCTCCATAGGTTTCGAGTTGCAAGCAGCACAAGCAGGCGTGAAACTGGAACAGTTTGAAATATCCGCAAGCGGCGGTATCGACATGGCCAAACTGTTCGGCATGGAAGATGGCTACGGCGGACTGGATAATCTGGTGCTAACCGTAAAAGTAAAAGCCGACGCCGACCTTCCTACCCTGCAAAATTTCGCCGACCGCTCCGCCGCCAGCTCGCCAGTGTTGAACAGCCTGAAAGCGCGGGTAAAAGTGGTTGTCGAAAAAATCTAGACGACTTAAAACGTTTTCTCGTTTTCATTTCGTTGAAAGCCCCTTTTCTGGACAACTAGAAAAGGGTTTAATCGCTCAAAGGAGTACATGACATGCAAGAACTGCACACTCTGAAAGACATCGAACAGGCCATCGCCACACATCCTTTAGTGTCACTGTACATCAAAGCCCCAATCTGCGGTGTTTGTATGGTCGTGGCCGCCCAGCTTGATTCAGCTTTGGCGGTGGAGGGGAATGTGTATGCCGTAAAAGCAGATATTGCTGAAATACCCGAAATGGCTGGACGTTTCCACGTGCTGACCGTACCTGCATGGCTGCTGTTTTATCAAGGCAAAGAAGTAGAACGGATGGCCCGCTTCATCCCTCAGGCACAGATGAAGCAGACATTGGCAAAATGGACAAAAGTGGCAGAAAGCAAACATCAGTAACCGGTCTATCAATGTTTCAGACGGCTGCGGCCTTGATAATGATGCAAGTGGTCAAATTTTTAAGATGATTTGCAAAACACTTAAAAATTTGACCGCTCTTTATTACGAAAAAGGCCGTCTGAAACGGCTTGCAGACTGAGATAATGATTGATGAGACACTGTGATTTGTACGCTAAAACCATCTTCTGAAAATTCCCTTTGACATTCCCCATCTTTTCCTCTAAAATGAGTTCAAGTTTTTAAACATATAAACTCAAGAAGCCGAATATGCCGCAACAAACTATGAATTTAATGCACGAGTGCATTCCCATCTTTACTGTGTTGAGCGATGAAAACCGCCATCAAATCCTGCGCGTGCTGTGGGAACACGGCAAGATGAATGTGAATGAGCTGACCGAGCATCTGCATCTGTCGCGCCCTGCGGTGTCGCATCATTTGAAAATCATGTTGCAAGCCGGTGCGGTGGCGGTGGAGCAGGTCGGCAAAGAGCGGTTTTACAGTATCGCTATGGCGGATGCGGTGGCGAAGTTGAAACAGCTTGCCGATTTGATGGCTCAAAATTGCCCGCTTTCGAAATAGGGTTATCCGTTAACCCTTTATTTTTACCCAAATACGTTTACATTTTTAAACTTATCAACTTAAAGGAACGATTATGTTATTCACGCCATTCACTTTTCAAAACGGCAAAACCGCTAAAAACCGTATCTTCAAATCCGCTATGGAAGAGCAACTTGCCCAGAATGACCAGCCGTCTGAAAAACTCGTCCGCCTGTACGGCACTTGGGCGCAAGGCGGCGCGGGCGTTTTGGTGACGGGCAATGTGATGGTTGCCGAAAGCGGCAAAGGTTCGATAAACGATGTGGTGATTTCAGACGACCGCAGTTTTGAGATGCTGAAAAAATGGGCGAAAGCCGGCACACAAAACGACACGTTGCTTATCATGCAAATCAACCATGCGGGCAAGCAGTCGCCTGCGGTGGTCAATAAAACACCGCTTGCGCCGAGCGCCGTGCCGTTGGTGGGCATGGACGGCTTCATCAATCCGCCGCGCGAATTGAGTGCCGATGAAATCAACGGGCTGATTCAGCAATTCGTGCAAACCGCCAAAATTGCCGAACAGGCAGGCTTTTCAGGCGTACAAATTCACGCCGCGCACGGCTATCTCATCAGCCAATTCCTCTCGCCGCACCACAACCGCCGCCAAGACCAATGGGGCGGCAGCTTGGAAAACCGTATGCACTTCCTTTTGGAAACCTACACCGCCATTCGCGCCGCTGTGGGCAAAGATTTCTTGGTGGGCGTAAAACTCAATTCGGCAGATTTCCAAAAAGGTGGTTTTGACGAAAGCGAATCGGTGCAGGTGGTACAAAAGTTATCGGAAATGGGCATTGATTTTATTGAAGTTTCCGGTGGCAACTACGAAAGCCCGCAAATGCTCGCGGCTAAAGATAGCACCCGCAAACGCGAAGCCTTCTTCATCGATTACGCCGAAAAAGCCCGTGCAGTCAGCCAAGTTCCGCTGATTATCACCGGCGGCTTCCGTTCGCAAAACGCCATGGAAGAAGCGCTCTCCAGCGGCCATTTGGATTTGGTCGGCGTCGCCCGCCCGTTTGCCTTAGTGCCTGATTTGGCGAACCAAATGCAAAACGGCACCTACCAAACCGTGCAAACTGACCGCATTCAAACAGGCGTGGCGTTGGTTGATAAAAAAGCGGGCGCGATGCTGGAAATGAACTGGTATATGACGCAAATGGATTTGATCGGACAAGGCAAACAGCCTGATCCTAAATTGTCAGCGTGGAAAGTATTGCTGAAAAGCTTGTGGGAAAACGGCAAGGCGGGTTTGAGCACGGGCAGGGCTTGATAAACCACTTGAAACACAGTTTGGTATGGGCTACCTGAAAGGTCTTTTTCAGACGGCCTTTCGGGCTTGGCGGCGGGGGGGGGGAGGCAGCCTGCACTTTCTCTTCGCTCGCTTTGGCATCGGCATAGTCCTGATAGCCGCCGATGTATTCTTTCAGACGGCCTTCTCCTTCAAATACAATGCTTTGAGTAATCACGTTATCCAAAAACATACGGTCGTGGCTGATGAGGAACACGGTACCGGCGTAGTCGCGCAGCAGTTCTTCCAGCAATTCCTGCGTGTCGATGTCCAAATCGTTGGTCGGCTCGTCCAGCAGCAGGATGTCGGGCTTCTGTACCCACGCCTGCGCCAGCGCGACGCGCTTTTTCTACCCGCCGGACAGATTGGCGATTTTTTCGTTTTCAGGCAGCCCCAGCTCGCCGATGGTCTGGCTCACCAGCGCATCGAACCGCCAGCCGTTTTGCGCTTCGATTTGGTTTTGCAGTTCGTTCAATTCTTTGATAAGGCTGTCGTTTTGCTCGTTCGCCAGCTCGCGGCCGATTTCGTGGCAACGCCGCAGCACATCGCGCAGGCTGCCCAGCCCTTCGGACACGATGTCGAACACGGTGGCCGCGCCGTCGAAAAAGCTCTCCTGCGGCACATACACGGTTTTCAGCCCGTTTTGCAGGATGAGCTGGCCGTCGTCGGGCTTTTGCACGCCGGCGAGGATTTTTAGCAGGCTGGATTTGCCCGCGCCGTTTCGCCCGATCAGGCCGACTTTGTCGCCCGCGGCCAGTTGGAAAGACGCTTTGTCGAGCAGCGCGACGTGCCCGAAGGCGAAAGATAGGTTTTCGGCTTGGAGGATAGTCATGGTAAGTCCTTGTTTTGTTGGGGTGCAGGCTGCTTTTTAGGGTTTCAGACGGCCTCAAAAGCAGCCTGCACATAGAGGGGGGTATTGTGTTTAGCTATCTGCTAAATACTTTCCGCCAAGCATTCGGATTGATTTTAAACTTGGCTTTGAACTGCAAACGTAGGTTTGCCGCGCTGCCGAAGCCGCTTTGTTCGGCGATGCGTTCTATCGGCAAATCCGTATTTTCCAACAAATCCTGCGCCTGCCATAGCCGCTCTGTGGTGAACCATTCACCGAAATTCATGCCTGTGGCTTGAGAAAAATGGCGGATAAAGGTACGACGGGAAACGGCTAATTTTTTTGCCAAATCGTCCAAGCGGTATGGGGTCGCAAGGTTTTGGCGCAGTTCGTCCAATAAGTGATTGATTTTGTCATCGGCGGTACGACGTTCGACAGGTCGGTGGATAAACTGTGCCTGCCCGCCTTCGCGGTGTGGTGCCGCAACCAAGGTACGGGCAAGGTCGTTGGCAACGGTTGCACCGTGGATTTTGCGGATGAGGTACAGGCAGCAATCCAGCCCGCCCGCCGCACCTGCCGATGTTAAAAAGTTGCCGTCTTCCGCATATAGGCGGTTGGTATCCAGATGAATTTTAGGGAAACGGCGGACAAAGTCGTCTTCGGCCAGCCAGTGGGTCGCGGCGATTCTGCCGTCTAAAAGTCCTGTGTAGGCAAGGGCGTAAGTGCCGTAACATAGGGAGGTGATATGCGCACCACGTTGTACTGCTTTCTGTAAATGTGCGCTCAACTCAGGTGTCGGGGCTTCTTCAATATTGCGCCAGCCTGCGATGACGATGATGTCGGCTTCTTCCGTCAAATCCAAGCCGCCGTGTACGGGAATGCTTGCGCCCAGTGCCGTGATGACGTCTTTGCTGTCATCGGAACAGATTTTCAGGTCAAAGAGTGGATTGTCCCGATAGGTCGTCTGAAAAACAGAAAAGGGAATGTTGAAGACAAAATCATTCATGCCCGATTGAGCATATAGCACGATTTTTGGGACAGTTTGATTTTGGCGAAACTCATTACGCTCGTTTTCAGACGACATTTTGGCACTATCCTTACGTTTATTGGCAATATTGCCTATTTTAGCCGATACACTTGCAGCTTAAAATACGCTCCATGATTTTCTAAGGAGCAATATCATGAAATTAAAGCAATTTATTCTTTCAGTCGTTTTAAGTGCAACTGCCTTTTCTGCTTGGGCAGAGGATTCATACCAACATATCCGTAATGCTACCGCCAAGGTCGAATACGCAGGACAGACGTTTTTGGTTGACCCGTTTTTCGCACCCAAGCACTCCATGAACGGTTTTGCCGGCTCGTTCAACAGCCAAGCCAAAATGCCGCTGGTCGGGCTGCCGATGAGCGTGAATAAAATTTTGGACGGTGTGGATGCAGTTATCGTTACCCATACTCACGAAGACCATTGGGACGAAACCGCCGCACGTTCCATTCCGAAAAACCTGCCCGTATATGTGCAGCACCAAGCCGACGCGGCAAAAATCCGCAGCCAAGGCTTTACTGATGTACGCGTGTTGAACGGCAGCGCTGTCTTCAACGGCGTAACCATCAGCAAAACCGGCGGCGTACATGGTACAGAAGCCATGTATGCCAACCCTCAGCTAGCCGAAATCTTAGGTGATGCAATGGGTGTGGTATTCCAAAGCAACGGACACAAAACCGCTTATATTATGGGTGATACTGTGTGGACGGCAGATGTAAACAAAGCATTGAACCGCTACAAACCCGATTATCTGATTATGAACACGGGCTACGCGCTGATTTCAGGCATTTCAGACGGCATTATCATGGGGACGGCTGATGTATTAAAAGCCAGCCAAGTCATGCCTAAAGCCAAAATCATCACCGTACACATGGATACCGTGAATCATACCGCCGTCAGCCGCGCCGATATGCGTAAATTTATACGCGGTCAAGGCATTGAAAGCCGTGTGAACGTTCCGGAAGACGGAGAGACTGTGAGGCTAGATTGATAAGCGGTCATCTTTTAAAGAGAATTTGTAAAAATACCTGAAAACCTGACCGCACTTTCACATAAAAAAGCCGTCTGAATTTTCAGACGGCCTTTGATTTCTTGCTTTATTCTCCAAATACTGCCCGATCGAAACGTTCAATATAGGCGACTAAATTTGCTTTGGTTCTTGCATATAGCGCAATTTCAGTGTCGATGGGGGTAAGAATCAGGTTTGCAACAACAGGCACGATGGACACATCAACGGAGGTTAATTCTTCGCCGAAAAAGTAGGATTTTGTGCCTAAGTAGTTGCTAATGGCATCTAAATCTCCTTTTCCGAAGGCGTAAATATCGGATTGCGTGTGTCTTCCGATACCATGTCCGTACATTTCTTTTTTCGCGTTTTCCTGTAACACAGCAAAAATCGCTTCGGCTTGTTCGGTCGGCATGCCATCAAACATTGCCTTCATCATAAATGGTTTGCTGAGAGGATCGACAAAACGGTTATATACGACCATCCAATATAAATGTTCTTCTGTCATACGGCGAAAGGCTTCAGCAATCGCTTTTTGTTCAGGCGTTAAATGTTTATCTAAATCAATGCCGTAGGTTTCGGTTAGATAACGCTGAATGAGAGAGCTATCAGGGATCAACTTCTCGCCATCTTGCAATACCGGAACTTTGCCTTTAGGCATTTTGCTGAGATCGGCAACATATTCTTTTTCGAAATCTAAGCCGGATAAACGCAGCATCGCTTCAGTTTTCCAAGCGAAAGGTGATGAACTGCGAATTTTACCTTCACCAGGTAAAGTAAATAATTTAAGCATTTTGTTTTCCTTTCATTATTTGTTATTCAAATATGGTTCGACTATAGTCCAAACAGCCGGGAAGTTCAAGACAAATACCGGATGTAGCGCATTAGGGATAACGGCTAAATTGGCATTCTGAGTCATACGATAGGCATTGATGACCGTATCCAAGGGTGCATTGGTATCGTCTTCACCAACCACAAACAACACCGGCGATTGGAGCTTACCGAACGTCTCTTTGCCAACTTGGGTGTTGTCATAATTTTTCTGTGCATTGTCAAACCATGCTGCCGTTTGTTGTGGGTTGGGGCGAATGGTTTGTTGCATTTCCCAATAGCTTGGATCTAACTGGCGGATTTGTTCATAACTTGCACGTTTATTTCCACCACCTTGAATAAAACCACGTTTCCATTCGCCGGTACTGATGGCAATAATTTCGGCAGCCTGTTCGGGATAAGCGGCGGCAAAGGTGAGGGCGGTATAAGCACCGTCTGAAAAGCCGAGCAAATCTACTTTGCCGTTAATTTGTGCGGCTTTTAATACGGCAAGCACATCGGCTGCTTTTTATTTTGGCGCACAGCTCCGCCGCTTACTTACCCCACTTGCCGCCGCATCTACCGAAGCCGTGCGTCATATCACTTTCGATCACTTTAAACAAACCCGGGCTGGCAGTTACGCCCTCCGGCATGTTGTCCGGCAGGGCTTGGCGCATTTTGGCGGTAGCGGCTTTAAATTCTTCCGCACTGCGCCAACGGGCAACATTGACGAAATGGTATTTGCCGTTCGGGTCAATATTTTGATGCAGACGTGTGCCGATGTAGCCCGGCTGAGTTTTCAGGAAATCGCGTGATTTCTGCCAAGCAGCCAAAGTTTCGGCTTCTTTGCCCTGCGGCACTTCAAAGGTGTTGATGAGTACAACGCTGTTCTGCATGGCTTCGCGTTGTGCGCGCCATTGTTCCGCTTTGGCGGTGCAGCCTGCAACACAAAGCAAAACAGCAGCAGTAACAGCGGCGATGATGGTTTTTTTACGAGTATTCATATCAGTAACTCCTTGTTTGTATAGGATATTAAGATTTTCCGAGCATTCGAGGCAACACGGATTCGCCTTTGATGTAGTGGTAGGCAACCATTCCAATGTGTCCTAGCGACAAAAACAGCAATGAAAATGCCAGCATGCTGTGAATTTCTCCGCCATTGCCGATTTGACGGGCAATGCCTGCGGCGGGAACAGCGAGCATCAGGGCATACATCGCCCAATGCCCCAATTTGGTGACGGCGGTGTTGGTGGGGCGGTTTTTACGTTGGCGGATTCCCCTCCCTACGCGCCAAACAGACAATATCAGCAGCAGGATTCCGACTGCTTTGTGCGGATTGATTAGAAATTTCAGGTTTTCGTCGATATTCCACGCAATGGCGGTAGCGAACATAAACAGGTAGCAAGCTGCCATTGTCCAATGCAGGAAGCGGGTTGTTGAGCCGTAGCTTTGCAAAGTGTCGGGTTTCATGATGCTTTCTCTTGAATAAAGGGTTAGTCGAATTTCGGTATGGCTTGCAGATAGGAAAACCTTCTTTAAAGTATTGCAGTTCATAAGCGTTCTTGAACATTTAAGATAGGTCGTCTGAAAGCGTTTAGATAGCAAGCTATCGAGTTGCAACAACTATAGCGTGCTATGATTTAAGATAGCAAGCTATAGTTGTGATATAATCCGCAACAATCTGATTTTAAAGGAAACAAAGTGAACGAAGTTTTCAAAACTGAATCGGCAGGCTATCTGATGAACCACATTGCCCGCCAATTTGCCATTTTATTGGGCGAAGGTTTAAAGCCTTTGGGCATCGCCCCCGCGCAATTTCCGATATTGCTGGAACTGTGGCAGAAAGACGGTTTGAGCCAGCAGGAATTGGTGGAACGCGCTGATTTGAAGCAGGCAACGATTGCCAACACCTTGGCGCGGATGGAGCGCGACGGGCTGATTACGCGCGAACCGAATCCCGACGATGCACGCAGCCGCCTGATTATGCTGACGGAGCAAGCTCGTGCCTTGCAACAGCAGTCTACGGAAATTGCCAAAGCCATCAACCAAACGGCTTTGTCGGCTTTGTCGGCAGACGAACAAAAGTTGTTTTTGGAAATGGCGGCAAAAATTGTGGCGCGACAGCAAGAGATGATTGCAGTCGCGAAGACGGATTGAGGGTTTAACTTCGTTGAAGCTCTGCTTTCAGGCAGCCTGCAAACCAAAAAATCAGCCTGCTTAATACAGGAATCACATCCATGCAAAACAACCCCATCCCATTTATCGAATTTCGTGGCACAGGCAAGCATTATGACGGCAAATATGCTGTGCGCGATTTGGATTTGACCATTTATCAGGGTGAATTTTTCGTGTTGGTAGGTGGCTCGGGCAGCGGCAAATCTACCACTTTACGCATGATTAACGCGCTAATTGAACCGACTGATGGCAACGTTTATCTGCACGGGAAACGGATTAAAGACTACGACATCCGCCAGCTCCGCCACCAAATTGGTTACGTATTGCAGCAAATCGCGCTTTTTCCCACCATGACCGTCGCGGAAAATATCGAACTCATGCCTGACGTACTGGGCTGGCCGAAAGCAGAACGCAAAACGCGTGTGAATGAATTATTGGAGCTGGTGGAACTTGACCCTGCGCACTACCGCGACCGCTATCCGCACGAACTTTCCGGCGGTGAACAGCAGCGCATCGGTATTTTGCGAGCCATTGCAGCCAAGCCCCAAGTTCTGCTGATGGACGAACCGTTTTCAGCACTTGACCCGCTGGTGCGCACCGTGCTGCAAGACCAAATTGCTATGATTCACCAAAAATTTGACACCACTATCGTTTTTGTTACCCATGATATGCAGGAAGCCGCCAAACTCGCTTACCGTATCGGTGTAATGCATAACGGCAAACTGGTACAAATCGGCACACCTGAAGAAATCAAAAAGCAGCCGGCAAATGATTATGTGCAATCGCTGTTTTCCACCGCCGATGCACCCGATGCCGAACGCATCATCCACCAATTCTTACGGTTGGATAAACAGGGACAGGAAGCTGTGAGAAGGGCAGTGTTATGATGGTGAAGACCGTCTGAAACCTCTTTCAAGGCGCTAACACCTTTGCTGTAAAGCAAACATAAACATCTATTATTCAACATACTAACCATAACAATTAAAACTATGCTCTCATCCCTAAACGTTACCCTTGAAGAACTCTGGCAAATGCTGCTCACACATTTATGGCTTTCCGGACTGGCTTTGCTCGCGGCAGTGGCAATTGCGGTGCCTGCCGCCGTATTGTTTGCGCGCAGACAGCGGGCAGCGGAAGTGGTATTACAGTTCACCAATATATTGCAAACCATTCCGTCTTTGGCGCTGCTGGGTTTGCTGATTCCGTTTGTCGGTATCGGTTCGCCGCCCGTCTTGATTGCACTCACGCTATACGCATTGTTGCCGATTTTTCAAAATACCTATTTGGGGCTGACCCAAATCGACCAATCGATTCAAGATGCATACACTGCATTCGGACTATCGCGCTGGCAATCATTGTGGCGGATTGAGCTGCCGATGGCTTTGCCTGCCATGATTTCAGGCATTCGCACGGCGGCAGTGCTGATTGTCGGCACGGCAACTCTGGCGGCGCTAATTGGCGCAGGCGGCTTGGGTAACCTGATTCTGCTCGGCATTGACCGCAACAACATGACAATGACGTTTACCGGCGCATTGCTCTCCGCATTACTGGCTGTCGGCGTAAGCGGCATTATCGGGCTATTGCAGAAATCGCGACGCAAGTTGGCGATTATTCTTGCATTGGCGGTGGGCTTCGGCGCACTCGGTATGTCGCAGATTTCATTTACACCTGCTACAAAAAACGTGGTGGTTGCCGGCAAAATGGGGAGTGAGCCGGATATTCTGATTAACATGTATAAGTTATTGATTGAACATGAGAATTCGAACGTGAAAGTCACAGTCAAACCTAATTTTGGCAAAACTACTTTCCTGTTTAGCGCACTGAATAGTGGCGAAATTGATATTTATCCTGAATTCACCGGTACAGTGCTGGAAGCCTTAGTACAAGTACCAACTGAACAGAAGAACCGCCATCTATCGCCAGATGAAACCTATCAACGGGGCAAACAATTATTGGCGGAACAATATCAGTTGGAGTTTCTGCCACCAATGTCTTATCAGAACACTTATGCGTTGGCAGTCAAAGAAAGCTACGGTGCATCGCACCAACTGAAGACAATCAGCGACTTGAAGCAGGTAGCGCCCGATATCCGAGCAGGTTTCTCACTGGAATTTGTCGACCGAGCGGATGGCTATAAAGGCATGCAGGCAGCCGGTATCACGCTAAAACATATTGTTAGCTTGGAACCTGCCTTACGCTATACGGCATTGTTGAATGACAAAATCGACCTAGTGGAAGCCTTTTCCACCGATGCAGAATTAAAACAATATCGATTGCGCTTGTTGAAAGATGATATTTCCCTGTTCCCCGCCTATCAGGGCGCACCGCTGATGAAAGTAGAATTTGCTGAAAAAAATCCTCAAATTGTGACCGCACTTAACCGACTTGCGGGAAAAATTAGCGAAGAGGAAATGAGCGAGATGAACTACCGCGTGAAAGTGCAAGGCGAAAGCGCGGAAAACGTAGCGCGGGATTATTTGGAGAAAAATGGGTTGTTAGGAAAGTAAAATTGGCAGTAGGCTACCTGAAAGCATCAGATTCTTAGGGGGGTATTATGAAAGCCGTAAAAATCAAAGGCTTCGGCATCAACCATTCCGAGATTTTCACGCGTGAAGGTAAATCGCCGTCTGTCCAATTTCCGCGCTGAATGTGTAGGCGAAGTGGTGCAAAGTTCCACACCTGCACTGGCGGTCGGACAAAAGGTTGTCTTCTATTATGGGAGAGAAATGGGGCGCACCTTTGACGGCAGCTACGCCGAATATGTGTTGCTGTCAAACGAGCAAATTTACCCCATTCATACCGATTTGGAAACGCGTAATCCTGCCAAAGCTACCCATTTGCAAGCGGTCGGATTTGACGAAGTGATTACTAAAGCCGATGGCAAACTACAAACCGACCAAAACCCAAAACTATGACAAAATTCTGGAATTGGTCGGGCTGGCAACTTTGTGTGATTCTTTCACCCACATCAACGAACACGGCATCATCTGCAATACAGGGCAGCTAGGTAATATATATGTGATCTGGCAATTTAATGTGAAAATCTTAATTGAACGTGTGTTTACATTGGAACAAGTTCCCGAAGCCCACCGTTTTTTGCAAAGCGCGTACGGATTTGGGAAAGTGGTGGTAGTCAATGAATAGGGCTATCTAAAATTCTATCAAAGAAATTTAATCATGCTTTGGAATAAAACTGTGATCTGAATTGGTTTCATGGATATTGATAAAGAGAAGGCCGTCTGAAATTCTTCAGATGGCCTTTTATATTTGAATTCTGTAAGTGATTGTACAACTAGAATAAACTGGATTTAACAGGCTAAAATACTAGCATTATTAATTTAACATAATATAAATTATGCGAACTTAGACTAGTATGATGCAATAGTTTTTTCTACAAATTATGGCCACAACCAAGCCCATGTGCTTCGGCCTTCTCCTTGCAGTAAAACTAAAGTTCGGCAAGCTGAGGCTGTGTTCATGCATTCGAAGCCGATTCCGTAGGCTGATAAGGCTACGGCAATTTTAGGATGCAGAAATTGTTGTTTTGCTCCTGTACCTATAATAATGACTTCTGGACGGTTTTCTGCTGTTTCAATTGCTGATATAAAAATTTGTTCGTTTAATTCTTCGATGGTTGTTTGAGGAATGATGCTCACTTTGCCATCTTGCCAGCAAATGGGTTCTGAGTATGTTTGTTCGCCGATTTGCAATATGCCTTGTGAGGATGAAAAAAATGATGCTGCTTCATCGATATGGTTTTCTGTGATTTTCATGGCAATTCCTGTTTTTATGGAAGAACGATTTTTCAGACGGCCTTGGGAAACTTGCAAAAAAAGGTGCAAAATCAAGCAATATCAGGTAGGATTCAATGTTTGACCTTGTGCATTGATGCTTTGCTCTGAATTTACGATTGCAAGCGATTATAACAAGCCTTGGTTTTTCGTGATTATTTTAAAGTATCGGCTCAAAAGGAGACACAATGAAGCCAGTAAATATCGGTCTTTTAGGTTTGGGTACAGTCGGTGGTGGTACGGCCACTGTATTGCAGGACAACGCTGCGGAAATCAGCCGCCGCTTGGGACGTGAAGTCCGTATTTCTGCTGTTTGTGATTTGAGCGAAGAAAAAGCCAAACAAATTTGCCCGAATGCTGCTTTTATCAAAGATCCGTTTGAGCTGGTGCAACATCAAGATGTTGATGTTGTTGTGGAATTGTTTGGCGGTACCGGTATTGCCAAAGATGCGGTTTTGAAAGCAATTGAAAACGGCAAACACATTGTTACTGCCAATAAAAAACTGTTGGCTGAATACGGCAATGAAATTTTCCCTTTGGCGGAAGAAAAAAATGTCATGGTGCAGTTTGAAGCTGCTGTTGCCGGCGGTATCCCTATTATCAAGGCTTTGCGAGAAGGCTTGGCTGCGAACCAAATCCGCAGTATCGCCGGTATTATTAATGGTACCAGCAACTTTATTCTTACTGAAATGCGTGAAAAAGGCAGCGCGTTTGCAGACGTATTGAAAGAAGCTCAGGCTTTGGGCTATGCAGAAGCTGACCCTACTTTTGATATTGAAGGTCATGATGCTGGCCATAAAATCACCATCATGAGCGCATTGGCATTCGGTACCCCGATGAACTTCTCTGCCTGCTATTTGGAAGGCATCAGCAAACTCGATAGTCGCGATATCAAATATGCTGAAGAGTTTGGCTATCGCATCAAATTGTTGGGTATTACCCGTAAAACCGACAAAGGCATTGAGTTGCGTGTACACCCTACTCTGATTCCTGAAAGCCGTCTGCTGGCTAACGTTAATGGCGTGATGAATGCTGTCCGTATCAATGCCGATATGGTTGGTGAAACCTTGTATTACGGTGCAGGTGCCGGTGCATTGCCGACTGCCTCTGCCGTGGTTGCCGACATCATTGATATTGCCCGCCTGATTGAAGCGGAAACTGACCATCGTGTTCCTCACTTGGCATTCCAGCCTTCACAAGTTCAAGCGCAAAATATTCTGCCTATGGATGAAATTACCAGCAGCTACTATCTGCGCGTTCAAGCAACTGACGAACCGGGCACTTTGGGTCAAATTGCCGCACTCTTGGCCAAAGAAAATGTTTCTATCGAGGCTCTGATTCAAAAAGGCGTGATTAATCAAAGCACTGCTGAAATCGTGATTCTGACCCACACCACAGTGGAGCACAACGTCAAACGCGCTATTGCAGCGATTGAAGCTCTGAGCTGCGTGGATGCTCCAATCACCATGATCCGCATGGAAAGCCTGCATGACTGAGCAACAAACGGAAAGGCCGTCTGAAGAGCAACTGGCGGCCAGAAAGAAAGCCAAGGCAAAAATCCGCACCATCCGCATTTGGGCATGGATTATTTTGTCTTTGCTGGCTCTGACCGCCCTGCTCTCACAATGCGCGATGAACAAGCCGCAGATGAAACAAAATGTGGTGGAATCTTGTGTGAAAAACATTCCTTTTGCCGAAAAATGGCAAGCTGATTTGAAGGCAAAAGGTTTGGATGCGCAAAACGAGAAATTGGCTCAAGACTATTGTGTCTGCATGTGGGATCAGCCTTTAAGCAAACTCTCTGACGAGCAAATCCGAAACTTCGGCAAAATCAGCCCTGAGGAGCAACTCAAGCTCTTGGGTGGCGCGGAAGCTTTTGAGGCACGCGATAAGCAATGCGTGGCTGATTTAAAGGCTGAGTAAACCAATATTGGTTTAAATCAAAGCTACAAGGCCGTCTGAAATTCCAGACGGCCTTTCTTATATTGAATAAATAGTAATAAGAATTGATTTCATTATATTTTAAGTTTAAGATAGCTTGGTTAATTGCTTTTCTATGGTTATTGCCATGCGTTACCACTTTCCTATTGCCGTTGATATTTATGATTTTTTGTATACTGGCCGATTTGACTATTTGGAAATCGGACAATCTGCAGAGTCTATTTTGCAGATGTTTCCTGCGCCTGATTGCGTCCCTAAAGGCTTGTTGGTGCAAAAAGGCTGGAATATTTGGCTTTATGGCGACATTGAACTGCATTTCTCCGACAATCGTTTGACACAGATTCGTGCTGATTTTCAGCCTGATGTTGCATTAAGCGGCGGCCGTTGGGTAAAGTTGAATCCGTGGTTTTTTGCAAATGGCTGCCTTGATGTATATGCTGTCATTCAGCGCTTGGTGCAACGCAATATTGACTTTATTAAAACGGAAACGCATACCAATTTAATTTTGCAGCTGCAAAGCGGGGTTGAATTGATTTTTGAAAAATGTCGGGGTATGAAACTTGCCTCGTTCCGCAAACAAAAAGCCTCCCTGCCCCATTGGGCGCGGGAAACAGCTTCTTAAATAAAACGATGCCGTCTGAAAACATCATTTCAGACGGCATTATCAGTTACAAACCATTCAGTAATTGTCGGATTTTGGTCATTGTCATAGAAACCTGTTCGTTACAGCCGTCATTTCCTTTTCCATTATCAAAGCAATCAATGCTGCTGACGCTGCAAAAGTGGGCATAGGCCATTTTCAACTCTCTGGTTAAAACAGCTTCGGGCATACCGGTCATACCGAGTACATCTACGCCGTCACGGCGATAACGGGTAATTTCGGCACGGGTTGGACGGCGCGGGCCTTGCAGGCAGCCATAAACGGCGGAATCGTAAATCGGTACATTGTGCGCTTGAGTGATATTCAACAATTCTTGTCGTAATTCATCGCAATAAGGGTTGAAAAAATCGGTATGGACAACCGGGCATTCTTGACCTTCAAAAAAAGTATCTTTACGGCCATAGGTATAGTCGATCAAATCGTCCGGCAACACCAAACTGCCGTTTTCAAAATCAGGATTGATACCGACGACTGAAGAAATGGCAATGATGTTTGCAACGCCTAAAGAGTGCAACGCCCAGATATTGGCGCGGTAGTTGATTTCATGCGGCGCGATGGTATGGCTGAAGCCGTGTCGGGCAAGGAAAACAATATCCAAGCGCCCCAACCTGCCGAACAAAATAGGGCTGCTGGTTAAGCCGTATGGGGTACGCACGATTTTTCGTTCAGTAATTTCGAGTTCCGGCAGTTTGGTCAAACCGCTGCCGCCGATAATGGCTAACATATAGACTTCCTTTGTTATCAATGGCCGTCTGAAACTTAGATTTCAGACGGCCTTAATATTATCGATTTATTTATGTTTGTAGAAATGGCTGCCGAAATAGGCAGATGCGCCTTCACGCAATAAAACCAGCGTCACAGTGGCAAGCGGCAGGCCGGCAAGCATACCGACAAAACCCATCAGTTGCCCGAAAGCCATCAATGAGAAAATCACCCAGAACGGAGACAAACCAATGCGATCGCCGACGATTTTGGGCGTAATGAAAAAGCTTTCCAAGAATTGTCCGACACCGAATACAGCCCAGACCATCAACAAGCCCTGCCATGAGCCATATTGCAAAAGTGCGGCAACTGTTGCCAGCAAAAGGCCGGTAAATGCACCCAAATACGGAATAAATACCAAAATACCGGCAATCATACCGATGGCAAAGCCGGAATCCAAACCGACCAGCATCAAGCCCAAGCCATAGACCAAGCCCATAATCATCATAACCATCAGCTGGCCGCGCAGAAACTCGCCCAAAACTTCGTCCATATTGCCGCTGATACGCGTGTAGGTCTCGATAAAACGGCGTGGAACCAATTTGCTGATTCCGGAAGACCAACGTTTCCAATCCAACAAGAAGTAATACAGCAGCAAAGGCAGTAACACCAAATTGCTGACGCCGCTGATGATGTTGCCGCTTTGACGCATCAAGGTCGGAATCCATGCTTTAAGCGTATTGCTCAACTCATCCGTATGCGACTGCAACCATGCGATGATTGATTTTTGATCGATTTGAATATAATCCCCGCTGACGCTGTTGAGCCATGGCAGCAGTTTGTTTTGAACAAAGCCCACGATTTGCGGCAGGCGTTCGGCCAAATTATTAAACTGGTTCAACAACATAGGTACGATAATCAGCACCAACGACAGCAATATCAGCAAAGCCAGTGCCATAATAATCATAGAGGCCGGCGCGCGACGGATACGCTTCAATTGCAGCCACTCGACCAATGGATTCAAAACATAGGCCAAAACGGCGGCCACAATAAACGGCGTCAAAACATCGCCCAAAGCATATAAAAGCCAAATAAAGGCTGCGATGACGCAAGCCATAATAATCCACGGTTTTGCGCCGCGCGTTTTCTTTTGATACATAAAAAGGTGTTCCCCAGTTGATGCTTAAGGTTTTCAAAATAAATAAGCAGTATAACAGATTCACAAAGGCCGTCTGAACGCGCGACGGCTATTAAGATAAAATAAAAATTGTTGACAATAATGCCAAAAAAATTCAGCCTGAATCCTCGAATTTAAGATAAAATACGCTCCGACAATCTACCCATACCCGAATAAGGAAATCCAATGAGCACTTCTTTGAGCTATCGTGACGCAGGCGTGGATATCGACGCAGGCGATCAACTGGTCGAAAACATCAAACCTTTTGCCAAGCGTACTATGCGCCCTGAAGTGTTGGGTGATTTGGGCGGTTTCGGCGCTTTGGTCGAAATTGGCAAAAAATACAAAAATCCGGTATTGGTTTCCGGTACGGACGGCGTCGGCACCAAGCTGAAACTGGCATTCGACTGGGACAAACACGATACCGTCGGCATCGATTTGGTTGCCATGAGCGTCAACGATATTTTGGTTCAAGGTGCAGAACCTTTGTTCTTCTTGGACTATTTTGCTTGCGGCAAGCTGGATGTTGCCCGCGCGACTGATGTGATTAAAGGCATTGCCCAAGGCTGCGAAGAATCCGGTTGCGCTTTGATTGGCGGTGAAACTGCCGAAATGCCGGGCATGTATCCCGAAGGCGAATACGACTTGGCCGGTTTTGCCGTCGGCGTGGTTGAAAAAGAACGCGTCATCAACGGCCGCAGTATTCAGGCCGGAGACGTTGTTTTGGGCTTGGCTTCCAACGGCGCACACTCCAACGGCTACTCTTTGGTACGCAAAATCATCGAGCGCGACAATCCTAATTTGGATGCGGAATTCGACAACGGCAAAACCCTGCGCGAAGCCATCATCGCCCCTACCCGTCTGTATGTGAAACCTATCCTGGCCGCTTTGGAAAAATTCACTATTAAAGGTATGGCTCACATTACCGGCGGCGGCATTACCGAAAACGTACCTCGTGTTTTGCCTGAAAATACCGTCGCACAAATCGATGCCAAAGCGTGGGAATTACCTAAACTGTTCCAATGGCTGCAAAAAGCAGGCAATGTGGAAACCCAAGAAATGTACCGTACATTTAACTGCGGTATCGGCATGGTTGTTATCATTGCTAAAGAAGATGCCGATGCAGTACAAGCATTCTTGAGCGAACAAGGTGAAACCGTTTACCGTTTGGGCGCAATTCGTGAGCGCAACGGCGACGAACATCAAACCCAAGTGGCTTGATTGAGATGTAATTAAAAAAGTGCGGATGATGAATCCGCACTTTTTATTGTTTATGATCTAGGGGAATCTCCGCCCTAGCCTGCTTCTTCCATAAAGCCGGCCAACTGAGCAGTATCGTGGGCAATCATCAGCTCTTCATTGGTTGGCACCACCAAGACAGCCGGAGAAGAATCGGTCGGGCTGATAATACCTGAATTGCCGTAGCGTTTTTCCATATTGGCTTTGGTGTCGATGTGCAGACCCAAGAAATCAAGATAGGAAACGGTTTTGGCACGGATGTTACGCGAGTTTTCACCGATACCGCCGGTGAACACGAGTGCGTCAACGCCGCCACAAGCCACAGCCATCGAAGCAATGTATTTGGCAAGGCGGTAAGTCATTACTTCCAGAGCCAAACGTGCGCCTTCATGGCCTTCATCCGCAGCGATTTCCAAAGAACGGCAGTCGTTGGAGAGTTCGGAAATACCGAGCAAACCTGATTTTTTGTTCAGCATTTCATCAACTTGGGCAACATCCAAACCGGCGTGTGAAGTCAGATAGCTGTATACGCCCGGGTCGATATCGCCGCAGCGCGTACCCATTACCAAGCCTTCGATCGGTGTGAAGCCCATACTGGTGTCAACGGATTTGCCGTTTTTGATGGCGGTAATGGATGCGCCGTTGCCTAAGTGGGCAATAATCATGCGGATGTCTTCCAACGGTTTGCCCAAGATGCGTGCTGCTTCAGGGGCAACGTAACGCATACTGGTACCGTGGAAACCGTAGCGGCGGAAAGCGTATTTTTTACGCAATTCGCGCGGAACGGCATAAGTGTAGGCACGCTCCGGCATGGTTTGGTGGAACGAGGTATCCATCACGCCGACATTGGGCAGCCCTGGGAAGTGCTCTTGCGCAGCCAAAATGCCGTTGATATTGGCAGGGTTATGCAGCGGAGCGAGCGGAATGCAGGCATTGAGTTCGTCCATTACTGCTTGGTCGATCAAAACAGACTCACTGTATTTTTCGCCGCCGTGGGCGATGCGGTGGCCGATGGCTTTAATGCGGTCGTGCAGGCCGTGTTTTTCAAGTTCTTTCAACAGCATACCCACCGCACCGGCGTGGTCGTTACGGCCGGTCAAGGCTGTTTGGCATTTTTTACCGTCTTTGCTGAATGTAATGACTGCTTCGGGCGTACCCAAACGTTCGCCGAGACAGCTTAAGAGAACTTTACCGTTTTTACGGTCGATAACGGCGCCTTTGAGTGAAGAGCTGCCGCAGTTCAGAACAAGAATGAGTTGGTTGGACATGGTGTTTCTCCTTTGAATTTTTGATTGTTTTTTTGGTTTCAGGCCGTCTGAAAAGAGCAAAAACATTTGAGAGCTTTCCAGTTTGCCTTTGGTTTGGTGTTTAGTCAGGCTTAATGCCCAATCCTAATCTCCATTGCAGGTATCGCTACCCGACTAAAATCTGCTTATTTGGTTTTCAGACGGCCTTGTTTAATGCTGCGGCCGTCTGAAAACTTAAAAGCAATCTTCCGGCACTCGGACTTGTCCTTCCATAATCACGCGTGCGCTACGGCTCATGACCGCTTTGGTGGCCGTCCATTGTCCGTCCTGACATTCGGCGGCGGCACCGACACGCAGTGTGCCTGACGGATGACCGAAACGGACTTCTTTACGCGCTCCGCCTCCGGCTGCAAGGTTGACCAGCGTTCCGGGCACGGCGGCGGCGGTAGCGATGGCAACTGAAGCGGTGCCCATCATGGCGTGGTGCAATTTGCCCATGCTCAGCGCGCGTACCAATAAGTCGATGTCGGCAGCTTTGACGGTTTTTCCGCTTGAGGCGGTGTAATCGGCCGCAGGGGCGACAAAAGCAACTTTCGGAGTATGGGCGCGGGTGGCAGCTTCGGATACGTCGCTGATCAAGCCCATTTTCAGCGCGCCATACGCGCGGATGGTTTCAAATTTTTCCAGAGCTGCGGCATCGTTATTGATGTCGTCTTGCAACTCTTTGCCTGTGTAGCCCAAATCTGCGGCATTCAAGAAAATGGTTGGAATGCCGGCATTGATAAGCGTGGCTTTCAGACGGCCTATATTCGGCACATCAATTTCATCGACCAAATTGCCGGTCGGGAACATACTGCCTTCGCCATCGGCCGGATCCAGAAATTCGATTTGCACTTCGGCTGCCGGAAACGTTACGCCGTCAAGCTCAAAATTGCCTGTTTCCAAAACTGCGCCGTTTTGCATCGGTACATGGGCAATAATGGTTTTGCCGATGTTTTTCTGCCAGATTTTGACGGTACACAGGCCGTCTGAAGGGATTTTGGATTTATCGACCAAGCCTTGTTCGATGGCAAATGCGCCCACGGCGGCGGTCAGATTACCGCAGTTGCCGCTCCAATCGACAAAAGGTTTGTCGATGGAAACTTGTCCGAACAAATAATCGACATCGTGATCGGCGCGTTCGGATTTGTCCAAAATCACGGCTTTACTGGTGGACGAACTGGCGTTACCCAAACCGTCAATCTGTTTGCCGTAAGGGTCGGGGCTGCCGAGTACGCGCAAGAGGATTTTGTCGCGTGCCTCGCCTGCTTCCTGCGCAGCAGCCGGCAGATCGGTACGTTTGAAGAAAATGCCTTTAGATGTACCACCGCGGTAGTAAACGGCTGGAATTTTAATTTGCGGCATTTCGGGTTCTCCTTTGTATTTTTAGTATGGTTTTTTCAGACGGCCTCTCAAACATTCGAGGCCGTCTGAAAACCTTTTTGAGCGTAGCCTGGGCATTTTGACGATACCCGATTTACCTTACGCTGCATTTCCTTCTAAGAAGTCTTGTGCGAAACGTTGCAACACGCCACCGGCTTCATATACCAACACTTCTTCTGCGGTATCGAGGCGGCAGGTCACCGGAACTTCGACGGTTTCGCCGTTTTTACGGTGAATCACGAGGGTCAGGTCGCAGCGCGGTCTGCGTTCGCCGACAACGTCGTAGGTTTCCGTACCATCCAGTTGCAGGGTGTGGCGGTTGGTACCTGGTTTGAACTGCAGCGGCAATACGCCCATACCGATTAAGTTGGTACGGTGGATACGCTCGAAGCCTTCGGCAACAATCGCTTCCACGCCGGCGAGGCGTACGCCTTTTGCAGCCCAGTCGCGGCTTGAACCTTGACCGTAGTCCGCACCGGCAATGATGATGAGCGGCTGTTTACGGTTCATATAGGTTTCGATGGCTTCCCACATACGCATCACTTGGCCTTCAGGTTCAACACGAGCAAGCGAGCCTTGGCGTACGGTGCCGTCTTCGTTTCTCACCATTTCGTTAAACAGTTTCGGATTGGCGAAGGTTGCGCGTTGGGCAGTCAAGTGGTCGCCGCGGTGGGTTGCGTAAGAGTTGAAGTCTTCTTCAGGCAAACCCATTTTCGCCAAATATTCGCCTGCGGCACTGCTGGCCAAAATCGCATTGGATGGCGAGAGATGGTCAGTGGTGATGTTGTCGGGCAAAATCGCCAGCGGACGCATACCTCTTAATGTGCGTTCCCCTGCCAGCGCGCCTTCCCAGTAAGGTGGGCGGCGGATATAGGTGGACATTGGACGCCAGTCGTACAGTGGGCTTGGTGCTTTTTGCGCTGTGCCGGTATCGAACATCGGGATATAAACGTCGCGAAATTGTTGCGGTTTCACATATTCGGCAACGATGGCATCGATTTCTTCGTCGGTAGGCCAAATATCTTTCAGGCGGATTTCTTTGCCGTCTGCAACGCCGAGTACGTCGTTTTCAATATCAAAACGGATGCTGCCTGCCAGCGCGTAGGCAACGACCAACGGAGGCGAAGCGAGGAAAGCCTGTTTTGCATACGGATGGATACGGCCGTCGAAGTTTCGGTTGCCTGACAATACGGCGGTAGCGTACAAATCGCGGTCGATGATTTCCTGCTGGATTTTCGGATCCAGCGCGCCGCTCATGCCGTTACAGGTGGTACATGCGAAGGCAACGATACCGAAGCCGAGTTTTTCCATTTCAGGCAGCAGGCCTGCTTCTTTCAAATAGATTTCGGCTACTTTTGAACCCGGGGCAAACGAAGATTTCACCCAAGGTTTGCGTTGCAAGCCAAGACGGTTGGCATTGCGTGCCAACAGCGCGGCGGCGACAACGTTGCGCGGATTGGAAGTATTGGTGCACGAAGTAATCGCGGCAATAATCACTGCACCGTCAGGCATTTGGCCGTCTGAAGGCTCTTCGTAAGGTTTAGCCAAGCCTTTGCTGGCCAAATCGGCAGTCGCAAAACGGGCATGCGGGTTACTTGGGCCTGCCATATTGCGCGTTACGCTGCTCAAATCAAATTTCAAAACGCGAGGATAAACGGCGGTTTTCAAGGCATCTGCCCACAAGCCTGCGGTTTTGGCGTAGATTTCTACCAATTTCACTTGCGCGTCGTCACGACCGGTCAGTTTCAAATAATCAATGGTTTGCTCATCAATAGCGAACATCGCGGCAGTCGCACCGAACTCAGGGGTCATGTTGGAAATAGTGGCACGGTCGCCGATAGACAGGCTTCTTGCGCCCTCACCGAAAAATTCGACAAATGCGCCAACCACGCGCTCTTTACGCAAGAATTCGGTCAGTGCCAACACGATGTCGGTGGCAGTAATGCCCGGTTGGCGTTTGCCGGTCAGCTCAACGCCGACAATATCAGGCAGACGCATCATGGATGCACGACCCAACATTACGGTTTCGGCTTCCAAACCGCCCACGCCTACGGAAATCACGCCCAGTGAATCGACGTGCGGCGTATGTGAATCTGTACCGACACAGGTATCAGGGAACGCTACACCGTTTTTGACTTGGACAACCGGCGACATTTTTTCCAAGTTGATTTGGTGCATAATGCCGTTGCCCGCAGGAATCACGTCCACATTTTCAAAAGCGGTTTTTGTCCAGTTGATGAAGTGGAAACGGTCTTCGTTACGTCGATCTTCGATTTCGCGGTTTTTGCGGAAGGCATCAGGATCGTAGCCGCCGCATTCAACGGCCAAAGAGTGGTCGACGATGAGCTGGGTTTGCACCACAGGATTCACTTTGGAAGGATCGCCGCCTTTTTCTGCAATCGCATCGCGCAAGCCTGCCAAATCCACCAACGCTGTCTGACCCAGAATATCGTGACACACCACGCGTGCCGGATACCAAGGAAAGTCGATTTCCTGTTTTCCCTCAATCAGCTGGCCCAGCCAGCTTTGCAGCGTAGACAGGTCGACTTTGTCTGCGCGGTTGACCAAGTTCTCAGCCAAGATACGGCTTGTGTAAGGCAGCTTATCGTAAGAGCCTGGTTTGATGTCTTCACACGCCTGACGTGCGTCGTAATATTCCAAATCCGTACCGGGCAAAGCTTTGCGGTAACGTTGGTTGGCAGTCATGTCGGTTCTCCTAAATCTATTATTTTTTTGGTTTTGGGGTTTCAGACGGCCTGTTGATTCGGACCTTTAGGCCGTCTGAAACCATAAATTCTGTTTTATTGCTTGTTGTCTAAAAATCTATTCGCGGTATGAAAAAAAATTGCTGCTCTGCTACCATCATTCCCGTATAGACGGAAATCCAAACTCAAATCTTTCAGTACTCTTTACAGCAGAACATTTCAACTTTTGAATTTCTGCCTGTATGGGAATGACGACAGCAGAGCAGCATGTTTTCCAAACGGCCGGCTCTCTCTCTCGCATACTGCACTAGGCCGTCGAAAAACGAAAACATCATTTATTCATTGTTTTCAAACGGCATTTCGAGATGGGGCGGGCTGGCGGCCCACCCTGCTGTTACGCGTATTAGCGGTTTTCAATCTCCACGAATGCCAAATCTTCAGGGCCTGTGTAGTTTGCGCTCGGACGGATGATTTTGCCGTCTTTGCGTTGCTCGAGAACGTGTGCGCTCCAACCGGTTGTACGGGAAATCACGAACAGCGGTGTGAACATAGCGGTCGGTACGCCCAATTTTTGGTAGGAAACGGCAGAGAACCAGTCCAGATTCGGGAACATTTTTTTCTCTTCCCACATCACGCTTTCCAAACGTTCGGCAATGTCAAAGAGGCGCATATCGCCGGTTTCTTTGCTCAAACCGCGTGCCACTTCTTTAATGACAACGTTGCGAGGGTCGGAGATGGTGTACACCGGATGACCGAAACCGATCACGATTTCTTTGCGGCCGATGCGTTCGCGAATGTCGACTTCGGCTTCGTCGGCATTGCGGTAGCGTTTTTGAATATCGTAAGCCACTTCGTTCGCGCCGCCGTGTTTCGGACCTTTCAACGCGCCGATTGCACCGGTAATGCTGGAGTACATATCAGAGCCTGTACCGGCAATCACGCGGGCAGTAAAGGTAGAAGCGTTGAACTCGTGTTCAGCATACAGAATCAGTGAAACGTGCATGGCTTTGATGTGTGATTCGCTTGGGCGTTTGCCGTGCAACAGGTGCAGGAAATGACCGCCGATGGTCTCTTCGTCGCTTTCAACTTCAATGCGTTTGCCGTTGTGCGAATATTGATACCAGTACAAGAGGATGCTGCCGAGGCTGGCGATCAGTTTGTCGGCGATGTCGCGCGCTTCACTTTCCGGATGGCTTTCACGTTCAGGATGAACGCAGCCCAGCATGGATACGCCGGTACGCATCACGTCCATCGGATGGGTATGTGCAGGCAGGCTTTCCAAAACTTTGATCACACGGATAGGCAGGCCGCGCATGGATTTGAGCTTGGCTTTATAAGCGGCCAGCTCGAATTTGTTGGGCAGATGACCGTGAATCAGCAGGTGGGCGACTTCTTCAAACTCGCATTTTTGTGCCAAATCCAAGATGTCGTAACCGCGATAGCTCAAATCGTTGCCGGTACGGCCAACGGTACACAATTCGGTATTACCGGCCGCAACGCCAGAAAGCGCAACGGATTTTTTAGGTTTGAAGGTCGGGGTTTGAGTAGTTTCAGTCATGGTATTTCTCCTTTGTATTTTTATGGGTTTTATTTTTCAGACGGCCGATGCGGATTTGTTGAAAGGCCGTCTGAAAGCGGTTACTTATTTTTGAAACAATTTATCCAGTTTTTGCTCGAAGGCATGATAGTTCAGATGCTCGTACAGCTCGGCACGGGTTTGCATACTGTCAACCACTGCGGCCTGAGTGCCATCGCGCATAATCGCTTCATAAACATTCAGAGCGGCTTTGCTTGCTGCGCGGAATGATGACAGCGGATATAGAACCAGTGACACACCGTTTTCAGCCAGCTCGCTTTGAGTATAAAGCGGAGTAGAACCAAACTCGGTAATGTTGGCCAATACAGGTACTTTCACTGCATCTGCAAATTGGCGGTACATTTTCAAATCAGTCATGGCTTCAGGGAAAATCATGTCTGCACCGGCTTCGACACAAGCTTGGGCGCGTTCGATAGCAGCATCCAAACCTTCTACCGCCAGCGCATCGGTACGCGCCATAATCACAAAGTTCTCATCAACGCGCGCATCTACGGCAGCTTTGATACGGTCGACCATTTCATCTTTAGAAACGATGGCTTTGTTCGGACGGTGGCCGCAGCGTTTTTGCGCTACCTGATCTTCGATGTGAACCGCTGCAACACCAGCGCGTTCAAAGTTGCGAATGGTACGGGCAATATTGAATGCACCGCCCCAACCCACATCAATGTCCACCAGCAGAGGCGTATCCACGTTGTCCGTAATGCGTCGCGCGTCGATCAGTACGTCTTCCATTGTGGTAATGCCCAAATCAGGGATACCGCAAGAGCAGGCTGCCACGCCGCCACCAGACAGATAGATTGCTTTGAAACCGCTTTGAGTGGCCAATCGTGCAAAATAAGCATTGACGCAACCGACTACGGCAAGAGGATTCGATTCTTTCACGGCTTGGCGGAAACGTGCTCCGGCAGAGTGTTGACTCATCATATTTCTCCTTTATAGACTTTTTTTCAGTATTAATCGGACGGCTCGTTTTTTCACAACTTGAAACGACCCGTTTAAAAAGAAACAATCGTTCTAAAAACTGTTTTCAGACGGCCTGTAAAATTTCAATCATCAACCATCTGAAAATTTAAAATCAATAAATACAAATAGTTATCAAAACCAATAAATACAATAAGGCTGAAGCGGAGGCGTACGTTTTTTAATTTTTATTAATCAAAATATGAATTCGATTGGAGATACAGATATTTTAAAACCCGAAACGTTTGTAGGAATGCGGAAACTGGATTCGGGTCGAGAGCCTTCAGACCGTTGCGACTGCCAATAAGCTGGCAGCGACGGGAGCGGCAGAGATGGGAGAAAATCTATAACAAGAGAGAGTGGTTTGATACAGATTCATGATGATGTTCCTTTGTAGTGCGATGTAGTTTTTATTTATGGAAACAAATTTAAAAAATAAAACCGGTCTTGTCAAACACTTTTTTCAAAAAAATTATAAAAAATTCAGTTATTAATAAACGATTTTTTCACAACAAATGTAAAAAACGGACAGGCTGTACCACATCAAACCCTTGTGTGGCCTAGCTTCTGTCCGTTTTGTGTTTTTGGCTGATAGTCAGAATAATTGTAAACAATCTATCTAAAAATAATTTATAATTGATTCATTTATAAAGAACTTTTAAATATGCCGTCTAAAAAAATTAAAATTTTTTGCCTTTAAATTTTCAGACGGCCTTTGCATGATGACTACTCTGCACTAAATGCCGTCTGAAAAGTCTGCTTGCCAATGGTAATGTCGGCAGTGTAATCATGGCGACCTTCGACGCAAAACGGCAAGCGGATTTGCGCAGCCTGCCAACTTTGTGGCGATTGTTGCGTCAGGTTGTAGCGGTTGAAGCCCATGTCCATGTTTTTCATACTGAAACTGATACTAACCGAGCCCGTATTCTTCGGCACATTTTCTACCACAATATCAAAAGGCTCGTGTGTATTGATAGAGGTCGCTCGCACTTTTGAACCGTCAGGCAGGACGCAGCCTTGTGTCAAACTACATTCGACTACATTCGCTTTTGTCTGTTGCCGCTGCCACCAATCCAAAAGCAGCAGTTTGGCCACCGCAAACACAATCAGTAAAACAGCGGCAATCAGTAGTTTTTGATTTTTACTCATTTCAGACGGCCTCAATGTCATTATCGGTCAAAACGGCATGCACACCCATGCTCTGCCACTGTTCGCGATAAATGGAAACCATGCTTTCCGGAGCTGCCACAATCAGCGGCATAGCCACGCCTTGCGCCAAAATATCGACAACTTGCTTGGCTGCCGCTTCATTCGCTACTTTCCATACGACAGCATCGGCATTTTGCACCTGCTGCCATTGTTCGGCATTTTCAATGATTGGCCACACGCTGGGCGCTTCTATCGGCTTGCCTTGTTGCCAATCGGCAAAATCCAGCAATACGGCAGAGGCGGTTTGATGAGCCAATCCATATGGCGCAACATGATATTCGCCCATGCTGTTTTGACCGCTCAAGCCGCTGTTCAGACGGCCTTGAAGCTGGCGCGGAATAGAGAGGGAACGTAATAATGCGCTATTGGCAGGCAACATCGGCGCAACGGTAAAATCCCCTGCCTTTTGCCATGCCCATTTCTGCCCTTCCCTCGATTGGATTTCGCCCGTCCATTGGTCGGCTTCCACCCATAAAAAATGCAGGTGTACATGTGCGTGTTCGTAGGAATGGACTTTCGTCAGCCACGGCGTAGCAGCAAGGATACGGATACCGAGTTCTTCTTCAAACTCGCGCTGCAAGGCTTGAAAATCACTTTCGCCTGCCTCAACCTTGCCGCCGGCAAATTCCCAATAACCGGCATACGGTTTACCCTCTGGGCGGGAACTGAGCAGGTAGCGGCCGTTTTGGTCGAGCAAAATTCCGGCAACCACTTGTACCAATGGACGTGTGTCTTCAGTCATCATGAGCTTATTCTTATATGCAACAGGCAGAGATACCTGCCAATTTATGCGTAAAAAAAACGATGTCGGGCCTATACGCCCGACCTTCAACAAATATCTAACCCTTCAGGCCGTCTGAAAAGGATGCTCTATTTCAGAATACCTAAATCCGGCCTTATTTTTCCGCAATGACAAAAGCCATGACGGTATCCTCTTCATCGCTCATACTGAGATGACAGCTTCGGACGCCCTGCTCCTCCAGCCATTTGGTCAAAGCCGGTGCAAAAAACAACTCAGGTTTACCCAATGCGTCATGTCCGACACCGATATTGCGGAAAGACACCACGCCGCGTATGCCCGTACCGACGGCTTTAGCAAAAGCTTCTTTGGCGGCAAAGCGTTTGGCAAGATAGTTGACCGGTTTGCCTGCCTGAGGAAACTCCAACAGCTCTTCCGGGCTGAGAATGCGTTGCGCAAATGCCAGTCCGAATTTTTTGTTTAGGCGGATAATGCGTTTGAGGGAAACAATATCTGTACCTATTCCGTAAATCATGGGTCTGCTCCTTGTTTAAATAGTCAGGCCGTCTGAAAAATGCGGCTACCGGCCCAAGCAAATTGCCTTAGCCGGTATGGCTGATGCCGTTAAGGCAGCATTCTGGCTCTGAACATGACTTCCTTCATTTGGCGGACAGCTTCAGGCAGGCCGAGGAAGAGTGCTTGGGAAATCAGCGAATGGCCGATGTTCAACTCACGGATGGCGAGAATTTGGGCAATCGGCGTAACGTTGTGAATGGTCAGGCCGTGTCCGGCGTTAACGACCAAACCCAAATCGCTGGCGTAATGCGCGCTGTTTTGAATCCGCTCAAATTGTTTCATTTGCTCGGCGTGGCTGTGCGCATCGGCATATGCACCGGTGTGCAACTCGATAACGGGCGCGCCGACATCATAAGCGGCTTGGATTTGCGCGTTGTCGGCATCGATAAACAAGGACACGCGGATGCCTGCGTCGGTCAGGATTTTAGTGAACTCAGCCACTTTATCCTGTTGCGCCAATACGTCCAAACCGCCTTCTGTGGTTACTTCTTGACGTTTTTCAGGCACGAGGCACACATCTTCCGGCATGACGTTGAGCGCGTTTTCCAGCATTTCTTCCGTCAGCGCCATTTCCAAATTCAGACGCGTGCGGATGGCGTTTTTAACGGCGAACACGTCCGCATCTTTAATGTGGCGGCGGTCTTCACGCAAGTGCATGGTAATTAAATCAGCGCCGTGGGTTTCCGCAATCAGCGCCGCTTCGACAGGGCTGGGATAAATCGTACCGCGCGCATTGCGGACGGTGGCAATATGGTCGATATTTACGCCTAACAACATAATAATGTCCTTTCTTTAAGGTTTCAGACGACCTAAGCCTTTACCTACAAAGGCCGTCTGAAAAAATTCAACTGCCCAAACCAAACTGCTGCAACTGCTGCAAAACCTGTCTTGATTTGATGCCCTCGGGGAGAAGGTTGTCAATCAAAAGCCGCGTTACTTTCAAAGCCTGCCCCAGACTTTCCTGATGAACGAAACTACCTTCCCTCAAATCGATTAAAGTCGCCCCCGATACGGCAACGCCTTTATTGAGCGTATGGAAACGGTCGGCCTCGGCCAAAGGCACCACAGCCTCTTCTGGTGTGAGCCAATAAGTTTCTTCACCGTTGATTTCATTTCCGTTGCCGTCATGGAACAAATCGGGGGCAAAGCCCAAGCGTGTCAACAACGACCATTCAAAACGGCGCAAAGCGGCAATATGGTTGGCCTCGCAACAGATGGTTTTCATGGTCTCTGCCAAAACATCATAAAGCTCGGGCAACGAGTCTTCGCGGACGGTCAATTTCAGCATCAACTCGTTCACATACAATCCGCTGAACAAAGCCCTGCTCTGCGGCTGCGGCCAACCGCCTATCCATTCGGCGCGATGCAGGGTCTTCAACTCTTGCGAGCCATACCAAGATGCGCTCACCGGCACAAACGGCACCAACACGCCACGCAACTCGCTTTGCCGTTTACGCGCGCTTCTTGCCAACAAAGCCACCCGTCCATAACGGCGGCTGAAAGCTTCCACCCACAAGCTGCTCTCGCGCCACGGGGCAGAAGCAAGCAGAAAGATAGGTTCGTGGTTGATGCGGTTTGGTTGCGCCATAAGGGTTTGGAAAGATAAAGAGTATGTCGATTATAACGGAAAATCGATGCAAAAAGGCCGTCTGCAAATCTGCCTTCTATAAAGGCCGTCTGAAAACCTTTATAATCCATTTTGAAT
This sequence comes from Neisseria sp. P0014.S002, assembly GCF_051958295.1. Classification (NCBI taxonomy): domain Bacteria; kingdom Pseudomonadati; phylum Pseudomonadota; class Betaproteobacteria; order Neisseriales; family Neisseriaceae; genus Neisseria; species Neisseria sp. P0014.S002. The sequence continues at coordinate 14,901 of NZ_JBQCVO010000010.1, read as the reverse complement.
GAACAACCGACTTTCCTGTGTTTATGCCAAAATTTCCTTTTAAATCCGCCATTTCCCTGCTCTCCGCAGCCCTATTATCCGCCTGCTCGCTGGTGAAATATCAGCCTGTCGCCGGTATTGATACGGTCGACCTGAAACGCGGCTATCGCTTTGAAACCAGCCGGCTTCAGCACAACGATGAAGACGATACGCTTGTTGTGTTGATGTTCTCCGGCGGCGGTACGCGCGCGGCGGCATTGGGTTATGGCGTGTTGGAGCAGCTTCATAAGCAACAGATTACCATCGGTGGCAAAAAACAGTCTTTGATGTCGAATGTCGATGTGGTGGTCGGCGTATCCGGAGGCTCGGTTTTGGCGGCTTATTTTGCACTCAAGGGCGAAGAAACCATTCCCTTGTTTTATAAACGTTTCCTACACCAAAACTTCCAACGCCAAGTTGTCAAACAAGCATTTTCCATGTCCAACCTGCCCCGACTGGCCTCGCCTGAATACGGACGCGGTGATCTGTTACAGGAGCAGTTTGAAAACTACCTTTTCGGCAAAACCACTTTCCGCGATTTGGAAATGAACCGCAAAGGCCCGTTTGCCATCATTTCCGCCACCGATATGGGCATAGGCGAGCGTTTTAATTTCACGCAAGAATATTTCGACCCGATGTGTATCGACTTGGGCGACTTGCGACTTGCCCGCGCCGTCGCAGCTTCAAGCTCCGTGCCTATGGTATTTGCACCGATTACCCTAAACAACAACGGCGGACGCTGCAACTACACACCGCCGATCAAAATCGAAGATGCAGACGACAGCGAAACAGGCAGACAACAAAGCCGCACCATAAAAGAATTTTACGAGCGCTTCCAAAAATACGCAGACGGGAAAAACCGACCCTACATCCACCTGATAGACGGCCGCCTGACCGACAATCTGGGTATGCGTAGCCTTTTGGATATGACGGAAATGTACCCGGAAAAAATCCTGACAAACAAAATCCTGCAAAACAACATCCGCCATATCGTCGTCATCAACGTCAATGCGCAAAACCAAGTCAGCAGCAATTTGGACAAAACTGCGGCCGTTCCCGGTTTCCGCGACGTCGTCTCCTCCATCGTCAATATCCCCATTGACCAAAACTCGCAAGAATCCCTGCGCCGTTTCCGTGCCTTCGTCGATCAGTGGAATAAAGACAAACAAACCGACGGCATCAGCTTCTCCTTCGTCAGCCTCAACCTCAAAGACCTCCCTCCTTCCGAGTTGAGGGAAAAAGTATTGAACATTCCGACCAGTTTTTATCTGCCACCAGAAGATGTGGACAACCTGCGCACCGCCGCGGCCGAACTGATGAAGCAGTCGCTGGACTATCGCAACCTGCTGGCAGAATTTGCGGCACACCCCAATCCAGACACCATCTTCGCAGCCCCGCCTCTGGATGAACAAGAGTTCAAGCCATTGAACGAAAAGAAAAAGCAGTAACAAACTGTTCCATAAAGTATTGCTCTGTTAAAATAGACAAATAGATTTCAACCCCTTCAGACGGCCTCAGAGATAAAGGCCGTCTGAAAAAATATCAAAAACAGAATACAACCATGACCGAAAAAACCACGCCTATCGTTACCGATATTGACCGCCCTATTCTCGTTCCGCCCGGCGGCCATAAAAAAGTCCTGCTGCATTCCTGCTGCGCCCCATGTTCCGGCGAAGTGATGGAAGCCATGCTTGCCAGCGGCATCGAATACACCATTTATTTTTACAACCCCAATATCCATCCACACAAAGAATATATGTTGCGCAAAGAAGAAAATATGCGCTTTGCGGACAAATTTGGCATCCCTTTTGTCGATAAAGACGATGACTACGAAAACGACCGTAAAGAATGGTTCGCCAAAGCCAAAGGCATGGAATTCGAACCCGAACGCGGTATCCGCTGCACCATGTGTTTCGACATGCGTTTTGAAAAAGCGGCGCAATACGCCCATGAAAACGGCTTTCATGTCTTCACCAGCTCACTGGGCATTTCACGCTGGAAAGACATGAAACAAATTAACGGCTGCGGCCATCGCGCTGCCGAGCCGTACGATGACTTGGTTTATTGGGATTTCAACTGGCGCAAAGGCGGCGGCAGCGCACGCATGATTGAAATCAGCAAGCGCGAGCATTTCTACCAACAAGAATATTGCGGTTGCGCCTACTCCCTGCGTGACTCCAATGCCCACCGCAAATCGCAAGGCCGCATCCCCATCAAGCTGGGCGTGTTGTATTACGGTGATGAATCCACCCAATACGAGCCTCAAGCCGAAAACAAAATCATTGTTGAGAAATAAATATCAAAGGCCGTCTGAAACATTCAGACGGCCTTTGTTTAAATCAGACGATTAACGGCGGCGGAATTTGCCGTGATCAAAATCATCAAATGCCTGATAAGCAGCTTGGCATTGAATTTTTTGCTCGGCATAAGGCAAACCGCGGAACGCTTTTGCCGCTTTACGGTTTTCCCTCAACTCGGCCTTGTTGCCTTTGTAGCGATACCAAGCGGCACGACGTTCAAGGTATCTCTTACAAGCAGGATGCAATTTGTTTTTCTTTACCTGCTGGTGTTTGCTCACATGATGGCCATGCGGTTGGGCCGCTGCTTCGACAGAATAAATACCCAAGCTCAATACGGCAACCGCTGCCAGTGCAGAACCTAAAGTTTTCAGTGTCAACATGATTCGCTCCCGGTTTAGGTCGGATAGTTTCTCAATTATATGCCTCGCTGATACATCAACAAACCGCCTAATGTGTTGCATGACAGGCGATTGTCATCAATTACGACATTATCCTTCTTGCTTTGCAAAATTTAACACACCTTCTATTTAGACAGACACCGAAGATAAATTTCTTTATTTCATAAGCCTCTAGCCAATGTTTAACCAAATGTGATGCAAATACAAAATAATGCCGAATCGCCACAAAGCCACATGAAACCTAGTCTGAGCCTTCCCCCTTCTTAATCAGCCCCCGAAAAAAGCGCATTGTCAAGTCTAGTTAAACAAAAAAAAATACATTATATTGTGCCGTTCAAAGCAATCAAATACCGTATCTTGTGTTTTTTAATGGGAAGACTGAATAATGAATGCAGCAACGAATATTAAAGTAACCAAACGCGACGGACGCTTGGAAGATATCAATTTAGACAAAATCCACCGTGTTGTTACTTGGGCGGCGGAAGGCTTACAAAACGTCTCCGTATCGCAAGTCGAGCTTAAATCACATATTCAGTTTTACAACGGTATCCGTACAGACGACATCCATGAGACCATCATCAAGGCCGCGGCCGACCTGATCTCACAAGATACGCCCGATTATCAATATCTGGCCGCCCGCCTCGCCATTTTCCATCTGCGCAAAATCGCTTATGGCGAATTCGAACCGCCTCACCTCTACGATCACGTTAAAAAACTGACCGAAGCAGGCAAATACGACCGCCACATCATCGCAGATTACAGTCGCGAAGAATTTGACGAGCTGAATGCCTATATCGACCACAGCCGCGATATGACCTTCTCTTATGCTGCCGTAAAACAGCTAGAAGGCAAATATCTGGTTCAAAACCGCGTTACCCGCCAAATTTATGAAACGCCGCAGTTTTTATACATTTTGGTAGCCATGTGTCTCTTCAGCAAATATCCGAAAGAGACCCGTTTGGATTACGTCAAACGCTTTTACGACGCCGTTTCCACATTCAAAGTATCGCTGCCTACACCTATCATGAGCGGCGTGCGTACGCCTACCCGTCAATTCTCAAGCTGCGTATTGATTGAATGCGACGACAGCCTCGACTCCATCAACGCTACCACGAGCGCGATTGTAAAATACGTTTCCCAACGCGCAGGCATCGGCATCAACGCCGGCCGTATCCGTGGCTTGGGCAGCGAAATCCGTGGCGGCGAAGCACAACACACCGGCTGTATCCCATTCTTCAAAATGTTCCAAGCGGCCGTTAAGTCCTGCTCGCAAGGTGGCGTACGTGGCGGCGCGGCAACCTTGTTCTACCCATTGTGGCACATTGAAGCCGAAAGCCTGTTGGTATTAAAAAACAACCGCGGCGTAGAAGACAACCGTATCCGCCAACTGGACTACGGCGTACAAATCAACCGCCTGCTGTACACCCGTTTGATCAAAGGCGGCAACATTACCCTGTTCTCGCCGAATGAAGTGCCGGGTTTGTATGATGCCTTCTTCGCCGACCAAGATGAATTCGAGCGCCTCTATACTCAATACGAGCAAGACCCGAATATCCGCAAACGTACTTTGCCGGCAACAGAATTGTTCTCCACTCTAATGCAGGAGCGTGCCGGTACCGGTCGTATCTATATCCAAAACGTTGACCACTGCAACACGCACAGCCCGTTTGATCCGCGCGTTGCGCCTGTTCATCAGTCCAACTTGTGTATGGAAATCGCCCTGCCGACCAAACCGCTGGACAATATCAATGATCCGAACGGCGAAATTGCCTTGTGTACCCTGTCCGCCTTCAACTTAGGCGCATTGAACAACTTGGACGAACTGGAAGAGCTTGCCGATTTGACCGTACGCGCACTTGATGCCCTGCTGGATTATCAAGACTATCCGGTTGCAGCAGCACGCACCGCAACCATGAACCGCCGCACACTCGGCATCGGCGTCATCAACTACGCCTACTATCTGGCGAAAAACGGCGTACGTTACAGCGACGACTCCGCCCTCGGCCTGACCCACCACACCTTTGAAGCCATGCAGTATTACCTGCTCAAAGCATCGGTAAACCTTGCCAAAGAATACGGCGCATGCCCGCTCTTCAACCAAACCGTTTACTCGCAAGGCAAACTGCCTATCGATACCTACAAAAAAGACTTGGACGCCGTGTGCAGCGAGCCTTTGCACTACGACTGGGAAAGCCTGCGCGCCGACATCGTCAAATACGGCCTGCGCAACTCTACCCTGACCGCACTCATGCCGTCTGAAACCAGTTCGCAAATCGCCAACGCCACCAACGGCATCGAGCCTCCACGCGGCCTGGTCAGTGTTAAAGCATCAAAAGACGGTATTTTGAAACAAGTCGTACCGGAATTTGAAACCCTGAAAGATGCCTACGAAACCTTGTGGCAGCTTCCCGGCAACGAAGGCTACCTGAAACTCGTCGGCGTAATGCAGAAATTTGTCGATCAATCAATTTCTGCCAATACCGCCTACGACCCGAACAAATTTGAAGGCAGCAAAGTTTCCATGAAACAAATGCTGAAAGACCTGCTGACCGCCTATAAATACGGCGTCAAAACCCTGTACTACCACAATACCCGCGACGGTGCGGACGATACGCAGGCCGATATTCAAGATGATGGCTGCGCAGGTGGGGCTTGTAAGATTTAAAACAGGTTAATTTTTGAAAGTATATCCAAGGCTTCTAGATAATAGAAGGCTTTAAGGATTTTCTTAAATTAGTCGCTCGTAGGTTGGATACTTGTATCCGACATCCAATAATTTGCGTTGAAGCTGTACTGTTTTATAGAAAATCTTGTTATTACCAAACTGAAAAGTAGATAAATATAATGGGAAAAAAGAAAAGTGATGATGCAACAGCAGTAGCCCTGTTTGTACTTGGCTTGATGTGTATTATTTTTGCTGTTGCTGTACCAGTTATTTTTTTGTATATCTATTTCCAATCAAAATCAGGTGTATATAGGTTGAGGGGAATGCTTACTGGGGATTCTACTTTTTGGCTAGATGATTTTGAAAAAAATCAATTTATCAATTTAAATAATGAAGTTCAAAAACAGAAAGAAATAATAGCGGCTGCACATTTATATGCTATAAAAAATAATGTCAGTAAAAATAAGGATGGTCGATATTCTGCAAGAAGCAATGCTGGAAAAAAAGTATTAAGTGTCCTCAGTAGCGCGGAACCGATTTATCAAGAAAGTAAAATTCAATTAAACTTATTGTCATTAGAGCCTAAGAATAATTGGGATAAATTAAATCAATGCCTAAAAAAACAGAATGCAGCAGTTTGGGGAATACTATTTTGGATTATTGTATTTATATGGCTAGTTTTTCCTATTAATAAGCAAATTATTGATTTTTCATCAGCAATGGGAGTCTTATTAGTTCCCGCTTTTCTTTCCTCTTTGAGTGCTGCTCTTTTTGCTGGCCTTGTTTATTTTGTTAGTAGAGGGGCCAAAAAAGTTCCTAAACCTCCAGTTGTTACAATAGAAAACTTAAATACTTACTAACAAACCCACGGCTCACATTAACAGCAAAGTAGGTTGGGGCTTGACCCAACAAAACCGCAAAACACAAACCAAATGTTGGGTTTGCAACCCAACCTACAGACCCGCAAAGGCCGTCTGAAAGCCGTTCCCTCCCCCGTTACCGACGACCTTTTGCCAAGCTCGAAACAAACAAACCGAATAGAAAGCCACCCCATGTCCTGCGAACACCTAACTATGTCATACAGCACCTTTTCCAAGACCAAAAACGACGCGTTGAAAGAGCCGATGTTTTTTGGTCAGCCGGTAAATGTCGCCCGTTATGACCAGCAGAAATACGAAGTATTTGAAAAACTGATTGAAAAGCAACTGTCGTTTTTCTGGCGGCCGGAAGAAATCGACGTGTCGCGCGACCGTATTGACTACGCCAATCTGCCCGAACACGAAAAACATATTTTCATCAGCAATCTGAAATACCAAACCCTGCTCGATTCGATCCAAGGCCGCAGCCCGAATGTTGCTTTCTTGCCTTTGGTGTCTATTCCCGAGCTGGAAACGTGGATTGAAACGTGGAGCTTCAGCGAAACCATCCACTCGCGCAGCTACACTCATATCATCCGTAATATCGTGAATGATCCTTCAGTCGTGTTTGATGATATTGTGCAAAACAAATACATTATCGCCCGAGCTGAAGACATTGCCTGCTATTACGATGATTTGATTGAATACACTCAGTATTACAATCTGTTGGGTGAAGGCACGCACAATGTCGGCGGCAAGCTTGTTACCGTATCTTTGCGCGAGTTGAAGAAAAAACTCTATCTCTGCCTGATGTGCGTCAACGTATTGGAAGCCATCCGCTTCTACGTTTCATTCGCCTGCTCTTTCGCCTTTGCCGAGCGCGAATTGATGGAAGGCAACGCCAAAATCATCAAACTGATTGCCCGTGATGAAGCCCTGCACCTGACCAGCACCCAGCATATGCTCAACCTGATGCGTGCCGGTGCCGATGATCCTGAAATGGCTGAAATTGCGAATGAATTGCAGGACGAGTGTTTCAACCTCTTCAAAAAAGCAGCCGAGCAGGAAAAAGAATGGGCGGCCTATCTGTTTAAAGACGGCTCAATGATTGGCCTGAACAAGGAAATTCTGGCTCAATACGTTGAATACATTACCAATCTGCGTATGCAGGCGGTTGGTCTTCCTGCCGGATTTGAAGGTGCGACCCAAAATCCGATTCCTTGGATCAACGCATGGCTGTCTTCTGACAATGTACAGGTTGCGCCGCAAGAAGTGGAAATTTCCTCTTACCTGATTGGTCAGATTGATTCGGAAGTCAATGCCGACGATTTGGGCGATTTCGAGCTGTAAACCGCGTTTCAGACGGCCTTTGGGCGTAACCGGCCGTCTGAAAATCTCTTTTCAATCCTCAAGGTATAACCAAAAATGAAGATTTATGGCGACATTGCGGTAAAAGCAGCTGAATCATATTCTAAATATGAAGATATGGAACAAGCTTGGACAGAGATTGCGGCATCATTTCCCATCAAGGAGTCAATTAGAAAAAAAGGATGCCCAAAGAATGCATTTTTGGGATTGTGTCGTGCGGGGTTGGTTAAAGGAATCAACCCGGAAAAAGTCAAAACCAAACATTCCAAAAACGGAGAATATGCCGTTACAGCGGTCAGCCTTTTAAAAAATGATCCCGAATGGGCAAATCAGAAAAAATCCGTTTTCTGGCGCGAAATTGTGGGTAATGAAAAAAAATATAACAGCCAGCTTCATGTCGTTTTGGCCTTGTGGGAAAAAGGCTTGATTATTTGAATTTATATATTTAAGGCCGTCTGAAACATTGTTCAGACGGCTTCTATGCCCTAAAACACACATGGCACTCATCAGCACACACGACAAAACCTTCCAACTCCAACAAGGCGAAACCTTATTGGAGGGCTTGGAGCGCACCGGACACGAGGTTGAATACCAATGTCGCAGCGGTTATTGCGGTTCATGCCGGGTCAAAATCTTGGATGGAAAAGTCTCTTATGATAATTTTCCACTCGCTTTTGTCGCGCCCGGAGAAATTTTGCCGTGCTGCTGCCGGGTTACTGAAGACATTAAGCTCGATTGTCGAGAGCGCATCAAAGAGCCGGATTTATTTGATGTCGATTTATTTGAAGACAAATAAAAAATGCCGTCTGAACATTGCGGTCGAAATCTTTGATTTCATTTCCACCGTTCAGACGGCATTTTTATAGTTAAGCTTATTTACGCTCGCCAACCGGCAAAACAGTACGGCCGAAAGATTCGTTGATGACCTCTGCCGCTGCCAAGTAGAACGCGCCAAGTGCAGTTACCAAGCCTAAGCAACCGCCGATATGGACGATGCTGTGGTTTTGCATACCATCGCCAATACCCAAAGCAAAGAAAGTCAGCGTCAAGCAAAAGAAAATACCGCTCAATACTTTAGGCTTGGTCAAAGTGGCCACAAACATCATCAGCGAAAACATACCCCATGCGCAGAGATACCAGCCGATAAATGCCGGAGCTGTTTCACCTTTGAAAAAGATGGTAAACAAAGCCCATGTCCACCAGAAGGCACCATAGCTGATAAAAGCGGTAAAGCCAAACGTATTGCCTTTCTTGAACTCAAACATACCGGCAATAACTTGGGCGATACCACCAAAGGCGAGAGCCATGCCCAAAACTAAGCCGACACCCTCTTGAGCAGTAAAAAAGCCGCCGTTAATCAGACTGAGCAACCAAGTTGTCAATGCAAAGCCACACAGGCCTACTGGACCTGGGTTCGCCAGGTTTTCTTTAGTAGTAGTCATTTTATTTCTCCTCTAGTTATTAAAATAGGAAGCCTATTGTTACCTATTTTATTTAGAATTGAAAGAAAAAAATGATAAAAAATCAGTCCATCTGAAAAATATTTTTCAAATGGACTTAAATGTTAATAATTAAATTATCCTAAAATAGCCAGGATTTTCCTCAATTCATTGGCATCAATTTGACCGGGAGCCGACGTTTTTCCTGCTGCACCAAAGGTTACGGCTGAGCCGAAAGCCGAGCCGGCCAGACGACTGATCGCACCGATTTTATTCATAGACATAGTAATAATCGGGCAGTTTATACTTTGTGAAACTTCATACGTTGCCTGCAATAAAGTCAATACATCTTGCGGAGATTGCGGCATCACGGCAATTTTACAGATATCCGCTCCCCACTCGGCCATTGTTTTCAGACGGCCTGTAATGTCTGCCAAAGATGGCGTAGCTTGAAAATCGTGATTGCAAAGTAAAGCGGCAGTTTGATACTCATGCGCCCAAGCAATGGCTTGTTTTACGCTGCTTTCCTCGGCAAAAAGCTCGATGTCGATCATATCGGCTTGTTTGGAACAGATGATTTTTTCCAATAATTCAAAATAATAGTCGTCAGAACAAGGTGCATTGCCACCCTCTTGCGCCCTTCTAAACGTAAACAGTAAAGGCTTGTCAGGAAAAGCCTGTCGGACAATGCCTAATTGCTCGGCAATAAAATCGGCATCAAGCGCCTCTTGGAAAAAATCCGCACGAAATTCAATAATGTCAAAAGCCGTCTCTTTCAATACGCGCAAAGCCTGCTCCAATTCCTGCGTATTGGCGGCCACCAGCGGTACGGCAATTTTAGGCAGGCCTTTGCCGATCTCGATATTTTTGATGATGACAGGTTTCATATTGTTCCTTTTTGCTATTCAAGCCAATCAGTGCAGATGCTCGTAAATGGTTTCCGCCAATGCTTTGCTAATGCCTTCCACTTTTTCCAAGTCCTCGCGGCTGGCCGCAATCACGCCGCGCAGACCGCCGAATCGGGTGAGCAATGCTTGGCGGCGTTTGCTGCCGATACCGGGGATTTCGCTGAGTGAGGAAGTAACACGTGCTTTGTCGCGTTTTTTGCGGTGGCCTGTAATAGCAAAGCGGTGCGACTCATCGCGTACGGTTTGCAATAAATGCAACGCCGGGCTGTTGGGCGGCAGGCGGAAAACTTCGCCGGTAAAAGGCAGTATGAGTTCTTCCATACCTGCTTTGCGCTCGGGGCCTTTGGCGATACCGACCAAAGGAATATGCAGCCCGAGCTCTTCCCATACCGATACGGCTACGCCGATTTGCCCTTTGCCGCCGTCAATCAACACGACATCCGGCCATTTGACGCTTTCGCCGTTGGCTTCGGCTTCCTGCATTTTGCCGTAACGGCGCGTCAACACTTCGCGCATAGCGGCGTAGTCGTCGCCGGGCTTGGCGGTTGTGATGTTGTAGCGGCGGTATTGCGAAGGCTGGATGTTTTGCTCATCATACACAACGCAGGACGCAATAGTGGCCTCGCCTTGCGTGTGGCTGATATCGAAACATTCAAGGCGGTTGAGGCCGTCTGAATCCATGCCGAGGATTTTGGCCAATTCATCAATACGGTGTTGCTGGCTGCTTTGTTGCAGTCGGCGTTGTGCAATCGCCATTTGCGCGTTTTGTTCCGCCATTTTCAACCAGACTTTGCGTTCGCCTATGGTTTTGGTGACAAACTGCATCTGCTTGCCGTGTTCGCCTTCCAAAGCCTCTTTCAGCGCATCAGGAATAGGAAAGTTGCTGATGATGATGTCGGGTTTGCTTTTGCCCAGATAATGTTGGGCGACGAAGGCTTCGGCGTAATCTTGTCCGTTGGGCTCGGGATCGTTTTTGGTGTCGGGGAAAAAGCTTTTGTCGCCGACGTGCCGGCCGCCGCGGATGCTGACCCAGTGTACGCATACCAGGCCGTCTGAAACCGCCAGCGCGAGCAAATCGATATCGTTGGGATTGTTCGGATTTTTACTGTCGATAAACTGATTACTCTGCATAATACCGAGCGCTTGAATTTGATCGCGGTAACGGGCGGCTTCCTCAAATTGTAGATTGGCGGCGGCGGTTTGCATTTTGTGTTGCAAGGTGCGCGTCAGTTCATCGGTTTTGCCATTGAGGAAAGTCGCGGCTTCACGCACGCTGTCGCGATAATCTTCTTCGCTGATGTAGCCGACACAAGGAGCAGTACAGCGTTTGATTTGGTAAAGCAGACAAGGACGGTCGCGGTGTTCAAACACACTGTCTTCGCAGGTACGCAACATAAAGACTTTTTGCAACACTTGAATACTGTCGCGCACGGCGTTGCTGTTTGGATACGGACCGAAATATTGATTAGGCTTCTTCAGCGTGCCGCGGTAATACGCCATTTGCGGATATTGATGGCCGCTGAGCATCAAATATGGATAGCTTTTGTCATCGCGGAAAAGAATATTGTATTTCGGCGACAGGGCTTTGATGAAGTTGTTTTCGAGAATCAGCGCTTCGGCTTCAGAACGAGTGATGGTGGTTTCGATATGGTGAACCTGTTTTACCATCAATGCGATGCGCGGCGAATGGTCATTTTTTTGGAAATAGCTGGAAACGCGCCGCTTGAGATTGACCGCTTTGCCGACATACAAAACATTATTGTCTTCGTCAAAAAAACGGTACACGCCCGGCAGATTAGGCAGATTTTTCAGAAAAAGAGGTAAATCGAACGGTTCGGTTGCGCTCACGGGATTTTCTTTTGGAATAAGCAGGCCGTCTGAAAATTTTTCAGACGGCCTTTTTCATTGACGTTTAAGATTCTTGAGATGGAGTATCTTCAGTTTCTACCACTTGGTTTTCAGCTGCATCGCTTTCTAAAGGGGATTCATCTTCAGCCTCTTCAGCCACGCGTTCCAAGCTGACCAAAGTTTCGCCTTCATCCAGATTAATCAGGCGGACACCTGCGGCAGCACGGCCAGTCTCGCGGATTTGCTCAACTTTGGTACGAATCAGGACGCCGCCACTGGTAATCAGCATCAGGTCGTCAGTTTCGCTGACCAAAGTCGCGGCAACCAAATCGCCGTTGCGCTCGCCGGTATTGATGGCGATATTGCCTTGGCCGCCTTTGTTTTTACGGCTGTAATCGGCAATCGGGGTGCGTTTGCCATAGCCGTTGGCGGTAGCGGTTAATACTTGCAAATCGCTTTGCTCGGCTTCAGGGGCGAAGGTAATCAGGCTGACAATCTTGCCATCGGCCGGCAGGCGCATACCGCGCAAACCGCCGCTGCCGCGACCGGACGGACGGACACCATGTTTGCCGCTTGGCAATGCGTTTTCGGCATTTTCATCATCCAGGCCGTCTGAATCTTCGTTTTCGGTTTCGATATCAGCATCTTCTGCTTCATCGTTACCGGATTTTTCCCAATATTCGTTAAAGCGGATGGCTTTGCCCAAGTTGGAGAACAACATAATGTCGTCCGCACCGCCGGTTTGCGCTGCGCCGACCAAGTAATCGCCTTCTTTAAGCGCGATGGCTTTAATGCCTTGGCTGCGGACGTTTTTAAACGCAGACAGCTGGACTTTTTTCACCATGCCTTGTGCAGTGGCGAAGAAAACGTATTGGTCTTCCGGGAACTCGCGGACGGCCAAGATGGCGCTGACTTTTTCGCCCTCTTCCAATTGGATGACGTTGTTAATCGGACGACCGCGGCTGTTGCGGCCGCCCTCCGGCAGTTTGTACACTTTAATCCAATGGCACTTGCCCAAATTGGTGAAGCACATCAAATAATCATGCGTGTTGGCAACAAACAGGGTTTCGATAAAGTCTTCGTCTTTGGTTGCCGCTGCCTGTTTGCCGCGGCCGCCACGACGTTGCGCCTGATAATCGGTTGTCGGCTGGGTTTTAATGTAGCCGCCATGAGTCAGGGTAACGACCATTTCACGTTGCGGAATCAGGTCTTCATCGGCGATATCACCGCCAAACGGATTGATTTCACTGCGGCGTTCATCGCCGAAGTTGGCTTTAATATCTGCCAATTCTTCGCGGATGATTTGGGTAACGCGTTCAGGTTTGGAAAGAATATCCACGAAATCAATGATTTTGCTCATCAAATTTTTATATTCGCCGACAATTTCTTCCTGATCGAGGCCGGTCAGGTTGCGCAGGCTCATGCGCAGGATGGCATCGGCTTGCAATTCGCTCAGATAATAGCCTTGACTGTGCAGACCCAAATTTTCAGGCAAGCCTTCAGGACGCATCATTTGCAGGTCCAAATCCGTACGGCTGAGCATATCTTCAACCAAGCTGCTGCGCCATGGGCGGGACAGCAATTTTTCTTTGGCTTCCGGCGCATTGGCAGATTCTTTGATCAGACGGATGATTTCGTCGATATTGGACAAGGCTACCGCTTTACCTTCGGCAATGTGGCCTTCATGACGCGCTTTTTTCAGGCGGAACAGGGTACGGCGGGTAACGACTTCGCGACGGTGGCGCAGGAATTCGGACAGGATTTGTTTCAGGTTCAGCAAACGCGGCTGGCCGTCAACCAAGGCCACCATATTAATACCGAAGCTATCTTGCAGCTGGGTCAGTTTGTAGAGTTGGTTCAAAACGACTTCGGCATTTTCATTGCGTTTTAATTCGATTACAACACGCATACCGGATTTGTCGGACTCGTCGCGCAGGTCGGATACGCCTTCCAACGTTTTTTCGCGCACCAATTCGCCGATTTTCTCAACCAGCTTGGCTTTGTTTACTTGATATGGGATTTCATCAATTACAATGGCTTCGCGCTCGCCGTTTTTGCCAATAGGCTCGATATGGGTTTTACCGCGCATGACCACGCGGCCGCGGCCGGTTTTATAGCCTTCGCGCACGCCGCTCAAGCCGTAAATAGTCGCGCCGGTCGGGAAATCGGGCGCTTGGATGATGTTGATCAGCTCGTCGATTTCAGTTTCAGGCTCATCCAACAAGCGCAGGCAGGCATTGATGGTATCGCCCAAATTGTGCGGCGGGATATTGGTTGCCATACCGACGGCAATACCGGACGAACCGTTTACCAACAATGCAGGGAAACGGGTCGGCAATACCAGCGGCTCATGTTCGCTGCCGTCATAGTTGGGGCCGAAATTGACGGTTTCTTCTTCAATATCCGCCAACATTTCATGGGAAATTTTTTCCATGCGGATTTCAGTATAACGCATGGCTGCCGCGGCCAATCCGTCAACGGAACCAAAGTTGCCCTGACCGTCGATCAGTACATAACGCATGGAAAAATCTTGCGCCATGCGGACGATGGTGTCGTAAACAGCTATATCGCCGTGGGGGTGGTATTTACCGATAACGTCGCCGACGATACGCGCCGATTTTTTATAGGCGGAATTCCAGTTGTTTTTCAACTCGTGCATCGCGTACAACACGCGGCGGTGTACCGGCTTGAGACCGTCGCGGACATCCGGCAGGGCTCGACCCACAATCACGCTCATGGCGTAATCGAGGTAGCTCTTGCGCATTTCGTCTTCAAGGCTGACAGGCAGGGTTTCAAGTGCAAATTTATGGTCGTTGCGGATGGTTGCGTCGGTCATGATTATCTGTAATTTCGTATGGCAAAAATCTTGTTGATTCTACCACAAAACAAGCAGTTTATGGCTTTTGCGTGAAGGCCGAGACCTTTGCAAAATTCCTTTTCCCCAACAGCTGAAACCTAAATAAAGATTTTCGGCTGTTTTTGTTTCAAAGATCCACTGATCCTACTCAAATACCCCCTTAATCCCCCCTTGGATACCTGATAATCAGGCATCCGGCCGCTTTTTAGGCGGCAACAGGCGCACTTAGCCTGTTGGCGGCTT